>DASSQZ010000251.1:0-21835 GCA_035702105.1 Myxococcales bacterium | reverse complement strand
GCTGTGGTGGTACGCGATGCGCAAGATCATCCGCATCAGCAAGGCGTACCGCATCACCTCCATCGCCGACTTCATCGCCTCGCGCTACGGCAAGAGCCAGGCGCTGGGCGGGCTCGTCACCATCATCGCGGTCATCGGCGTCGTGCCCTACATCTCGCTGCAGCTCAAGGCCATCTCCGGCAGCTTCGTCATCCTCCACAACTACCCGCACATCGTCATGCCCGCGCAGGCGGGCGCGCAGCCGATCGTCAACGACACCGCGCTCTACATCGCGCTCATGCTCGCCGCCTTCACCATCCTCTTCGGCACCCGCCACCTCGACGCCACCGAGCGCCACGAAGGGCTGGTCGCGGCCATCGCCTTCGAATCGGTGATCAAGCTGGTGGGCTTCCTGGTGGTGGGCGCGTTCGTCACCTTCGGCGTCTACCGGGGCTTCGGCGAGATCTTCCGCCTCGCCGCGGAGTCGGAGCGACTGCAGCCGCTCTTGACTGTGGCGAAGGGCAGCTACGCCACCTGGGCCTTCCTCACCTTCCTCTCCATGCTCTCGATCATGACGCTGCCGCGGCAGTTCCAGATCTCGGTGGTGGAGAACGTGGACGAGGACCACCTGCGCAAGGCCACCTGGCTCTTCCCGCTCTACCTCTTGCTCATCAACGTCTTCGTCCTGCCCATCGCGCTGGGCGGCCTGATGCGCTTCGAGGGCGGCGGAGTGGACGCCGACACCTTCGTCCTCACCCTGCCCATGGCGCACAGGAAGGAGGCGCTGGCGCTGCTCGCCTTCGTGGGCGGGCTCTCCGCCGGCACCGGCATGGTGATCGTGGAGACCATCGCGCTCTCCACCATGGTCTGCAACGACCTGGTGATGCCGGTGCTGCTGCGGCAGAAGTGGCTGAGGATGAGCGAGCGCCGCGACGTCTCGGGCGTCCTCTTGCTGATCCGGCGCGGCGCCATCACCGGCATCCTCATGCTCGGCTACATCCATTTCCGCGCCGCCGGCGAGGCGTACGCGCTGGTCGCAACCGGCCTCATCTCGTTCGCCGCGGTGGCGCAGTTCGCGCCTTCCATCCTCGGCGGGATCTACTGGAAGGGCGCCACCCGCGCGGGCGCCATCGCCGGCCTCACGGCAGGGTTCGCCGTCTGGGCCTACACGCTGCTCTTGCCGTCGTTCGCCAAGTCGGGGTGGCTGCCGGCGGACTTCCTCACCCAGGGGCCGCTCGGCATGGAGCTGCTCCGGCCGCAGCAGCTCTTCGGGCTCACCGGCCTCGACGAGATTTCGCACTCCCTCTTCTGGTCGATGCTCGCCAACATCGGCGCCTACGTGGGCGTTTCGGTCTCGGGGCGGCAGGGCCTTGCCGACATGGCGCAGGCGACGCGCTTCGTGGACGTCGCGCGGCGGACGCAATGGTTCACCGGTTTCCGGCGCTCGGGCGCCTCGGTGCAGGATCTCCTGCCGCTGATCGGCCGCTTCCTCGGACCCGACCGGGCACGCGAGGCGTTCCTGGCCTATGCGCGCCGCCGCGGCGCGGAAGCGCTGGAAGAGCTGCCCGCCGACGCGGACCTGGTCCTGTTCGCGGAGACGCAGCTCGCCGGCGCCATCGGCAGCGCCTCGGCGCGGGTGCTGATCGCCTCCATCGTCCAGGAGGAGCCTCCGGGCATGGAGGAGGTGATGGACATCCTCGACGAGGCGTCGCAGGTGCGCGCCTACTCGCGGCAACTGGAGAGCAAGTCGCGCGAGCTGGAAGCGGCCACCGCCGAGCTGCGAGCCGCCAACGTGCGGCTCCAGGAGCTGGACCACCTCAAGGACGACTTCATGTCCACCGTGACCCACGAGCTGCGCACGCCGCTCACCTCCATCCGCGCGTTCTCCGAGATCCTGCTCGACGACCCGGAGATCCACCTGCCCGAGCGCAAGCGCTTCCTCGCCATCATCGTCAAGGAGACCGAGCGGCTCACCCGGCTCATCAACCAGGTGCTCGACCTCGCCAAGATCGAGGCCGGCAGCGCCGAGTGGCACACCACCGAGCTGGACGTGAACGAGGTGGTGCGCGAGTCGGCGGAAACCACCAGCCAGCTCTTCCGGGAAGGCCGGGTGGAGCTCTTGACCTCGCTCGGCGAAGGCAGCCTGCCGCGGGTGATGGCGGACCGCGACCGGCTGGTGCAGGTGCTGATCAACCTGCTCTCCAACGCGGTGAAGGTGTGCAAGCCCGGCGAGGGGCGGGTGGAGGTGCGGCTCTCGACCGCGAACGGCTTCCTGCGGGTGGACGTGCAGGACAACGGCCCCGGCATCCGCCGCGCCGATCACGAGACCGTCTTCGAGAAGTTCCGGCAGGTGGGCGATACGCTGCAGGGCAAGCCGGGCACCGGCCTGGGCCTGCCCATCAGCCGGCGCATCGTCGAGCACTTCGGTGGAAGGCTGTGGGTGGAGAGCGAGCTGGGCAAGGGAGCCACGTTCTCGTTCGTCTTGCCGCTGGAAGCGCCGCGGCCGGCGCCGGGCGTCTCCGAGGAGCAGCGATGGCAAAAAAGCGCATCCTGATCGTGGACGACGAGCCCAACATCGTCACCTCGCTCGAGTTCCTGATGAGGCGCGAGGGCTTCGAGGTGGACATTGCCGCCGACGGCGAGCAGGCGCTGCGGGCGGTGGGCAGGATCGTCCCCGACCTGGTGCTGCTCGACATCATGCTGCCGCGGCTGAACGGCTTCGAGGTCTGCGAGAAGCTGCGCAACGATCCGCGCTCCGCGCAGGTGAAGATCGTCATGCTCACCGCCAAGGGGCGGGACACCGACGTGGCGAAGGGCATGGCCATGGGAGCGGACCTGTACGTGACCAAGCCGTTCTCCACCAAGGAACTGGTGGAGCAGATCCGGCAGATGCTCGGATAGTCCCGGCCGCCGAAGGCGGCTTAGGGACTACGCTTGTGGTGTTGGACCGCGACGTCATGAGATGCGCTCTACAGCCTCAGCACCATCTTCTCCATGTACTCGTCCGGCTCGGCCCGCAGGTCCGGCGCGAAGCCCAGCTTGAAGTCGAGGCTGAGCATGGCGACGTTGGTCTTCAGCACCATGCCCCAGAGCCTGCCGGTGCCGCGCTGGCGGCAGTAGCGAATCATCTTCTCCATCAGGGCGCGGCCGAGCCCGGAGCGCTTGCGGTCGGAGCGGACGAAGATGGAGTACTCGGCCTCGCTGTTGTCGGGCGAAGTCATCGAGTCCACCACCGCCACGATCTCGCCGCCCTCCACCGCGACGAAGCTCATCTCGCGGTCGTAGTCGATGTGGATGAGCTGCAGCGCCACCTCGCGCGGCACCGGCCCGGCCTTGCCGAAGCGGCTGTAGAGGTCCTCGGGAGTGAGCCGCGCGAGCAGCCGCGACCAGGCCGGCTCGTCCTCCGGCCGGACCGGCCGCGCCAGCACCTTGCTGCCGTCCTTCAGCGTCAGCTCCTCCTCCAGCTCGCCCGGGTAGGGGCGGATGGACAGCGCCGCGCGACCCGGGCGCGGCCGTTCGATGGCGACGTGGACCTGCTCCGCGGAGGCGCCCAGCCGGTCGGCGAGGAGCGGATTGATCTGCAGGAGCATCAGCTCGGGCAGGTCCACCGCCATCTCGGAGAGGTGAACCAGGAGCACGCCCAGCGCCGCCTTGTCGAGCCCGGAGCGATTGAAGGTCTGCGCCAGCATCTCGTCGATGCGGGTCCGCGAGATCATCGCCTCCGCCAGGGCCAGGTTCAGCGGCGGCAGCGAGAGCGCGCCGCCCTCGTCGATGCGCTTCTGCAGCCCGCCCGGCCCCAGGTGGATGACGCGGCCGAAGACCGGATCGGTGGCGATGCCCGCCATCAGGGCGAGCGCGTCGGGGCGGGGCCGCACCGACTGCACCACCACCCGCGGACCCGGCGTCCCGGCGAGCTCCGCTCCGGGCTGCGCGAAGAGCGCCGCCGCCGCGTCGCGCACCGAGGCGTCGGTGGAGAGCGCGATGCGCGGAGCGGCCGGACGCATCGAGAGCCGCAGCGCCACCGGGTAGCCCAGCTCCTGCGCGACCCGGACCGCCTCGTCGGGCGAGACCACCAGCCGCGCCGGCGCCGACCCGATGCCATAGAGGGCGAGAAGCGCCCGCGCCTCCTCCTCGTGCAGCCAGAGCCGCCCATCCTCCAGCGCGCCGCGGATCAGCGCGCGGGCTTCTTCCTGCACCCGCCGGGTGGCGCTGTCCGGCATGGGCGTCGCCGGCGTCTGCGACAGGAGATACTGGCTACGCTGGTAGTGCACCAGCCGCAGGAAGGCGCGGACGGCCTTCTCCGGCGTGCGATAGTTGGGGATGCCCGCCTCCGTCAGCCGCCGCAGCGCCTCGCCCCGCGGGTCGGCGCCCAGCCAGCAGGCGAAGACGAGGCGCTCTCCGCCGCGGGCCGCCTCGATCACCGCGGCGGCGCAGGCGTCGGCGGGGGCGAGCGCCGTCTCGACGTGCATGATCAGCACCGCATCCACGCCAGGGTCGGCGGCCAGCAGCGACACCGCCTCGCGATAGCTCTCCGGCGTCGCATCGCGGCCCAGCTCGAGCACGTCGCCGGAAGCGAGCTGAAGCCGCGCGCGCGTCCGGGCCGAAACAGAGGCGAGCTTGCCGCCTCCCTCGCGCAGCGCGCCCATGGCCATCTCGGCGGGCCCGAGGCCGTTTCCCGCGATGGCGAGGCGCTCGCCGCGGGGGCGCCTGCCGCGGGTAAGGGTCTCGGCGGCATCGAAGAGCTCGTCGATGTCGTGCACCCTGAGCATGCCGGCGCGCGCGATGGCTGCGTCGTACACCAGGTCCGGATCCACCCCGGGCAGCGCCTCGCCGCTGGGGAACACCATCCCGGCCTCGCCGTTGCCGCCGCGGGGCTTGATGACGATGACCGGCTTGATGCGCGAGAGGGCGCGCGCAGCAGAGAGGAACTTGCGGCTGTCGCGCAGGGAGCGGACGTAGAGCAGCAGCGCGCGGGCGCTGCCGTCGGTGGCGAGGTAATCGAGGACGTCCCCGAGGTCCACGTCGGCGCTGCCCTCGACCGCGCAGATCACGTGCGAGAAGCCGATGGAGCGCGACTCCGCCCAGGGCAGCATGCCGTCGATGAGCGAGCCCGATTGCGAGACCAGCGCCACGCTGCCGGAGCGGGCGCGGCCGGCCATCCAGCTCGCGTTGAGGTGCGCGCCGGGCACCTGGATACCGGTGGAGTCGGGGCCGAGCAGGCGCAGTCCCGACTTTCGCGCCGCCTCGCGCAGGGCGCGGCCGGCAGCCGGGTCGCGCAGGGCGGTCATCACCACGGCCGCGCGCGTGCCCCGCCTGCCCAGCGCCTCCACCCGCGCGGGCACCGTCTCCGGCGGCGTGCAGACCACCGCCAGGTCGGGCGCGAGGGGAAGCTGCTCGATGGAGGAATGGCAGAGCACGCCGAGCAGCGAGTCGTGCTCGGGGCTCACCGGGAGGATGGGGCCTTCGAACTCGGCCTGGAGGAGGCTGCGCAACACCAGCGTGCCGAGGCTGCCCTCCTGCCTCGAGGCGCCGATCACCGCCACCGACCGCGGCCGGAAGAGCGGCTTCAGGGTCGCGAGGCTCACTCGCCCTCCTCGCCGGCAGTCTACACCCGCAGCGCCACAGGGGGTCCGGTGCCAGCGGCGCATCGCCGCACCGGGCCCGCTTCCGCTTCCGCCACGCGCAATGCCGGCGCGCGCGGGAGGTCGGCATGGCACGGCGGCGGAAAGGCGCCCTGTTGCAGGCCTAGGAATCCTCGGGCAGCACGCCGCGGGAGACGTGCCACGCTCCCCAGCTCACGCCGGTGAGCGCCAGCGCGGCGCCCGCGGCGGAGAGCGGGGAGATGCGGTCGCCGTAGACGACGAAGCCCAGCGCCAGCGCGCCCACCGGCGTGAGCTGCTGCACGATGCCTGCCGGCGCGGCGCGCACGTACCGCATTGCCCAGGTGAGCCCCATCTGCGCGACCACCGCGCAGGCGCCCACCGCGGCGAGCAGCCACCATTCGCGCGTCGAGGGCGGCACCCACGCGCGGATGCCGGGGACGCCTGTGATCAGGGCACCGGCAAGGCAGAAGGCGCCGAACGTCTCCCAGGCGCCGTCGGTCTTGCGCACCTCGCGGATGGCGGTCACCGCAGCGCCGGAGAGCACGGCGGAGAAGGCGCCGACGAGGATCCATTCCGTCACCGGCGCGGCGGAAGCGGCGGAGGTGCCCAGGGACACCAGCACCACCCCCGCGGTGGCCAGCGCCAGCGCGCCCACCGAGGGCGCGTCCAGCGCCTCGCCGAGGAAGAGCGCCGCCCAGAGGGCGGTGAAGACCGGCGCCGTGTAGTTGAGCAGCGTGGCGATGCCGACCGGCAGGTGCTCGATGGCGAGGAAGTAGCAGAGCACCGCCGCGCCGCCGAAGACGCCGCGCAGCAGGAGACCGGTCCGGTTGCGCGGCCGCATCGGGCGCCGCACCGCGATGACCGCGCAGGCGGCGATGCCGAAGAGGAAGCGCACGAACGCCACCTCCGCTCCGGGCAGCCGCGCCGCCGCCGCCTTGGCGATGACCGCCATCACCGAGAAGGCGAGGGCGGAGGCGGCGAGCACGCCCAGCGCGGCGGCGGGTGGAAGTCGCAAGGCTCGCGCCTTCTACCGCAGCGCCGCCGCGATGGCATCCGCCATCTGCGCGGCTCCGCGCTCGTCGGGATGGCCGTCCCAGGGCATGAGCCGCGCCGGATCGAGGTCGACCACCAGGTGGGGCAGGCCCGCCAGCATCGCGTCGAGCACCGGCTGCGCCGGCCGCGAAGGATCGAACGACGGCGCGACGAAGAGCACCTTCGCTCCGCGCGAGCGCGCCGCCTGCGCGGTGTCGCGGAGGATCCTGCGGGTCAGCTCCATGCTGGCGGCGAGGCGCGCGTCGGAGAGCCAGGGAAGCTGGTTGACGAACAGCTCGCGCAGCCGCAGCCGCGACGCCGAGGGCGGCGCCAGTTCCAGTGCGCCTGCGCGGAGCACCAGCCGCGCGCGGTTGTCCGCCACATTCCGGTGGAGTTGAACCGGCAGCACCGTCTCCACCAGCGCCACCGGACGCCGCAGGCGCCGCAGCGCGTCCTGCACGCGCAGGAAGGCCTGGTCGCTGCCGTACCCGCCCTCCGCCACGTTGACGACCTGGAGGCCGAGCATCGCCCCCAGTCTCGCCGCGAAGGTGTCCTTCCACTCGAGGCCGTGGCCGGTGGCGATGGACTCGCCCGCCACCAGGAGCGTGGGCGCGGCAGGGTCCTCGACGAAGTCCACCGACGCGGCCCGGTCGCCGTGGGAGTCGATGTCGTAGCGCACCCGGCGGCCGCTGCCCGGCGTCGTGACCACCACGCTGCGGCCCGGTACGAAGGCCCAGCCCGTGCGCGGGTCGCGCGCGCCGAGCTGCCACTCGAGGCGCGGATGGGAGGTTTCCACCTCCGGCCGCTCCACCGCGCGCAGGACCAGCTCGGAGGCCACCAGCGAGAGCGCCACCGCGGCGAGCACGCGCGCGACGCCGCCCGGCGTGGCCCTGCGGAACGCCGCCCGCGCGCAGAGGACCAGCGCCAGCGAGGCCGCAATCGCGGCGGAGCGCAGCGCGGGCAGCGTCCACTTCGGCGGGGGCAGGTAGCAGGCCGGAACCACCACGTGGCGCAGGAACCACGCCGGGTCGGCGAGGAATGCGAAGCGCGCCGCCGCCGCCGCGGCGACGAGCAGCAGGAGGCAACAGGTCGCGCGCAGCACGCCTGCCAGCGTAGCAGTGTGCTAGCGTTCGCGTCCTGTGCGCGCCGCGCCGTCCAGGCTCGATCGGCTGCTCCGTCCGGTGCACCGGTGGGTGTGGGCCGACGCGCGCCGCAGGGGACGCAAGCTCCTGCGCTTCTCCGCCACCGAGGCGGACGGGGGGCGCGACATCTCCCGCGCCGCAGAGCTGACCCGGGACGGCGGCCTGAGGCGGCTCTACCTGCGCCACGCGGAGGACGAGCAGCGCCACGCCGGATTCTTCGCGCAGCGGGCGCGCGCCATCCTCTCGGCCCATCGCGGCGAGCGGGGATTCGAGGCCAACTGGCTGGCGCCGGGGGAGCGAGGGCTCGACGACCTGCGCGTGGATCGGGAGAGCGACGAAACCCTGCTCGCCTTCCTGCATCTGTCGGAGAAGGCCGCGGCAGGCCGATTTGCGCTCTACGCAGAGGTGCTCGACAACGATCCGGAAACGCGCGCGCTCTTCGGCCGCATCCTCGAGGACGAGGCCTTCCACATGAGCTACACCCGAAAGCAGCTCGCGCGCCTCTCGCCGCAGAAGCAGGGATTGCGCCTCTGGCAGGCGCGAGCCGGACGGGTGTGGAGCGCGTATCTGCGGCTCGCCGTGGCGCTGGCGTCCCTGCTCGGGCGCCTGCTCCTGACCCTGCAGTATTTCGTCGTCCTGCCGGTCTTCGCCTGGCTCGCCCGCCGCGCCGCCCGGCGCGAGCCGGAAGGCTTCTCGCCTGCCCGGCACGAGCCCTCGCTGAGGAGCCAGTACTGATGCGCATCCTCGGCATCTCCGCCCACTACCACGACTCTGCCGCAGCCCTGGTGGTGGACGGCGTCCCCGTCTGCGCCGTGCAGGAAGAGCGCCTCTCGCGCCGCAAGAACGACGCCGCCTTTCCCCTCGCCGCCATCGAGTGGTGCCTGGAGCGGGCGGGCCTTGCGCCCGAAGAGCTGGACGCTGTGGTCTTCTACGAGAAGCCGATGCTGAAGTTCGAGCGCATCCTGGTGACGGCGCTGCGCGCCTTTCCCCGCTCGTGGCGCAGCTTCCCCCTGGCGATGCAGAACACGCTCGGCGGCAAGCTCTGGGTGAAGGGCATCATCGCCTCGCAGCTCGGCGTCCGTCCCGACCGCATCCTCTTCTGCGAGCACCACCAGTCGCACGCCGCCGCGGCCTTCCTGACCGCCCCGACGCGCAGCGCGGCCATCCTCACCGCCGACGGCGTGGGCGAGTGGGCCACGCTCACCGTGGGCAGGGGCGAGATCGACGAGGGCGGGCGCGCCTCGGTGCGGCTCCTGCGCGAGCTGCGCTTTCCCCACTCGCTGGGAATGCTCTATTCCACCTTCACCGCCTACCTGGGCTTTCCCGTCAACGAGGGCGAGTACAAGGTGATGGGGCTCGCCGCCTACGGCACGCCGCGGTACGCGGACGTGATGGCGCGCGTCGTGCGCCGCACCGGCGACGGCGGCGTGGCGCTCGACCTGTCGTTCTTCGATTTCCACGCCGGCGCCCGGCGCAGCTGGTCGCAGAAGCTGGTGGAGGCGCTGGGGCCGCCGCGAGATGCGTGGGATCCCATCGATCTCCAGACCTCCGAAGGGCAGCGCTACGCCGACGTGGCCGCCAGCGTGCAGCGGACGCTCGAGGACGTCCTGGTCGATCTGGCGCGGCGGCTGCACCGGGAGACGCAGCTCGACGATCTCTGCCTCGGCGGAGGAGTGGCGCTCAACGGCGTGGCCAACGCCCGCATCCTGCGCGAGTCGGGCTTCCGCAACCTCTACGTGCCCTACGCGCCGGGAGACGCGGGCTGCGCGCTCGGGGCCGCGCTCTACGCCGACCGCGTGCACTTCGGCCGCCCGCACCGCGCCGTACCCGACCATCCCTTCTGGGGACCGCCGGTGGACGCCGGCGAGCTCGTGCGCGTGGCCGGGGAGGACGGCTTCGCCGCGGAGCGCGTGGGCGGCGCCGAGCTGCTCGAGCGGGTGGCCGCGGAGCTCGAGCAGGGCCGGATCGTGGGCTGGATGCAGGGGCAGTGCGAGCTGGGTCCGCGCGCTCTGGGCAACCGCAGCATCCTCGCCGCGCCGCACGGGGCGCGGATGCGCGAGCGACTCAACCGCAGCATCAAGTTCCGCGAGGAGTTCCGCCCCTTCGCGCCGGCGGTGCCGCTGGAGCACGCCGACCGCTACTTCGAGCTGCCTCCCGGAGGGGCGCGGCTCTGCCGCTTCATGTCCGGCGTGTTCCCGGTGCGGCGCGAGTGGCGCGAGAAGCTCGCCGCGGTGGCGCACGTGGACGGCACCGCGCGCGTGCAGGCGGTGGACAAGGCCGCCTCTCCGCTCTTCCACGCGCTCCTGGAATCGTACGGCGCCCGGAGCGGCATCCCGGTGCTGCTCAACACCAGCTTCAACCTCGCGGGCGAGCCCATCGTCAACCGGGCCGTGGAGGGCTACTCCACCTTCCGCCGCAGCGGCCTCGACGTGCTGGTGGCGGGCGACGCGCTGGTGGAGAAGCGCCGCTCGGCCGAAGTCCTGCCGGAGGTCGCATGATCAGGCGCCAGGGGAGATTGAAGCGGACGGTGGTGATGCTCACCAGCGCCGGGCCCGCCATCGCCGACGGCGCGCGCGGGCTCTGGCGCAGCGAGTCCGGACGCAAATGGCTGATGCCGCTCTTCGTGTTCCTCTGCGCGACCGGCATCATCCTGGCGGTGGCCGCCACCGTCGAGGCGCTCTCGCCGTTCCTCTATGCCATCTTCTGACGCGCTCCTCGCCTGCCCGCGCTGCTCCGGCGAGCTCGTCGCGCTGCGCTGCGCCGCATGCAACGTCCAGTACACGGCGCCGGGGGGAATTCCCGATCTGCGCCTGCCTTCCGGGTCGCGCACCGAGCGCGTGCGCCGGTTCTATGCGCAGGCGCCCTTCCCCGGGTATCCGCCGCGCGACAGCCTCTCCGCGCTGCGCGCCCGGGCGGGGCGCAGCCCCTTCGCCCTTGCGCTCGACGCCGCCATTCCCGGGGACGCCTCGGTGCTGGAGATGGGCTGCGGCACGGGCCAGCTCAGCCTCTTTCTCGCCAGCGCCGACCGCACGGTGGTGGGCGCCGACCTCACCCGCGCGTCGCTCGAGCTTGCGCAGGCGGCGGCCGCTCGCTTCGGCGTGGGCGGCGTGCGCTTCGTCGAGACCGACCTGCGCGCTCCGGGCCTGCGCCGCGAGGCGTTCGACGTGGTGATCTGCAGCGGCGTGTTGCACCACACCCCGGACCCGCGCGCCTCCTTCGCGGCGCTCTCGACCCTGGTGCGGCCCGGCGGCGTGGTGGTGCTCGGGCTCTACAACGTCTTCGCCCGGCTGCCGCTGCGGGCGCGCAGGGCCATCGCGCGGCTCTCCGGTTACCGCTGGATTCCCGGCGACCCCGTCCTGCGCGACCGCCGCAGCGAGCCCGCGCGCCGCGAGGCGTGGCTGCGCGACCAGTACCGGCACGTCGAGGAGCACCGCCACACCCTGGGCGAAGTGCGCGGGTGGCTGCGCGAGAACGGCTTCACCTGGCTGCGCGCCTTCCCCAGCACGCTCCTCGGCGGCGAGGCGCGCCCGCTCTTCGAGCAGGAGGACGACTGGGCGGTCGAGCGGGCGGTGGCCCAGCTCGGCTGGATCCGCAGGCTGGGACACGAGGGCGGCCTCTTCGTCGCGGTGGGCGCGCGCACTGCCTAGATTGACCCGATGCCCGCCCAGGCCGTCATCTTCGACGTCGACGGCACGCTGGTGGACTCGGTCGACCTGCACGCGCGCGCCTGGCAGGAGGCGCTGGCCCATTTCGGGCATCGCGTCGCCTTCGACGAGGTGCGCGCGCAGATCGGCAAGGGGGGCGACCAGCTCCTGCCGGTGTTCCTCTCGGAGGACGAGATCTCCCTGCGCGGCAAGCTGATCGAGGACTACCGCGGCGACCTCTACAAGCGCGAGTACCTCAAGCGCGTGCGGGCGTTCCCCGGCGTGCGCCCGCTCTTCAAGGAGCTGCTCCGGCGCGGGCTGCGCATCGCGCTCGCCTCCTCCGCCAAGGGCGACGAGCTCGCGGTCTACGAGCAGATCGCCGGCATCGAGGGCCTCCTGCACGCGCAGACCAGCAAGGACGACGCGGAGAAGAGCAAGCCTCATCCCGACATCTTCGAGGCGGCGCTGCGCCGGCTGGGTCCCGACGCCGACCCGCATCGCACCTTCGTGGTGGGCGACACGCCGTGGGACGCGATCGCGGCGCGTCGGACCGGCGTGCGCACCATCGGGGTGCTCTGCGGCGGATTTGCGCAAGCCGACCTGGTCGCGGCGGGCTGCGTGGCCATCTACCGCGACCCGGAGGACCTGCACATCCGGCTGGAACGATCGCCGCTGGTTTCGTGAGCGCATCGGGCGAACGCCTGCGGCGCGCAGGCGCCGGGCGGACTCCGGATGGATGTGCGGCCAAGCGCCACAGCTTGGCGCCGCGGCGATGTGGGACCATTCGCCGCGAGTACCCGATGAAAGCCGCGATCCCCGGTTCGACCAGGAAGCGGGCCCTGCCCAAGGGCCAGCCCGGACCCGACTGCGCCAAGCAGTGCGGCTGCGGGACGTGCTTCACCCGCGATGACCTCCTCCACCTGCCCTCGCTGACCCCCATCGGGATGCTGCACGTGACGGGCGAGCCGGCGGCGTCGAGCATGTACTGCTTCACCCACACGCGCTGGTCCTGCAGGACCACGTTCGGGCTGCCGGTGGAGACGTTCCGCGACCAGATCCGCGAGAAGATTCCCGAGAAGTGCCTGGCCGGCACCGCCGCGTGCGCGGGGCATTGCTCGAAGATCGAGGACCTCGAGCTCTGCGAGAACGAATGCTCGCTCGCGCCTTACCGTCGCTTTCTGGTGGAGCGGCTCGTTCACCGCAAGTGACCTCGCGCCGGGCCGTCTGCGGGCCCCGTCAACGAGGCGGCCCGCCGCCGATGATGGCATGCGCCCAGCGCGCGAACGCCTGCGCCAGCTCCAGCACGACCTGCTCGTCGATGCGGCCGCTCTTCTTGCGGACGTGAAAGGAATGATCCGCGTCGTCGACCACGTGCAGCGCCGCGCGCGGAAGCGCCTGCAGCACGGGCTTCAGGAGGTCGAGATGCGCCAGCTCGTCGCGAGTCCCCTGCAGGAAGAGCATGGGCAGGGCCACCTCGCGCAGGTGGGAGGCGCGCTCCACGCCGGGATTGCCTGCCGGATGCAGCGGAAAGCCCACCAGGCACAGGCCGCGGACGAAAGCCAGCGGCTCCAGGGCCTGGGCTTGCGAGGTCATGCGCCCGCCCAGCGACTTGCCGCCTGCGAAGAGCGGCAGCCCCTGCGCAGCGCCGGCGGCCACGGCCTCGCGCACGCGCGCATGCAGCACCGGCGCCGGATCGATGCGGCGCCTGCCCTGCTCCATGTAGGGAAAGTCGTACCGGAGCGTCGCCACGCCCTGCCCCGCCAGCGCATCGGCCAGGTGCTGGAGGAATGGATGCCGCATGCCCGCGCCGGCGCCGTGGGCCAGCACGTAGAGGCAGGACGCGCCGGGCGGCCTCTGCAGGATCACGCGATCTTCCCTGCCAGGCGGGAGAGCGCAGCGTGCAGGTCGGGCTTCAGCGCCAGCACCTGCGCGAGCGGATCCTCTCCCAGCTTCTTCATTCGCGCCGGCGCGGTGCGCAGGGTGAACCTGCCCGGGTCGAGCCTGCGGTTCACCTCGCGCCAGAGGAGCGGCATCGAGACCGTGCCGCCCGGCACCGGTCGGGCGCTGAACGGGCCCGCGATCGTCTTGCCAGATCCGTTCTGGTAGCAGTCCAGGTAGACGCGCCCGCGCCGCGACGGGATGTGCCGGGCGGTGGTGGCGATTCCGCCGTGCTGCTTCTCCACCACGCCGGCGAGGAGCTCGGCGAGGGTGATCGACTGCGCGTGCGTGAGCTGGCCGCCCAGCGGCACCAGGACGTGCAGCCCCTTCTGCCCGCTGGTCTTGCAGAAGCTGGGGAGCCCGATCTCCTCGCAGAGGTCGTGGACGGCGTTGGCGAGCGTGATCACGTCCGCGAAGGGCGCCGTCTTGGGATCGAGATCCACCACGCACCAGTCGGGATGCTGCGGCGCGCTCATGCGCGAGGCCCAGAGGTGCAGCGGAATCGTGCCCAGGTTGATCACGTAGAGCAGCGTGTCCACGTCGTCGCAGACGAAGAAGTCGATGTCTCGCTTGCTGTCCTGGCTGTAATAGCGCGCGGTGCGGATCCATGACGGGACGTATTCCGGCGCATCCTTCTGGAAGAAGCTCTTGCCGGCGATGCCGTCGGGATAGCGGGTCAGGACCACCGGGCGGTCGCGCAGGTAAGGCAGCAGCCACGGCGAGATGGCGCGGTAGTACTCGATCAGGTCGCCCTTGGTGTAGCCCTCCTCCGGCCAGAAGACCTTGTCGAGGTTCGAGAAGGCCAGCTCGCGCGGCACCGGCGCGGGCGGCGGATCGCCCGGGGCCACGCACTCGTCGGGCACCTTGTCCGGGCGGAAGCGGAGAAAGGTCGGCTGGCGCAGCAGGCCGTCCTCGGTGATCTCCCGGTAGCGCACCTCGACCACGAGCCTGGGCTGCACCCAGGTATTGCCGCGCCCGCCGGGAATCGGGCCGGCGCAGGGCGGTTTTTGCACCCGCAATGCGTCCAGCTCCGCGCGGGCGGCGATCAGCTCCTTCTCGCTGAAGCCGCCGCCCACCTTCCCCACGTAGACGAGCCCCTCCGGCTTGCGGGCCGCCACGTGCACCGAGCCGAAGCCGGTGCGCGAGCCTTCTCCCCTGGTGAAGCCCACCACCGCGAAATCGGCCACGCGCTCGATGCGGATCTTCTGCCAGTCGCGGAACCGGCCGCCGCGGTAGGGCGACCCGGCGCGCTTGGCCACGATGCCTTCCAGGCCCAGCTCGCGCACGCTGGCGAAGAGCGCGCGGCCGTGGCCCTCGACGTGGTCCACCGCGCGCAGCGGGCCCGAGGAAGGAACCAGCCTGCGCAACAGCTTCTTGCGCTCGAGCAGCGGCAGCGGCCGCAGGTCGAAGTCCTCGAAGGCGAGCAGGTCGAAGAGGAACAGGGTCGCGGGCAGTTCCAGCGCGGCGCGCTCCACGTCGCGAGGAGCGGTGAGCAAGGCGCGCTTCTGCAGGCGCTGGAAGACGGGGCGGCCGGTCTCGTCGAGGACCACGATCTCGCCGTCGGCCACGAAGCGCTGAGCGGGAAGGCGCAGGAGGGCGCGGGCCAGGTCGGGGAAGACCGAGGTCGCGTCGGCGCCGCGGCGGTAGAGGATGCGGGGCCGGGTGCCGTCGCGGGCCGCGATGGCGCGGAAGCCGTCGTACTTGAGCTCGAAGAGCCAGGCGGGGTCGTCGAACGCATCGGTGCGAGACTCCGCCAGCATCGGCTGCACGTCCTCTGCGAGAACGGGCTTTCGCGGCGCCCGCAGCTCCTCGCAGGCCCGACGAAGCCCGGCTGCGCGCCGGTCGGCCTCGGGCAGCTCTTCCACTCCGAGGCCGGAGAGGATGGAGGTGTCGTCGTAGGGCGAGGCGGCGCCGCGCCGCACGTGCGCGTCGCCCGTCTCCTTGATCAGCAGCCACTCGTTGCCGTTGCCTCCCTTGATGCGAACCAACGACCACATCCCCTTCAGCTTGAAGCCCTTGAGCTCGAACAGCAGCTTGCCGGCCTCGAGGCCCTCGCGCGGATCGCCCACCGGCCGCCATTGGCCGCGATCCCAGACGATCATCGGCCCCGCGCCGTACTCGCCCCTGGGGATCACGCCCTCGAAGTCGGCGTACTCCACCGGATGGTCCTCGGTCTGCATCGCCAGCCGCTTCTCGGCCGGGTCCGGATGCGGCCCGCGCGGCACGGCCCACGACTTGAGCACGCCGTCCCACTCCAGCCGCAGATCGTAATGCATGCGCGTGGCGGCGTGCTTCTGCACCACGAAGATGCCCGGACGCGCCGCGCCCGAGCCCATCGGCTCCGGAGTGCGATCGGGCGACCGCTTGCGCCGGTACTCGTCCAGGAAGTTGGACATTTCCGCGGGCAGGTTATCATCGGCTGCCATGCGGCCACTCGCGACCGGGACCATATCCTTCGGGCTGGTCTCCATACCCGTGAAGCTGTTCTCGGCCACCGAGTCGTCGGCCGCCATCTCCTTCAACATGCTGCACGCCAGGTGCGGCGGCAGGGTGAAGCAGCAGTACATCTGCCCGCGCGAGGACAACGTGGTGGTGCCCCGCGAGGAGATGATCAAGGGCTACGAGTTCGCCAAGGACCGCTACGTCACCTTCACCCCCGACGAGCTCAAGGCGCTGGAGGAGAAGGCGACGCAGCAGATCGAGATCGCCGAGTTCGTGCCCAGCGAGAAGATCGATCCGGTCTATTTCGACAAGCCGTACTATCTCGGCCCGGAGAAGGGCGCCGACCGCGCCTATCGCCTGCTGGCCGAGGCCATGCGCCGCAGCGGCAGGACGGCCCTGGCCCGCTACGCCGCGCGCGGCAAGCAGTACCTGGTGCAGATCCGCCCGCTCGCCGAGGGCGGCCTGGTCATGCAGACCCTGATGTACGCGGACGAGGTGCGCTCGTTCAAGGACGTGGAGGTGGAGCCCGGCGAGGTCAAGGAGCCGGAGCTCGCGCTCGCGCAGCAGATCATCCAGCAGATCTCCACCGACGAGTTCAAGCCGGAGAAGTACAAGGACGACGTCCGCGAGCGCATCCACGAGCAGATCCAGCGCAAGGTGGAGGGGCAGGAGATCCAGGTCGAGGAGCCTGCCCGCCCCCAGACGCAGATCATCGACCTGATGGAGGCGCTCAAGGCCTCGCTCGCGGCCAAGGGGCTTGCCCCGGCGCCGCAGGCCGCGGAGCCTGCCGCGCCCGCGCCCCTTCCCGAAGAGCGCAAGCCGGCGAAGCGCGCCGCGCGCGAGCCGAAGGGCGAGAAGAAGGCTTCTTCCAAGAAGTAGGCCGCCGTGCCATCTTCGCCGCGATGAGCGGCTACGGCGCGCGCGAGGTGGCGAAGATGCTCGGCCTCTCGGTCGGGCAGGTGCGCGCGTACGTCAGGGCGGGCTTTCTCGAGCCCTCGCGCGGGCCCCGCGGCGAGCTGCGCTTCTCCTTCCAGGATCTCGTGCTCCTGCGGACGGCCCAGGGACTGGTGTCGGCGCGCATCGCTCCCCGGCGCGTGCGCAGCGCGCTGCGCAAGCTCAAAGAGCAGCTCCCCGAGGGCCGGCCGCTGCGCGGAGTGCACATCCGCGCCGAAGGCGATCGCATCGTGGTGGGCGACGGTCGCGCCTCCTGGAGCCCGGAATCCGGGCAGACGCTCTTCGACTTCGAGGCGCAGGAGCTGGCACGCAAGGTCACCCCGCTGCAGCTCCGCGCCCGCGGCGGCGATGCGGCCGACTTCTACGAGCGCGCCTGCGACCTGGAGGAGACGGCCCCGGACGAGGCGCAGCAGGCGTACCGGCGCGCGCTGGAACTGGATCCTGCCCACGCGGATGCCTGGGTGAACCTGGGCAGGCTCCTGCACGAGGCGGGCGACGCGCGCGCGGCGGCGGAGCACTACCGGCGGGCCATCGAGCTGCGGCCCGACGACGTGACGGCGCTCTTCAACCTCGGCGTCGCACTGGAGGACCTGCGCATGCCGGAGGAGGCGATGCTCGCCTACCGGACGGCGCTGGCCGCCGACCCCGGCTGCGCCGACGCGCACTACAACCTCGCCCACCTCTACGAATCGCGCGGCGACGCGGCCGGCGCCCTGCGGCATCTGCGCACCTACCGCAAGCTGGTGCAGGCGTGACGGTGCACGTGGGCACCAGCGGCTACAACTACGATGCCTGGCGCGGCACCTTCTATCCCGAGGACCTCTCGGCGAAGAAGATGCTTTCGTACTACGCCGGGCAGTTCGACACGGTGGAGATCAACTATTCCTTCTATCGCAAGCCCACCGCGAAGATCCTGCAGGGCTGGGCCGCGCAGGTGCCGGAGGGCTTCCGCTTCGCCCTCAAGGCCTGGCAGCGGATCACGCACCAGAAGAGGCTGCGCGACGCGGAGGAGCTGGTCTCGTCGTTCGCCGAGGCCGCCCGCGCGCTGGGGCCGCGGCTCGCGCCGGTGCTCTACCAGCTTCCCCCCAACCTCAAGGCCGACGTGCCGCTGCTGCGCGACTTCGTCAACCAGCTTCCCCGCGACGTGCGGGCCGCGTTCGAGTTCCGCCACCCGAGCTGGTTTTCGCAGGAGACCTACCAGGCGCTGCACGACGGCGGCGCGACCCTCTGCGTCGCGGAAAGCGAGGAGCTGGCCACCCCGCCCGAGCGCACGGCGGAGTTCGGCTATTTCCGGCTGCGAAGGCTCGATTACGACGAGGCCGCGCTGCGCAGGTGGGCGGAGGCCGTGCGCGCGTACCGCGGCGAGGTGTTCGTCTACTTCAAGCACGAGGACGAGGCGCGGGGACCCACCTTCGCCAAGCAGTTCCTGCCGCTGGTGAACCGCCAGGTGTGAAAGCGGATGGGCCGCAAGCTGCGGGTACGATCAGTCTCCCGCGGCGGAAGGAAGCGTTGGAGGGGCAACGCCCGGCGCAAAGGGGTCGCAGTAATCCCAGCCTGGATCGAACTTGCAGGCGGTCGTATGCACGGTGGCACATCCTGCGTCCGCGAGGAGCTGAGCACACCTCGCCGGACTGGATACACAGTCAGGTTGATCGGATGCGCAGGTATTCACGATGGTATAGATGGCCGCGGCGAAACCACCGTCGGTCTCGGTGCAGTTGCAGCCTGCAGTGCCCAACCATGTCCTCTTCCGTCCGTCGCACGCGAGAGCTGCGACCACCGCCAGCCAGAGGGATGTCCGGAACGACGCCATCAGGGCTCCCTCCTCGGACGTCTGGGGCCGACGTCTCGAGCAGACTCCTGCAACCCGGCGTCGGCCACGTCGTCGTTCGCGGAAGGCGCGCCGTCCCGAGCATCGCCGCGGCCTCGCGGGCATCGGATGGCCATGCGCTATTTCGAGGACTTCAAGGAAGGCCAGGTGTTCGAGCTGGGAGAGGCCACGCTGACGGAGGCCGAGGTGCTGGAGTTCGCGCGAAAGTACGATCCGCAGCCGTTCCACGTGGATCCGGCCGCGGCCCGGCACTCGCTTTACGGCGGCCTCATCGCCAGCGGCTGGCAGACCGGCTCGCTCTACATGGGGCTCCTGGTTCGCGGCATGCTGAACGACACCGCCAGCCTCGGATCCGCCGGCATCGACGAGTTGCGCTGGCTCAAGCCGGTGCGCCCCGGCGATACCCTGCGCGGGCGCCTGACCGTCACCTCGCTGAAGCCGTCCGAGCGGCACCCCGAGCGCGGTACCGTCTTCAACCTGGGCGAGCTCTTCAACCAGAAGGGCGAGCGCGTCTTCTTCGTCCGTTCCTCGGGAATGTTCGGCCGCCGCCCGGCGCGGTAGATCGGCGCCTGCTAGGGAGAGGTGGCGTTGACCGTGGCCTGGGCGGCGGAGGTCACGAATCCATCGCTGACCTCGACCCTCACCTCGTAGGCACCTGGAAGATCGGGCACGAGTTGCGCGACGCCCGCGGGGCTCCCGATCAGGGGTGCCCTGCTGTTCGCCGGAGAGGCCAAGTACGTCCAGGCAAAGGAGAGGTGCGCGTGATGCGGGTTCGTGGAAGCCGATGCGTCGAAAGTGACGGTCGTGCCGACCACCACCGACTGAGGAGCGGAGAGAGCCGCCACCGTGCCACCGTCGAACACGGTCCACAGCGCCGAGGCGCTGCCGCTGAATCCGGCCGCGGTGACGTCGAGGTGCAACGTGTAGTCGCCGGGAATGTCCGGAGTGAAGCCGGTGCTGAGGGATGTGGGCGTCGAGAGGGCGGCAGCGCTCCCCGCCGGCGCACTGAGGCTCCATGCGTATCGCGTATCGACGAGGGGAGCTCCGGAAAAGAGGCTCGCCGCGCCCGTGGCGCTGATCTTCGCTCCCAGGGGGACCTTGCTGGAAGCGGCGGGCTGTGGCGAGATCGACACCACGCCCAGGTTCTGGGCGGGCGCGTGACTGGAGCGAAACACCGTTTGCACGGCGCCGACCAGCGCCCCGCACGAGGTGATCGCGCCCGGCATGTCGATGCTGAGGTCACCGGTCAACGTCAGCGTGCCGGTTCCGCCATCGACCGAGAGCAGCACCGATTTGCAGGTGGCGGTAGAGCCGGTGAGGCAGTTGCGCACGCCGTCGAACGTGAACGTGCCGGCGTTCTCCACGCTCGCGGAAATGGGTCCGTCGCAGAGGCCGGTGATGGTGAGCTGGTTATCGCCCGCGCGGGCAATCACGGCGGTGCGCCCGATCGAATCGCTGAAGCCAATGTCGATGATCGCGCCCGGCCACGTCCCCACGAAAGCCGCCGACTCGTCCTTCCCGCTGCCGCACCCCAGCGCGAGCGCGACGATTGCACATATCATTGGCCTCATTCTTTGAATCATCTTCGATCGCGCGCCGGCGATCAAGTGCAGCCCTCGGATCCCCCGCTTCAGCGCGCGCCCGACTTTGCCCTCGCGCGCAGCTCCTTGATGGAGGTGCGGATGTCGCCGGCGTCGGGAGCCCGCGGAGCGAGCTTGAGGTACTTCTCGTACGCCTGCAGCGCCTCCGCGTTCTTGCCTTGCATCGAATACGCCATTCCCAGGCCGCGGAACGCGACCGCCATGGCGGGCTCGCTGTCCAGGGCGGCGCGAAAGCTCTGCAGAGCCTCGTCGGTCTGGCCCTGCTCCAGCGCCGTCTCGCCCCGCCGCACCTGGGAGACGGCGAGCGCGTGCTGCATGGCGGCCTGGTTGCTCTGCGCGGCCCTTCGCTTCTTCTCCGGGACGGGGGCGGGAACCGGAGCGGGCGCGGCGGTGGCCTGCGCCGGCGCCCCCGCATCCTCCTCCGCCGCGATGCCGGCATCGGCGGGCCCTGCGCCGGCATCCTCCCCCGCCGCGAGCGCGCCTGCATCGGCCACCGCGGCGTCCGCGACGGCGGCGGCGGTCGATGCATCGGCGGCGGGCGCGGGCTCCCTGGCCGGCGGCCTGGCCGGTTCCTTCTGGGTCTCCCGGGCCGCCTCCCTGGTGCCTTCCTTCGCCGTCTCCTTCGCGGGGATGGGCGGTTCGGGCGGCGGGGTGGGCAGGGCCGGAGCCGGAGCGGTCTCCAGCGCCGCCGCAGGCGGGGGCGGAGCAGCGGCACGAAGCGCCGCCGGCGTATTCACCATCCCCAGCGCCCAGGCCACGCCGAGGACCACCAGCGCCGCCACCGCGCCCGCCAGGAGCCCGGGCGCTAGCGAGGTACCCTTGCGCCGCTGCATCTCGGTGATGCGCCGCTGGCCGTCCTCGAACCGCTCCACCGTCTCCTGCACCTGGCGGACCGCCGCCTCCAGCCGCGCCTGCGCCTTGCCCAGCGCCACGGCCTGCGACTCCACGTGATGAAGGCGATCGATGACCTTGGCCACGGCCTCCTTCTCCGGCGGCGGCCGCGAGAAGCGCGTGCGCAGCGCGGCAAAGATGTTGCGCTCTCCCTCCGCGGGCGGGCGCGGCTGCACTCCCTCCACCGCCTCGTGAAGCTGCGCCAGATCGGCGAAGCGCTCGCGGCGGTCCGGCGAGAGCGCCATGCGCACGATGTCGCCGAGCGGACCGGTGAGCTCCGCTCCGGGAACGGCGCCGGGCTGCGGCGGCGTGCGCCCGGTGAGCAGCTCGTAGCCGAGGGCGCCCGCGGCATACACCTGCACCCGCGGCTCGCTCTTGCGCGGCGCGTCCTTGCCGAGGAGCTCGGGCGCCTCGTAGCCGGGCTCCGACTCGGCGAGGCGTTCGTCGAGCGGCGCCACGTGCAGGCCGCCCGCGTCGTCGATCTGCACCAGCCGCGCGCGCAAGGTGGCGTTCTGGGCGGCCGCGAGCCGCACCACCGCCGCGAAGACCACCGCCGCCTCGTTGGGCGCAACCCGCTGCCGGGCAGCCCGGGCCTTCTCCAGGATCTCTCGCAGCGTGGTCATCTTCGGCGCGCAACTCTACTCCAAGTCACAGGGGACACCATTTCATGGTGTCCCCGGAAAGATCCCGGCAGATCCGGCGCCTCCGGCCGCTTGCCACGGCGCGGCGTTGACTTGGGGCCGGCGGGCGTTAGCTTTGCGCCTGCGGCGTGAGGCAT
>DASSQZ010000250.1:0-6890 GCA_035702105.1 Myxococcales bacterium | reverse complement strand
CAACCAGCCGCAGGTCGGCATCCTGCGCATGGGCGAGATCGTCAAGCGCGCCGTGGTCCGCGAGCTGGACGGCGAGGACGCCATCGTGGTGCGGCAGATGATGTACCTGACGCTCTCGTACGATCACCGCGTCATCGACGGAGTGACCGGCAACAGCTTCCTCCACCGCGTGCGCGAGCTGATCGAAGAGGCGCGCTTCGCGCTCTGAGGCGGGGCCGGCGGGCGCCCCTACTGCGAGAAGGTCAGCGCGGCGCGGAGGCCGCCGCCGTACCTGGTCTGGCCGGTGACCAGGTCGGCGTTGCCGATGCGCTCGCCGAAGGCGCCTGCGCTGAAGAGGACGAACCCGGCGATGGGCATCTGCACGTCGGCGCCGATGCGCTGGCGATGCTCGAGCTGGCCGCTTCGGGTGACGAAGACGCCATGCTCCTCGTCGGTGTCGTAGCTGTCGCTGACGAAGCGCAGCCATTCCGCCCAGGGGGAAAAGAGGGCGGGGCCGAGCTGCAGATCGGCCTTGAGCCAGAGCGACGCGCCGTCGGGGCCCAGGGCCGAGCCGAACGTGCGCCCGTCGTTGGTCATGCCGCTCGTGAAGGTGCCGTGCTCCTGGGAGACCCAGCCGGTGTGCTCCAGCTCCAGGAACACCCGCCGCAGCGCGCCAAGCCGGAGGTCGCGCACTTCGATCCCCAGCAGGTGGTCCGCATCGTACTGGAGGGAATTAAAAAAAAATTTTTTTCGCGTGTCCTCGAAGGCGATCTCGTAATAGACGCGCGCCCCGCGCAGCTCGGGAAGCCGCACCGCGACGTCGAAGGAGAGGCGATTGTTCTCTTCCACCCCGCTGCCGCCGCGGCCGAAGTGTTCCTTGATGAATCCGGTGATCCCGCCGTAATCGGGCGCGCCATGGCCACCCATCTCCAGCATCCGCGACCCGCCCAGCTGCACCCGGTCGCCGAAGTCGAGCTGGGCACGCGCCAGGTCGGCGATGGTCCCCTCGAACCTCTGCGGGTCCCGCAGCCGGTCGAGAAAATAAAAAAAAGAAATTTTCGTGGCGGGGACCAGTGGGAGGGCGACGGGGCGGAGCTGGGCGCGGAATCCGTCCTGCGGCGCGGCGTTGCGCGAGACCATCAGGCCGGCGCGGACGGAGGGGCCCACGGCCAGCACGTCCCGGCCGGCCTGCAGCGCGAAGGGCCCGGCCTCGAATTTCAGGTAGGCGCGGTCGACCGCGACCTCGCTGGCGAAGTTGGCCGTTCCGGCCGATCCGCGCAGGCGGAGGTCCGCGGTGAACATGTTGCCCCAGCCCGCCGCGCCCTCCAGCTCCAGCGCTCCGCCGGCGCCATCCCCGCAGGGCCGGCCTTCCTGGTACTCGCAGGCGAGCGCGATACCGCCCGCGATCTGCCGCGGCCGCGCCGGGAGCGAGTACGGCCGGTCATGCTCGTCGACGAGTTGGGCGCGAAGGGTGATGCGGTCCAGGGGCGTGAGCCAGAATCCCGGCGGGCTGTCCTCGCTCACCCATCCGACGCCGCCCGTCTGCTCCGCAGCACGGCCGACCGCGATCTCGTCGGCGAGTCGCCGCCACGCCGGGTCTTCGTAGGAGAGATTGGGACCGGCTCGTGCCGCGGCGCCTGCGGTCAGGCCTGCAGCGGCGGCGGCCCAGAGGCGGGAGGGGAGGCGCATTGCCCGTCGGTGTAGCACGGCTCACGCAAGTCGCCGTTGGGAAGGCGGTCCGGCTTCCGCTTCCGCACGGACAGCGCCCAGAAGGCCGTCCCGCGCCAGCGCATGATCCGCTCGTCGTGCTGCATGTTGGTCGTGGCGTCGTAGATCCGAAGGATCTCTTCCGTCTCCAGAGAGTCCGGATGTTCCAGGATGTCGGGGATGTCGGGCGCCGGAACAGGATCGGGAACGGGCGCGCGCTGTGGATTCGGTTTGTGTTTCCGGAGGAACTCGAGGTCCTCCTCACTCACGACCGCGAACAGGCGGCGGTCGTGGCGCATCACCACCACCCTGTCCTGGTCGCTGGACACCTGGTTGCCATACAACTTCATGTGAACACGAAACTCGCTGGCCGTTACACACAGCTCCGCCATCGCCCACCCCCCTCTTCGTGCATCCTCCCAAAGGGGTCCGACATCCCGAGGTAGCGGAGAAAAAAATTAGTTTTTTTGCTGGAGGCGCGAGAGGAACTGGGCGGCGGGGGAGGCGTTGATGACTCGGGACCGCTCCGTCCAGCCGCGCCGTGCCGTCCCGACCGCGAAATGGAGGTTCTCCAGCTCCTTCGTGGAGTGTGCGTCCACCGAGAGGCAGACCTTGGCGCCGTGCTTGCGCGCGACCCGCAGCAGGTCGGCGCCGAAGTCGAGGCGGTGAGGGGTGCCGTTGCACTCGATGGTCACGCCGCGCTCGGCCGCGAGCGCGATCAGCTCTTCCCACCGCGCCGGCATGGGGTCGCGGTCGCCCAGGTAGCGGCCGGTGGGATGACCCCAGATGCCGCACTTCGGGTGCATGAGGGCGCGGCGGATGCGCTCGGTCTGGCGCGGCTCGTCCAGCTTGAAGCGCTGGTGCACCGAGCAGATGACCACGTCCAGCTTGTCGAGCACCTCGCTGGGCCAGTCGAGCGCGCCGTCCTCGAGGATGTCCACCTCGCTGCCGCGAAAGATGCGCACCGACGGGATCTTCTCCTGCACCGCGGCGATCTCGTCCCACTGCTGCCGCAGCCGGTCCACGTTCAGGCCGTTGGCGTAGTGCGCCGCGCTGGTATGGTCGGTGATGGTGATGAACTCCGCCCCGAGCGCCTGCGCCGCCCGCACCATCTCCTCGATGCTGGCCTTGCCGTCGGACCAGGTGGAATGACAGTGCACGAAACCGCGGATGTCGCCCAGCTCCACCAGCTCGGGCAGCTCGCGCTTCTGGGACAGCTCGATCTCCCCCAGATCCTCGCGCAGCTCCGGCGGCACCGGCGCGAGGCCGAGGGCCGAATACAGCTCCTCCTCGGACTGCGGCTCGATGCCGGCCCCGCCGGCCAGCGGCGCGAGCCCGTATTCGGAGATGCTCAAGCCGCGCGTCCGGGCGATGCCGCGCAGCTTCACGTGATGCTGCTTGCTGCCGGTGAAGTGGTGCAAAGCGGTGGCGAACTGCCTCTCGGTGACCACCCGCAGATCCGCCTGCAGCCCGTCGCGCAGCCGGACCGAGCACTTGGTGCTGCCGCGCGACAGCACCTCCACCACGCCGGGCGCCTGTGCGAACGCCTCCATCGCCGGCTCGGGCGGCCCGACGGAAGCTGCCACCACGTCGACATCGCCGTTGGTCTCGGCGTACCGCCGGACGCTACCCGCGATCTCCGCCCGCACCACTCCCGGCGCGGCGCGGACCCGGGCGAGAAGCTGCTCTGCCAGCGGCCGCGTCTCCCAGAGCGGCTTGCGCGCCGCCTGCCGCGCGCGCGCCCGGGCGATGCCTTCGAGGATGGACTGCTCGGTCTTCTCGCCGAACCCCTTCAGCCCGCGCACGCGGCCCGCCTGCGCCGCCTTCTCCAGATCGTCCAGCGAGGCCACGTCCAGCTCGCGGATCAGCGTCGCTGCCTTGCGCGGCCCGAGCCCCGGAATCGCCACCAAATCCAGCGCGCCGTGGGGAAACTCGCGCCGCAGGTTCTCCAGGTACTCGAGCCTCCCGCTCTTCACCAGCTCGGTGACCTTCAGGTCGATGGCCTTGCCCACCCCATCCAGCTCGGCGAGCGTGCCGCGCTCCACGCGCTCGTTCAGGCCCCCGGGGGCCGCGGGGTCGGGCGGCAGCGTCTCGAAGGCGTCCGCCGCCATGTCGTACGCCCGCACCTTGAACGCGTTCTCGCCCTTGAGCTGCAGCAACTGCGAGACTTCCCGCAGGACGGCTGCCACTTCGCGCGCAGTCATATTGCGGAATCATAGCAGCCGGCATAGCTTGCAGCGCGCGATGGCGACCGAGCAGACTCCCGAGCCCTCGAACGTGGTCCTGCAGCGTTTCTTCGAGACCAGCGAGTCGGCCCGCAAGGCTGCCTCGCACCTCAAGAAGGCCGCGGAGGTGGGCGTTCGCTTCACCGACGTTCCCGGCGCGTACCGGTTCCGGGTCGTGGACGGCAAGCCCCGCTTCCTCGAGGGCGAGGCGGAGGACCCGGACTTCGACCTCACGCTCGCGCCTGGAGCGGTGACGGCCATCGCCGCGCAGCCCAACGGCGACCTGGGCGACCTGGGCATCCTCTTCTTCCAGCACATCCTCGCCAGCGACCCGCAGTCGAAGATCAACGTGAAACTCCACAGCGGCCTCATCCGCCTCACCATGCGCGGCTGGCTCTCGGTGATGGCGTCGGGGGGAGGCAAGGTCGTGGGCTGGATGGCGTCGAAGGGCCTCAAGGGTCCGTCGGCCATCGCGCACGCTGTGTCCCGGCTCAGGAAAGGATAGGCCGTGACCGACGCGATGCTGGTGTTCACCACCCTGCCCAGCGCCGAGGCGGCGGCAGACCTGGCCAAGGCGGTGGTGGGCGAGAAGCTGGCCGCGTGCGCGAACCTGCTGCCCGCGGTGCGGTCCATCTATCGCTGGCAGGGGCGGGTCCAGGACGAGAGCGAGGTCCTGGTGCTGTTCAAGACGCGCCAGGAGCATTTCGAGCGCCTCAAGGCGCGCCTCCTGGAGCTACATCCATATGAAATTCCAGAGGTTCTCGCCGTGCCGGTGGAGCAGGGCTACCAGCCGTACCTGGACTGGCTGAGCCTGGAGACCCGGTAAGAAAAAAAATAATTTTTTTTCGGGTCACTTCTTGAACAGTGCGTCCAGGGCGGCCAGGGCCCTGGCCTTCGGGTCCTCCTCCTTCTCCCCCCGCGGTCCCTTCTTGAACACGAACAGCTCGCACGCGTTGGCGCGGACCTTGTCGGCCGGCGGCTCGGCCTGGGGTTCGCGGCAGCCGTAGCGCATCGACTCGTCGTAGGCGTGGCAGTTCAGGCAGCAGTGGAGCGCCGCCCCGCAGTGCGGGCAGTCCTCGTGCATGCCCGCGGCGCCGCTCACGCCCAGGTCCAGCTCGCCCCGGCAGGAATGACAGACCAGCATGCGGGACATCTTGCCCGTGCCTCCACCCAGGCGCTACGCTTCCGCGCCAATCCAATGGTCAAACCCACGAAATTCGGCAAATACCTGCTGCTCGAGCGCATCGCCGTGGGAGGCATGGCCGAAGTGTTCGTGGCCAAGGCGTTCGGGGTGGAAGGGTTCGAGCGCCTGCTCGCCATCAAGAAGATCCTCCCCATGCTGGGCGAGGACCGCGAGTTCACCCGCATGTTCGTGGACGAGGCGCGCATCGCGGTGCAGCTCACCCACCCCAACATCGTCCAGGTACTGGAGCTGGGAAAGCACGAAGGCAGCCTCTACATCGCCATGGAGTACGTCTCCGGCCGCGACCTGCGCCAGGTCATGGAGCGCTACCGCAGGCACAAGGAGCCGATGCCGCTGCCGCAGGCCTGCCTGATGGTGGCCGAGGTGTGCGAGGCGCTGGACCACGCCCACAGGAAGGAGGACGCACAGGGGCGCCCGCTGGGCATCGTCCACCGCGACGTCTCACCGCAGAACGTGCTGGTCGGCTTCGAGGGAGCGGTGAAGCTCATCGACTTCGGCATCGCCAAGGCCGAGCGCCGCCTCTCGCAGACCCAGTCCGGCATCCTCAAGGGCAAGTTCAGCTACATGTCCCCGGAGCAGGTGAAGGGCCTGCCCCTGGACGGGCGCAGCGACGTCTTCGCCTGCGGCGTCCTGCTCTGGGAGATGATCAGCGGCGAGAAGCTGTTCACCGGCGAGTCCGACGTGACCGTGCTGGAGCGGGTGCGCAAGGCCGCCGTGCCGCCCTTGCGCAACTGCCCGCCGGAGCTTGCCCGGGTGGTGCAGAAGGCGCTGGCCGCCGATCCCGCCCAACGCCATCCGACCGCATCCGCCCTCCACGACGAGCTGCGCCGCTTCACCCTGACCGGCGGCAACGTCTTCGGGGCGCGCCAGCTCGGCGAATGGCTGCGCCAGGAGTTCCGCGAGGAATGGGAGAAGGAGCAGGAGCGGCTGCGCTCCTGGACCGCGGTCGCGGGAGGCCCGCTCTCGCCCGAGCTCCCGTCCCCGCAGCGGAAGGAGCCTCGGCGCGACGCCCCCGCCCACGACACGCTGATCGGCGACGAGCCGCCCACGGTGCAGATGGAGGGTGGGGCCCTGCTCGGCGCCGACGGCGCCTCCGGCACGCTGCTCTTGCCTCCCGCCGAGGCCGCCGCGGCCATCGACGCGGCCCTCCAGCGCGCCCCGACGCCGCAGCGGCGCCTCGCCGAGCCAACCCTGCCGCCGACGCGAACGCGGCGCTGGGCCTATGCGCTGGCGCCCGTGGCGGTGGCCGCCCTGGGCATCGTCTACGTCGCTGCCTGGTCCGGCGACGAGGCGCGCCCGGGGAAGCTCGTGATCGCGCCCTCGCCGCCGGTCGCGGCGGAGCTGGTAATCGACGGCCGGTCCTCGGGCCCGCTCCCGCCCTTCGTGCGCACCGTTCCTGCCGGCAAGCACCACCTCGAGGTGCGCGCCCCGGGATACCTGCCGTTCACCGCCGAGGTGGACGTTCCCGCCGGAGGCCGGCTGGTGGAAGTGGCGGCGCCGCTCGCGCCGCAAACGCCCGGGCAGATGGAGGGCGGCGCGCCGGGCGGGCCTGCCGGCGGCGCGTCGAAGTGAAGGCTACTTCCTGATCGGCGCCGGCAGCGGCGCCACCGGCCGGACGAACAGGTCGTCGCCGTCGTTCACGAACCCGTAGTTCTCGAAGAAGGTGCGCCGCTCGGCGCGCGCCGGGGGCAGGAGCATCTCCAGCCGCTTGCACCCGAGCGCCTGTGCCCGCCGCAGCGCCTGCGAGAGCAGGTCGTTGCCGATGCCCTTGTGCC
>DASSQZ010000249.1:0-5099 GCA_035702105.1 Myxococcales bacterium | reverse complement strand
AAGGCGCCCCGGTGCGCAGCACCCACAACACGCCGTTGAGTACGTCGCGGGGGTCGCGCCACGGCCGCCCGCCCTTGGGCCTCGTCACCGTGCGCTCGGGATCGGGGATGAACGGGCGAACGAGCTCCCACTGCTCGTCGGGCAGGTCCATCCTGACGGTAGATCACACCAGAGATCGCGTGTCGATCCCCTCGACCGGGTTATGAAATGCGTTCTAGTCCCGGATGGGCAACCTTGTAGTTGCGTTTCGAACCGCGGCGTGTTACTTCGACACGCAACCAGGAGGTTGCACATGTCCACCGCCACCGATCGCATCGAGAAGACCGTCCTGCTCCGGGCGCCGCAGGCGCGGGTCTGGCGCGCGATCAGCGACGCGAAGGAGTTCGGCAGCTGGTTCGGCGTCGCGTTCGACGGGCCGTTCGTCGCCGGAGCGCGCCTGACCGGCCGCATCGTCCCCACCAGGGCCGATCCCGAAGTGGCCAGGGCGCAGGAGCCCTACGCGGGAAAGACGTTCGAGTGCAGCATCGATCGCATCGAGCCCATGCGGCTCTTCTCCTTCCGCTGGCATCCCTACGCCGTCGAGGCCGGCGTCGACTACTCCAGGGAGCCGATGACGCTGGTGGTGTTCGAGGTGGAGCAGGCGGCGGGCGGCACCAGGCTGACCATCACCGAGTCGGGCTTCGACCGCATCCCTGCCGCGCGCCGCGCCGAGGCCTTCACCCGCAACGAGCAGGGCTGGGCGGCGCAGGCGAAGCTGATCGAGAAGCACCTCGCCGGCGCGGGAGAGGCGTGACCCGGCCGGGCCTCGCCGGAGCCGCGCCGGTCTTTGCCGCGCTCGGCGACGAGACGCGCCTGCAGCTCGTCTCCCGTCTCTGCGCGAACGGCCCGCAGTCGATCGTGCGCCTGACCGACGGCGCCAGGGTCTCGCGCCAGGCGATCACCAAGCACCTGCGCGCGCTCGCAGACGCCGGCCTGGTCCGGAGCACGCGACGGGGGCGCGAGCGCATCTGGGAGATCCGGCCCCGGCGCCTCGGCGAGGCGCGCCGCTACCTCGACCGGATCTCCGGGCAATGGGACCAGGCCATCTCCCGCCTCCGCGCCCTGGTCGAGAGCGACGAGACCTGAGCCTGCCGTCTTGCGGCGAGTCGGCGCGCGGGCCCGTGCGGAGGCCGGCTATCCCCGGGCGACGGCGGCGCGGGCGCGGAGCCATGCAGCCTCGCGCCTGCGGAGCTGGAGGAGCGCTCGCCAGATGCCGAGGTCGGACGCCGCCGCGCGGCCCGCGCCGTGCTCGACCAGTTGGCCGTAGTACCAGGCCATCACGGCGAAGGCGCTCGCGGCCTTGACCGCGAGGACCGGCGAGTTCACCCCGAAGAACCCGGTGGGATTCCCCAGGCTCCGCTCCGAGCGCTCGAGCTCCGAGGTGCGGCCCTCGAGCAGGGCGCGCGCGGCCAGCGGATCATGGACGAGCGGCCGCGCCAGCCCGATCACCGCGATCCCGTCCTTTTCGATGGCCTCGCTCATGGCAGCGGCGGTCCGGAACCCGCCGGTCACCATCAGCGGCACGGCGACGCGCTCCCGGACCCGGGTCGCGAACTCGAGAAAGTACGCCTCCCGCGCGCGCGTGGATGCGCGCGAGGGAACGGTGGGCCCGATCCCGGCCATGCCCATCATGCGCGGCTGCTCATACGTGCCGCCGGAGATCTCGAGCAGGGCGACGCCGTCTTCGGCGAGCCACGATGCCACCGAGAGGGCGTCTTCCTCGCCGAACCCGCCGCGCTGGAAGTCGGCGGAGTTGAGCTTCACCGAGATGGGAAACGAGTCGCCGCAGCGCGCCCGGACCGCGCTCACCACACGACGCAGCAGCCGGGCGCGGTTCTCGAGAGACCCGCCCCACTCGTCCGCGCGCCGGTTCGCGCGTGGGCTCAGGAACTCCGAGAGCAGGTAGCCGTGCGCGGAATGCACCTGCACGCCGGTGAATCCCGCCTCCTTGGCGACCTCGGCCGCAAGCGCGAACCGGTCCACCACCTCCTCGATCTCGCGCGCCGTCATCGGCTCGGGGGTCGCGTACTGCCCGCCTGGAAGCGCCAGGCGAACGGCGGAGGGCGCCTTGGGATGCGCGTTGACGCGGCTGGGCGTCTGCCGGCCGGAGTGCGAGAGCTGCATCCAGAGCTGCGTTCCTCCGGCCGTTCCAGCGCGAGCCCAGGCGCGCAGTCGATCGAGCGTCGCGCCGTCGGGAGCCGAGCCCAGGATCACGTTGCCGGGCCGCTCCAGGTGGCGCGGGTCCACCATGACGTTGCCGGTGATCAGCAGTCCGCACCCGCCGCCGCTCCATTTCTCATAGAGGCGGACGTGCGCGTCGGTCGGCCGTCCGCAGGGGTCGGCGAGGCCCTCCGTCATCGCCGCCTTGGCGAGGCGGTTCTTCAGCGTCTGTCCGCAGGCGAGCGTCAGGGGTCTCGCGAAGGCTGGTTGCATGCGGCTCCCGGAATCGCGCCGGATCGGGGCCCGCAAAGCATAGCGCGGTGGCAGGGCAGGAACGCCGCCCTGCCGCGCGCCGGATTGCCGCATCGGGCGGCGCTGCGTCTTACTTCGACGCGACCGTGACGGTCAGGCTGTTGTTGCTCGCGTTGGTGTCGGCCTGGACGGCAAGGCTCGCCGAAGCGGTGTTCGCGATCTGCTGGGCAGTGGCGGGCGCCCTGACGGTGACGGCGACGGTCGCCTGCGCGCCGTTTGCGAGATCGCCGAGGGAACACGACACCGTCTGCCCGCCCGCGCACGAGCCCGCGCTCGCCGTCACGCCCACGAACGCGAGCGAGGCGGGAAGCGCATCCGAGAAGGTCACGCCGCCCGAGGTGGCCCACGGACCGGCGTTCTTGATCTGGTACGTGTACGTATAGGTGCTGTTCACCCGCGGCGCGCCCTGGTTCGACGATCCGGAGATCTGCAGATCGACGGGACCCGGCGCCGCCCTCTCGGTGTCGGCCACCACGGTGAAGACCGGCGAGCCGGTGAGCGGATCGGCGTGGAGCGAGTAGGGATTGTACCTGACCGGCCCCGCTGCATCGTCCTGGAGCGTGGCCCAGACGCTGAGGCTCGCGCCCGGCGCGAGGCTGGCCGAGCCGCACCAGATGCCGAGCGCGTCGTTGGGGGGAACCTCATTGGCGGATTGATTGCCGCACCCCGGGGCGAGCGCCTTGATGACGGGAGCGCCGCGGTCGGCGTCGGTCCAGTTGCTGCCCATGCTCACGAGCAGGGTGCCGGCCGAGACGTTCGTCGCCGTCCAAGTGTACGTGTTGGGCACGCCCTGGACGAGCGGCCCGCTGGTGGTGAGCGTCACCTGGACTCCGCCGTTGGTCGCCGACTGCGTCAGCGCCGCGGAGCTGGCGACAGCGGGTGCGGCATCGGGTCCGCCGCAGGCTGCAGCCAGCAGGACGAGGGGGATTGGCAGGAGGAATCTGTGCGTTCGCATTTCCGGTTCCTTGTAGTGTTGGAACGGTCCCCCCGACGACCGTCCTGGGTGCGTTTGCGTTTCGCGACTCGCCCTGCCCTGACACGGAACTGACCGCTCGCGGGACTGCCGTTCCCGGATCCGCACGCTTGCGGGGATCCTCCGGCCCCGGTTCCGAGGGGGCCCGTCTGGCATCGCCTTCGCTAGCCCCTGGGTCATGGGCAGCCTGCGCTTCGCGGTCCGGTCGCTCGCACGCGCTCCGGGGTTCACCCTGAGCGCCGTCCTCATCCTCGCCATCGGGGTGGGCGGCAGCACCGCCGTGTTCAGCGTGTTGCGGGGCATCGTCCTGCGGCCGCTGTCCATGCCCCACCCTCACGAGCTGGTCCGCCTCTACGAGCGCCCTGCCGGCACCGGCGCGCGCTGGGCGTTTCCCGGACCCGAATACAGGGACCTCGCGAGCGAGAGCCGCTCCTTCGCCTCGACGGCCGGGGTGCGCGCCGACCGGCAGACGCTCACCGGCCGCGGTCCGCCGGTGCAGGTCCGCGTCGCGCGCATCACCGGCAGCTTCTTCGCCACGCTCGAGGTCTGGCCGGCGATCGGCCGCGGGCCCTCCTCCGACGAAGACGTGGACGGCGGGCCGCGAACCGCCGTGCTGACCGACGGGTTCTGGCGCCGCGAGATGGGCGCGGACCCCGCTGCGCTCGGGCGCACGCTGGTCCTGAACGGGCGCACCTACACCATCGGCGGCGTGATGCCCGCCGATTTCCACTTTCCCCTCCTGCGCCAGGCGGACGTGCTGATCCCGCTGGCCATGACCGGGCTGGAAAAGGACTTCCGCGGCACGAACTGGCTCACCGTCATCGCGCGCCTCCTGCCCGGCCATTCGCTCCGGGACGCGCAATCCGACCTCGACGTGATCGGGCCGCGCATCTTCGCGCGCATCGCCGAGCACGAGGGCTGGAAGATGGAGGCGCAGCCGCTGCTCGAGGACCTGGTGGGACCGGTGAAGCCGGCGCTGACCGCGCTCCTCTTCGCGGTGCTGCTCGCGCTGCTGATCGCCTGCGCCAACGTGGCCAGCTTGCTGCTCGCGCGGGGCATGGCGCGCCAGCACGAGCTGGCCATCCGCGCCGCGCTGGGCGGGGGCCGCGGCGACCTGGTCCGCCTGCTCCTCGCCGAGGCGCTCCTGCTCGCGGCGCTGGGCGGCGGACTTGCCCTCCTGTTCGCGCCCTGGGCCTTGTCCGCCCTGCTCTCGCTCGCGCCGCAGGACCTGCCGCGCCTGGAGGAGGTGCGCCTCGACGGCCTGGCGCTGGCGTTCGCGCTCGGCGTCTCGCTCCTCTCCGGGCTGCTCGCGGGCCTGGTGCCGGCGCTGCAGATCACCCGGCCTGAGCTGATGAGCATTCTCAGGCAGGGCCGCGGCGCCGGGCAGAGCCGCTCGCGCGCGGCGCTGGTGGTGGCCGAGACGGCGCTCGCCTTCGTGCTCGCCACGGGCGCGGGGCTGATGATCCGCACGCTCTCCGGCCTGCTCGAAGTGCCCACCGGTCTCGCGGGCCCGGATCGCGTGCTGGTGGCCGATCTCGACCTGCCCCGGGCCCGCTATCCGGGCCCGCGCATCGCCGCCTTCGCGCAGGAGTTGTTGGCGCGCCTGCAGGGCGCG
>DASSQZ010000248.1:0-2712 GCA_035702105.1 Myxococcales bacterium | reverse complement strand
GCTGTGGTGGTACGCGATGCGCAAGATCATCCGCATCAGCAAGGCGTACCGCATCACCTCCATCGCCGACTTCATCGCCTCGCGCTACGGCAAGAGCCAGGCGCTGGGCGGGCTCGTCACCATCATCGCGGTCATCGGCGTGGTGCCCTACATCTCGCTGCAGCTCAAGGCCATCTCCGGCAGCTTCGTCATCCTCCACAACTACCCGCACATCGTCATGCCCGCGCAGGAGGGGGCGCAGCCGATCGTCAACGACACCGCGCTCTACATCGCGCTGATGCTCGCCGCCTTCACCATCCTCTTCGGCACCCGCCACCTCGACGCCACCGAGCGCCACGAGGGCATGGTTGCGGCCATCGCCTTCGAGTCGGTGATCAAGCTGCTCGCCTTCCTGGTGGTGGGAGCGTTCGTGACCTTCGGGGTGTACCGCGGCTTCGGCGAGATCTTCCGGCTGGCGGAGCAGGCGCCGAAGCTGCAGCCGCTGCTCACGGTGGCGAAGGGCAGCTACGGCACCTGGGCCTTCCTCACCTTCCTCTCCATGCTCTCCATCGTCATGCTGCCGCGGCAGTTCCAGATCTCGGTGGTGGAGAACGTGGACGAGGACCACCTGCGCAAGGCCACCTGGCTGTTCCCGCTCTACCTGCTCCTCATCAACGTCTTCGTCCTGCCCATCGCGCTGGGCGGCATGATGCACTTCGAGGGCGTCGACGCGGACACCTTCGTGCTCACCTTGCCCATGGCGCACAAGAGGGAGGCGCTGGCGCTGCTCGCCTTCGTGGGCGGCCTCTCCGCGGGCACCGGCATGGTGATCGTGGAGACCATCGCGCTCTCCACCATGGTCTGCAACGACCTGGTGATGCCGGTGCTCCTGCGGCAGAAGTGGCTGCGGATGAGCGAGCGGCGCGACGTCTCCGGCCTGCTCATCTCCATCCGCCGCGGCGCCATCACCCTCATCCTCATGCTCGGCTACATCCATTTCCGCGCCGCGGGCGAGGCGTATGCGCTGGTGGCCACCGGGCTCATCTCCTTTGCCGCGGTGGCGCAGTTCGCGCCTTCCATCCTCGGCGGCATCTACTGGAAGGGCGGCACGCGGGCCGGCGCCATCACCGGCCTCGCCGCGGGATTCGCGGTCTGGGCGTACACGCTGCTCCTGCCCTCCTTCGCGAAGTCGGGCTGGCTCCCGGCAGCCTTCCTCACCCAGGGACCGCTCGGAATCGAGCTGCTCCGCCCCCAGCAGCTCTTCGGCCTGACCGGGCTCGACGAGATCTCCCATTGCCTGTTCTGGTCCATGCTCGCCAACATCGGCGCCTACGTCGGCGTCTCGGTGGCCGGCCGGCAGGGCCTTTCCGACATGGCGCAGGCCACGCGCTTCGTGGACGTCTCGCGGCGGACGCAGTGGTTTACCGGCTTTCGCCGCTCCGGCGCCTCGGTTCAGGATCTGCTGCCGCTGATCGGCCGCTTCCTCGGGCCCGAGCGGGCGCAGGAGGCATTCATGGCCTATGCGCGACGCCGCGGCGCGGAATCGCTGGCCGAGCTTCCCGCGGACGCGGATCTGGTGCTCTTCGCCGAGACGCAGCTCGCCGGCGCCATCGGCAGCGCGTCGGCGCGGGTGATGATCGCCTCCATCGTGCAGGAGGAGCCTCCGGGCATGGACGAGGTGATGGACATCCTCGACGAAGCCTCGCAGGTGCGCGCCTACTCCCGGCAGCTGGAGACGAAGTCGCGCGAGCTGGAGGCGGCCACCACCGAGCTGCGCGCCGCGAATCTCCGCCTCCAGGAACTGGACCACCTGAAGGACGACTTCATGTCCACGGTGACGCACGAGCTGCGCACGCCGCTCACCTCCATCCGCGCCTTCTCCGAGATCCTCCTCGACGATCCCGAGATCCACCTGCCCGAGCGCAAGCGGTTCCTCGCCATCATCGTGAAGGAGACGGAGCGGCTGACCCGGCTCATCAACCAGGTGCTCGACCTCGCCAAGATCGAGGCGGGAAGCGCCGAGTGGCACACCACCGAGCTGGACGTGAACGAGGTGGTGCGCGAGTCGGTGGAGACCACGAGCCAGCTCTTCCGCGAGCGGGAGGTGGAGCTGGTGACGTCGGGCGAGGGCGCCCTGCCCCGGGTGATGGCGGACCGCGACCGGCTGGTGCAGGTCCTGATCAACCTGCTCTCCAACGCGGTGAAGGTGTGCAAGCCCGGCGCCGGACGCGTCGAGGTGCGGCTCTCGAGGCAGAAGGGCTTCCTGCGCGTGGACGTGCAGGACAACGGGCCCGGCATCGGGCGCGCCGATCACGAAGTCGTCTTCGAGAAGTTCCGGCAGGTGGGCGACACGCTGCAGGGGAAGGCGGGCACCGGCCTGGGCCTGCCCATCAGCCGGCGCATCGTCGAGCACTTCGGCGGGCGGCTGTGGGTGGAGAGCGAGCTGGGCAAGGGAGCGACGTTCTCGTTCGTGCTACCTCTGGAGGCGCCGCGGCCCGCGCCGGCCACCGCGGGGGAGGATCGATGGCAAAGCGCATCCTGATCGTGGACGACGAGCCGAACATCGTCACCTCGCTGGAGTTCCTCATGCGGCGCGAGGGGTTCGAGGTGGACATCGCCGCCGACGGCGAGCAGGCGCTGCGGGCGGTGGGGAGGATCGTGCCGGACCTGGTGCTGCTCGACATCATGCTGCCGCGGGTCAACGGCTTCGAGGTCTGCGAGAAGCTCCGCAAC
>DASSQZ010000247.1:0-15062 GCA_035702105.1 Myxococcales bacterium | reverse complement strand
GAGGCGCAGGTTCACGCCGTCGTTGATCGCCTCGTTGCCGCGATCCTTGCCGGAGTAGATGTTGAACATGCCGGCCATGCCCTTGTACACGTTCTGCGAGGTGAAGCTGAACATGTGGTCATGGAACCAGTGCGTGCTCATGGTCTCGTGCCAGTCGCCGGGCACGTTGACGATTCCGCCGTTGTCGGTCGGGCTGGAAGCGTTGGGGTCGGTTGCGCCGGTGTTGATGCTGTTGATGCCGGCGAGCACGATTGGGTAGTGGTAGTCGTAGAACTCGCCGGGGAAGAAGTACGCGCCGGTGAAGCCGTCGTTCTCGGCGCCGTGGTGGCCGTTGTGCTCGTGGGTCGAGATCGAGTGGATGCCGAACCCGCCGTTGGCGTTGGGATCGGCGGGCAGCACGTTGTGCTCGCGCATCAGGATCGGCTCGCCGTAGCGGCCGACCAGGAGCTTGGGAGGCAGCGTGCCGTTGAAGGTCCACATCGCCAGCGGACCCTGGTCGGGCATGTTCGGGTGGAAGCGGAAGTGGAACGGAGCCGCGGGGTTGATCCCGGAGTTGAGGCTGGAGGGCACTCCGGGGTTGTAGACGAGGTTCGTCTTGGCGCCTTCCATGGTGATCTCGACCGCCACCTGGGGAGGGAACCGCGCCCAGCCCTGGTGCGCCCACACCGGCCCCGGGGGACGGCCTTCGATCGGGCCGGTTCCGCCGCCGAGGAGGGGATCGACGGCGTGCTGCGTGGTGTTGGCCTGCTCCGTGGGGGCCGGATTCAGCGTCGAGACCGCATTGCGCGGCAGGACGTCGAACCGGGGCATGGGCTGGCTGAACTTGGTCGCCCCGAACAGCGGGCTGGGGGGCAGCCCGGTGGGGACGTTGTCCGCCTTGGCATTCGGCGCGTACATGCCGAGCGCGACGGCGGCAGCCACGAGCCCGATCCGGAGCGAGTGGCGTCGGATTTTCCGACTGTTGCTCAAAGCGCTTCCTGGGAGTTGCACGGGGGATTCTCCTGGTTTCTGGTTTGACGCATCTCTTGTCGAGGAGCGCCGCCGCATCACAAGAGCACCCGCCGTGCCATCAACATTTGGCCGGATTGCGCGCCGTCTTTGTCAAGAAATTGAAGGGGGTTGGGGCGAGGCAACCTGTCGCAGGGGACGGTGCCGGGAACCCTCGATTCGTACCGTTTCGGGTCGCGCGCGTACCGGAACGGTACGCGGCGCATCGGACGACCGTCGGCTTGCGGATCAGCGCGGCAGGAGCGCGTAGAGGCGAAGCTTGCGATACAGCTTGCCCCGCGAGACGCCCAGCTCGCGCGCGGCGCGCGTCACGTCGCCGCCGCAGCTGCTGAGGGCGCCGGCGTACACTTCGCGTTCCACTTCGCTGATGGGGCGGACGCCTGCCGCGGGATGCTCGCGCGTGCGCTCGACCCGTTCCGGCTCGCGGGTGAGGCGCTCCAGGCAGGTGGCCCGGGGGGGCGCGAAATGGATTTCGCTCTCGATCCAGTGTTCCAGCTCGCGGACGTTTCCCGGCCAGGAATACGCCTGCAGCGAGGCGAGCGCTTGGGGTCCCACGTTCGTGAGCTGCCGATCGTGGAGCGCGGAGTACTTGCGGAGGAAGTGCTCCGCGAGCGGGCCGATGTCCTCGCGCCGGTCGCGAAGCGGCGGCACCGCGATGTGCAATACGTTGAGGCGATAGAACAGGTCGGCGCGGAAGCGTCCTGACTCCACCGCCTGGCGCAGCGGGATGTTGGTGGTCGCGACGATGCGCACGTCCACGCGGCGGGCGCGCCTTCCGCCCAGGGGCGTGATCGAGCGCTCCTGCAGCGCGCGCAGCAGCTTGGCCTGCATCTCCAGCGGCAGCTCGACCACGTCGTCGAGCAGGAGCGTCCCGCCGTCGGCGAGCTCGAACTTGCCCGGGTTGCCGTGCGGGTTCGCGCCGGTGAAGGCGCCGCGCTCGTAGCCGAACATCTCGCTTTCGAGCAGCTCGCGGGGAATGGCCGCGCAGTGGACCGCGACGAACGGTGCGGTGCTGCGCGACCCGGCGCCGTGGACCGCCTGCGCCAGCACCTCCTTGCCCACTCCCGACTCACCCTCGATCAGCAGGCTGGAGGTGCTCTGCGCCGCGAGGCGGCACATCTCGCGCACCCGCGACAGTCCCGCGCTCTGCCCCACCATCGCGTCGAAGGCCGGCGAGGCGCCCTGCGCCGCGGCCCTCCGCGCCGGGACTTCCGCGCTCTTGACTTCCGAGAAGCTGACCAGCGCCCGCCTGCCCTCGCGGATGCGCCGCAGCTTGACGAGCATGGTCCTGGCGCCCGCCCGCAGCTTCGCCTCGTCGAACTGCTCTGCGGTGAGGCGCGCGCCCAGCTCGGGCCAGGCCGTCTCGATCCAGGCGCCCGCAGCAGCGTCCGCGTCCAGTCCGAGGAGCTGCGCCGCGGTGCGGTTCAGCCGCGAGATCCTGCCGTTCTCGGCCACGAGCACGGCCTCGGGCGCGGCGGCGAGCAGCGCGGCTTCCACGGCCTGGGCCTGCCGCAGCCGCTCCACCAGCGACATCGACGCAGCCAGGGCGCCCAGGTGGCGGGCGAAGGCCGCGAGCAGGTTCCCGGTGGCGGCCACGAAGGGAATCCGGCCATGATCGAGGAAGATCGATCCCCGCAGCGTTCCCGACACGAACGAGGTCAGGAGCGATCCCTTTTCGATCAGGGAGAACGGCACCGCCGTCTGCTTGGCGGCTGCGTGGCGGAGCAGAACGGTACGCACGCCTCCGGGCGCGCGGTCCAGGCCGCCCGCCGCCGCCACCACCGGATCCAGGTCCGGCGCTTCCAGGTAGACGAGAGAGGCGGACGCGGCAAACAGCTTGAGGAGCTCGGCGGCGGCGCGCTCGACCAGCTCGTCGAGCGCGGTCGCGTCCACCAGGCAGTCGAAGGCCGCGAGCAGGGCTTCGGGGCCGCGCTGGGCGCTGCGGACCGCCAGGGTGTGGGGGGCCGACGGCAAGGCCTCCACGGTGCTCGCGTCCATTGCTGCCATTCCCCGATCCTCCCCCATGGAGCGAAGGGTACGACCCAACGTCGGACACATTACCTGACTGAAGCGGAACACGAAACCGGAACCGACAGGATCTCCGGCCAAGGTCGTAGAGTGTTTGGGTCCCAAAAGGTTCCCCAGAGGGAAGACAGGGGCCCGCGGGCGCCGTCCCGGCCCGTCCTCGCGTACGGGATGCGCATTACCGCAATATTATATGACGCTTTGAGTCGGCAAATGTGACGTTCAGTTGCCGACACGGTTGGTGCCGAGCTCTTTCACCCGCTCGAGGGCGCGCTCCGCGCCGGCCACGAGGTCGCGCGCCTCGCTGCCTTCGCGAGGCTCGGGCACGTCCACGGCCAGGCCCAGGGTGGCGGTGATGGCGACCTCCTCGTCGCCCGCCTGCGTCCGGAGCTGTTCGATGGTCTCGCGCAGCCTCTCCGCCAATGCCTGTGCGCCGCCCAAATCGGTCTCGCGCAGGAGCAGGGCGAACTCGTCCCCTCCGACGCGCGCGACCACGTCCCCGCCGCGCACCAGCCCTTCCAGCACGCGGGAGACGCTGCGCAGGACCTCGTCTCCCGCGGCCCTGCCGTGCGCCTCGTTGACGCGGGCCAGGTGATCGATGTCCAGCATCACCACCGACACCGGCCGGCGGTAGCGCCGGGCCGCCGCGATCTCCGCCGCCACCCGCTCCCCGAAGTGCCGGCGGTTGTAGACGCCGGTGAGCGGATCGCGCAGCGCAATCTCCGCCAGGCGTCGCTGGTACTTGACCTCCACCTCGTCCGCCCAGGCGATCTTGAATGTGGTTGCCACACCCACCTGCACGCGGTCGCCATTCCCCAGCACCCGCTCCTGCACCCTCTCGCCGGCGACGTAGGTGCCGTTCTGGCTGCCCAGGTCGCGCAGCACGACCTGCTGGCCGCGCGCTTCCAGGCTGCAGTGGACGCGCGAGACGCCCTCGTCGTCGAGGCGGATGTCCACCTCTTCGCCGCGGCCCACCCGCAGCACCCGCCCGGGATGCAGTTTGTAGACCTCGCCGAATCGGGTCCCCGCCAGCACCAGGATGAACGCGTTCTTCTGTTGGGGCCCGGGGCCCGGCACGGGCAGCGAGACGATGGTGCGCGCTTTCGGATCGACGGGCTTCGCCATGCAGCTATGTCCTTGTGGGTAGAGGTACGCCCCGGGCGCACGTCAGGAGCGCATGGAAGGGCGGCAGCCGTCAACTCCCTTCGTGCCCGGCCGTGCGCGATCGTTTCGAAGGCGGCGGCTCCGCCAGCAGCACGCGGTTGCGCCCCAGCTTCTTCGCCTGGTAGGCGGCCCCGTCGGCGCGCTGGAAGAGGTCGCGGTCGTTCTCCTCCGGCGCGAGCTGGGCCACCCCGATGCTCACCGTGACCGAGACGCCGGCGGGAATGCCTTCGCCGCCCTCCCACGGCGTCTGCGCCGCCTCGACGAGCTGTCGCAGACGCTCGGCAAGCGCCATGGCGGCGGCCGCGTCGGCCTCGCGGGCCAGCACCACGAACTCCTCGCCGCCGAACCGGGCCAGGATGTCCTCGATGCGGAGGCCCTGCGTGAGCGCCTGGGCCACCGTCTTCAGCACCTCGTCTCCCGCCAGGTGCCCGTGCTTGTCGTTAACCCGCTTGAAGTGGTCCACGTCCACGAGCAGGAGCGAGAGCGGCCGCCGGTGCCGGTGCGCCACCGCCACCTCCGCCGCGAAGCGCTCCTGGAAATGCCGCCGGTTGTAGAGCCCGGTCAGCGGCTCGCGCAGGGCCGCTTCCACCAGCTTGCGCTGGACTGCGGCTTCCAGCTCGTCGGCGATGCTGAACTTGAACGTGGTGGACGTGCCGATCTGGAAGCGGTCGTCGTTGGAGAGAAGCCTCTCGCCGACGCGCTCGCCGTCGACGAAGGTGCCGTTGGCGCTGCCCAGATCGAGCAGCAGCGCCCCGCGCTCCCGCGGCTGGATGCTGCAGTGGCGGCGCGAGACGCCGTCGTCGCGCACGCGCAGGTCCGCGTCGCCGCGGCCGATGACGGTGACGAGCTCGGGCGTGAGCCGGTGCAGCTCGCCCACCTGCGGCCCCGAGAGGATGAGCAGGAAGGGGCTCTTGTCCATGGCGGAACGCTGCGGGGCGGGCGCCACCGTGGTCTTCTCCAGCCTCTCGATGGTCCGGGGCATCGGGCTACGGCTCCGTTGCCTGCCGCTTGCGCGGCCGCGGGATGTTGAAGTCGGAGAGGCGCTTCACCAGCGTGCGCCGGGAGATGCCGAGCGAAACGGCGGCCTCGGTCTGGTTCCCCGCGCAGCGCGAGAGCGCATCGACGATGCGCTGCCGCTCCGCCCGGGCGAGCTGCTCCCGCAGCTCCGCGGTCCCCGGTCCGCCCGGCCGCAGGAGCGGCGGGGGCGAGCCGGGCAGGGCGGGCAGAGGCGAAGGCCCCGAAGGCTGCTCCGGCTTTCGCATGGCAAAGTGCGAGGACATCTTGTCGGCGGGCAGGTGGGAGAGGGCGAGGGTCTTTCCCGGGCAGAGCAGCACGGCGCGCTCGATCACGTTGCGCAGCTCGCGGATGTTCCCCGGCCAGGGATACTGCTGCAGCAGCGAGAGCACCTCCGCCGGCAGCTCCGGTTCCTCGGCGCGGCCCATCCGCCTGCAGCATTCGGAGATGAGCTGGCGCGAGAGGGGCTCGATCTCCGCCGCACGCTCGCGCAGCGGAGGGATGACGAAGGAGATGCCGTTGAGCCGGAAGAAGAGGTCCTTGCGGAAGGTGCCGCGCTGGACCTCGAGCTCCAGGTCGCGGTTGGTGGCGGAGACGAAGCGCACGTCGATGCGGGTGGGCCTCACCGCGCCCACCCGGCGCACCTTCTGCTCCTCGATCACGCGCAGGAGCTTCACCTGGGTGGTGAGCGGCATGTCGCCCACCTCGTCGAGGAACACGGTGCCGCCCGCGGCGCTCTCGAGCAGGCCCGCCTTGGCCGCGGTGGCGCCGGTGAAGGCCCCTTTCTCGTGGCCGAAGAGCTCGCTCTCCAGCAGCGTCTCGGTGAGCGCGGCGCAGTTCAGGCGGAGGAATGGATGGCCGGCGCGGCGCGAGTTCCGGTGCACCGCCTCGGCGAGCCGCTCCTTGCCCACGCCCGTCTCTCCGAAGATGAGCACGCTGATGTCGCTCGTTGCGATGCGCGCGACCATGCCGTAGAGCTCCTGCATGGCGCCGGCCGCCGGCGGCTCGTCCTCGAGCGAGGCGCGCGGCCCGGCGTCGCCGCTGGCGCGCGCGAGCAGGGCATCGGCGCTGCGTCCATCGCCCGGGTAGTGGGCGACGTGGATGCGGGGCATGGCTCCCCGCTCGGCGAGCTGGGTCTCGAGGCGCGAGACGACGAGCCGCATGTCCTCGCGGCGCGTGTCGAGCAGCAGGACCTCGTAGTCGCTGGGCCCGTCGGCGGCGACGACGTCGACCAGGCGCACCGAGCTGGCCAGCACCTCCTCGATCTCGGAGGACGGGCAGGAAGGGTCGCAGGCGATGCGCAGCAGCGCGAAGGAGGCGTGGTAGCGCGCGGCGCGATGGCACTCCTCTTCCAGCCGCAGCTCGAAATAGCCGTGCGGCAGGATGCGACGGGGCGGGGCGCTCCCCCGTCCTTCGACCATGACGATGACGCCGCCGAGATGGAGGACGTCGCCGGGAGCCACCTCGACGGGCTGGCCCAACGAGACCGATTGCCCTCCGACGCTGGTCGCGAGACCGCTGCCCAGGTCGGCGATGCGCACCGGTGGCCCCATCGAGAGCAGCGCGTGCCGGGGCGCCACCGAAGGATCATCGATGACCAGGTCGCAGGCAGGGTCGCGGCCGATGGCCACCTGGCCCGTCTCGGGCAGGTGGTGGGTGCTGAAGCGACCCTCGCCTGCCACGAACAGGCGCAGGCGCCTGGGCTCACTCCGCGCGCTGTCGTTCCGCAGCTTCGGCAACCCGACCCCCGCAGCCATCCTAGGTTAGAAAAGCGCGGAGGTTCAACGACTTCCCCGCTCGGCTCGGGGAGACGAGGTAGGGCCTGTCACCACCCCTCCAGGTCCTCCGTCGCGGAGGCCGTCGCGCGCAGGTCCGCCGCGGCGGGCTGCAGCCAGGACTCGACGTCGACCAGCGGCCCGGAAACCACCTCGCCGTTGCGCACCTCGGCCGCGTCGACGTGGATCTGGACCGCCAGCCGAAGCCGCGGATCGGCGCCGGGAACCGACATGGGCGCAAGCAGCCTGCGGCCGAGCGCAAGGGCGGCCCTGCGCTCGTCGCGCGCCGCCGCCGCGTCCACCGGGAGCGCTTTCACTCCGAGAAGCGCGCTGCCGGTCTGGAGGTAGAGGGCGTAGCCCGCGTCCACCAGTAGCCGTTCCGTCTCGTCGAGCAGGTGGACCAGGCTGGCGAGGAGCGACTCGTCCTCCTCGCCGGTGATGCGCAGGTCGACGTTGATCGCGACGCCCTGGCGCGCAGCCGGGCCCACCGACCGCTTGCCCAGCACCGCGGCGCGCAGCGCTTCCACGAACGCGGGCACGTTGGGATAGCGCCGGACCGCGCGCTTCTCCAGGCAGCGCAGCACCACCGCGTCGATCTCGGCGGAGACGGGCGCGAGGGCGCTGGGGCGGGGCGGGGGCGCCTCCGCATGCTGCCGCTCCAGCTCCACCGCGTCGGAGGAGATGAAGGGATAGCGTCCGGTGAGGAGCTGGTAGAGCAGGACGCCCAGCGCGTAGATGTCCACGCGCTGGTCCACCGGGTCGCCGCGGATCTGTTCCGGCGCCATCGCGTGCGGCGTCCCGATGCGCTGGCCCACCGCGGTGATCCCGCGCTCGCCCGGCGCGCCCCGCATCAGCTTGGCGATGCCGAAATCCAGCAGCTTGACGGTCGGGGGATCGCCGTCCCTGGTGACCGCCACGTTGCTGGCCTTGAGATCGCGATGGACGACGCCCGCTGCGTGCGCCGCCGCGAGCGCGTCGCAGACCGGTTCCAGGTACCCGAGGGCCTGGCGCGGCGTGAGCCGCCCGCGCCGCTCGACGATGGCGCCGAGGCTCGAGCCGTCGAGAAGCTCCATCACGAAATAGGGCCGCTTGTCCGCGAGCTCGCCGAAGTCGTAGATGTCCACGATGTTGGGATGGCGGATGCGGTTCACCACCCGCGCCTCGCGGACGAATCGTTCCACCATCTCGGCGGAGCCGGCGAGCTGGCTGTGCAGCACCTTGACCGCGACCTTGCGCGCGAGCACGCGGTGCTCGGCCGTGTAGACTGTGCCGCAGCCACCCGAGGCGATGCGCCCGAGGATCAGGTATTCGCCAGCGCGATGTCCCGGGGCCAGCTCGTCGGGATCGATCCAATCGCCGCTCTGTCCCCGGGGCTGCGCGGGCAGCGTCGGCGTGAACCTGTCCTTCACGCCGCGAGTCTCCCACGAGAGGGGCGATTTCTGGAAGAAATGCGAGCGCATGGTACGGTGCGCGCGGGATGTCACCCGATGCCCGACCCGCGCCGGAGCTGACGCCGCGGGCGCTGGCATCGGGCCTGACGGTCGGCGCGCTGCTCTGCGTGGCGAACCTCTACATGGGCCTCAAGACCGGCTTCTGGGACAGCGGCCACGTCACCGCTTCGGTGCTGGCCTTCGCGCTCGCTTCCGGGAAGCTGACCCGCCTGGAGAACAACACCGCCCAGACCGCGGCCACGGCAGCCGGCGCGGTCCCCGCCGCGGCGGGCCTCCTGGGAGCGATTCCCGCGCTGGATCTGCTCGGCCGCTCGGTCCCCGCCTGGGGAATCGGGCTCTGGGGACTCGCGCTCGCGGTGCTCGGCATCGGGTTCGCAGCGGCGCTGCGCCGGCGCCTGCTCGAGGAGGAGAAGCTGCCGTTTCCCACCGGAGTCGCCACCGCGGAGGTGATCGAGGTCCTGCACGGCGGCGCCCGGGCCGCGCGCGAGCACACCCGTCCGCTGCTCCAGGGCGGGCTGGCTGGCCTTCTGCTGGGCTGGTTCCGGGACGGCAGGCCGGCCCTCCTGCCGGCGGTGCTGCCGGTTCCCGGCGCGCTCTGGGGCGTGTCCATGGCGACGCTGGGCATCGGCGTCAGCACCAGCCCGCTCCTGTGGGGCGTGGGAATGGTGGTCGGGGCGCGCGTAGCGCTCAGCATGCTTCTCGGATCCGCCCTGGCATGGGGCGTGCTCGCGCCGTGGCTGGTGCGGGGCCCTCTCCACGTGGCTGGCGCCCGCGGCGCGATCTGGGGTTGGCTCTCGTGGCCAGGGACCGCGCTCCTGGTCGGAGCCGCGGTCGTCGCGCTGGTGCAGCAGGCCGGGTCGGTGACGGGGGCGCTCGGCGACCTGCGCTCCGCCGGCAGCGGGCGCCCGGGCGCGCGGCTCCGCCGGTTGCTGCCCGGCGTCGCGGCTGCGGTCGCCATCGTCGTGCTCGGACACGTGGTCTTCCGGCTGCCCGCGCCGCTCACCGCGCTCGCGCTGCTGCTCTCGGTGGTGGGGGCGAGCGTCTGCGCCCGCGCCGCGGGCCTCACCGACATCTCGCCGCTCGGGCCCATCGGCCAGGCCACCCAGGCCGCGGTGGGAGGGCTCGCTCCCGGCCAGGCGGCCCTCAACGTGGCCGCCGGCTCGGTGGTGGCCGGCGGCGCGACGCAGACCGGGATCCTGCTCTGGTCGCTCGGCGCCGGCAGGGCGCTCCGAGCAACTCCGCGCAGCCAGGTCGCCGCCGCGGTTGCCGGCTCCACCCTGGGAGCGATCATCTGCGCCCCCGCCTATGCACTCTTCGTCCGCGCCTATGGGCTGGGCTCGCCGCGCCTGCCGGTGCCCACCGGGATCCAGTGGAAGGCGATGGGCGAGGTGGTGGCGCGCGGCCTCTCCGCGCTTCCTCCGGGCGCGCTGCCCGCCGTCATCGCCGCTGGCGCAACCGGAATCGCGCTCGCCGCGCTCGGGTCCAGCCGCGCCGGGAGATGGTTCCCGTCCGCCATGGCGATGGGCATCGGCGTGCTGGTGCCGGTCGACTACTCCCTCTCCTTCGTGCTCGGGGCGTTCCTGGTGCGCGGCGTGCGCGGGCTGCGCGGGCGCGGCCCGGTGATCGGCGCCGGGCTCATCGCCGGAGACTCGCTGGTGGGAGTGACGGTGGCGCTGCTCACGGCGCTGGGGGTGCTGTAGCCTCGAGGCCCTTGCGGATGCGCCTGTCCATGATGTTGGGAATCCGCGCGGCGCGGGCGGCCGCCTCCTCGAACGCGCGCCGCGCCTCCGCGGCCTTGCCGCGCCGGAGCGCCCAGGTGCCGTAGAGGTCGGCGACCTCGATGGGCTCCTGCTCCACCGATTCGCGAGCCGAGCGGGCGAGCAGCGCTTCCCAGTCCTCCACGGCGGAGTCGCGCGTCGCGAGGTCGACCATGCTCCGGAGCACCCGCTCGGAGGGGCTGAGCGATCCCGACGCGCGGCCTTCCTGCCGGGCTCGTTCCACCGCCGCGTCGATACGCTGGAGCAGTTGCCGCGCCTCGCCCTCGCTTCCCCGGTAGGCTTCGATCCGCGCCAGCCGCAGCACGCCCACCGGCCCGCGGCTCGCCACCTCCGGATGCCGCTCCTCGATCTGCATCGCCCTGCGCGCGTGCTCCGCGGCGGCGTCGAGGTCCTCCGCCTGGTAGTAGAGCAACTCGGAAAGGTTGGTCTCGCCGAAATACTCGGCCAGCAGCATCCCGATCTCGCGGCCGATCCGCATCATCGCGCGCTGGTCTTCCATCGCGCCGGCGGCGTCCTTGCGCGCGATCAGGAGGTTGCGGCGGTTGTTGAGCGCGGCGATCAGGTGCAGCTGGTCGCCCCTGGACCTGGCCAGGTCGATGGCCCGCTCGGCGATTCGCTCTGCTTCCGCGGTCTCGCCCAACCAGGGCAGGAGCGCCTCCAGCCCGACGAGCGAGATGATCAACGTCTCGTAGGCGGCGTCGCCGATCGAGTCCGCCAGCCGGACCGCGCGCTGGAACGTGCGGCACGCTTCCTCGCGCCGATCGATGCGGAAGAGCGAGCGGGCGATGCCGAGCATGAGGCGCGCCTGGAGCGGCTCCGACCCCGAGCCGGCAACCAGCGCCTCCGCTTCGGCGACCAGGGCACGGGAGCGGGCGTAGTCGGTCATCCAGTCCAATGCGGTGGCGGCGTCGAGGACGATCTCCGCCTCGGCGAGACGATCGCCCGCCGCCCTCGCCAGCGCGCGCGCCGCCTCCATGTCCCCGAGGGAGTCGTCGTAGCGGCCGCTGCGGTATCGCATGCTGCCGCGGCCCCGCAGGGCGGTGAGCCGCGCCTCGTCGTCCGAGGGGCCGAGGAAGGAGAGGGCGCTGCTGTAGCTGCGCTCCGCCTCGAAGTAGCGGTGGCGCTCGCGCGCCTCCTCGGCCAGCTGCAGATGGAGCGCCGCCGCTTCATCGCGCATCCCCGCCTCGCCGGCATGCAGGGCAAGCAGCGGCAGCCGGCGGACGTCGGGCAGCGCCCGGGTCTGGCGGTAGAACCGGGCAGCCCCGGCGTGGATGCGCTCGCGCACCGTCGCGTGCAGCGAGCGCGCGATCGCGTCGCGCACCAGGGCGTGGCGGAAGCGGAACGTCCCGGCGCGCGTGGTCACCAGGAGCCCGAGCCCGCCGAGCCGGCGGGTCGCGACCTGCGCATCGAGCGGGAAGTCCGCCGCCATTCCCTGCGCGTCGAGCTGGGCGACGATGCCCTCGACTTCGTCCGGGCCGAACTCCGCGCCGAGCAGCGCGACCAGGCGCGCGTGCGCAGCCAGCTCCGGCGGCAGCGCCGACAGCTCGCGCTGCGCCAGCCACTCGATCAGCGGCGAGTCGGGGAGCTTGTCCAGCTCGTCGGCCGCGACGAACCAGCTGTCGCCGCGCATGCGCTTGCGCACGACCCCGTCGCGCTTGAGCCCGCGCACGAGCTCGACCAGGAGCAGCGGCACGCCCTGCGTGCGCTGCACCAGGCGGTCGATGGCCGCCGAGGGGACATTCTCCGCCGGCGCCAGCAGTCGCCGGCAGAGCTCGGCCGCGGCCGCCGGGGCCAGCGCTTCCAGGCGGTGCTGCCCGCGCCGCGCCGCGCGCTCGCCGAAGGAACCGCGGGAATCGGCGAACCCGGGGCGCGCCAGGGCGCAGACGAAGAGCGGCACGGCGGCCTCGGAGAGGGCGGCGTATTCCAGGGCGTCGAGGGCCGTGTCGTCGGCGAACTGCGCGTCGTCGAGCAGCAGGCAGAGCGGCCGCCGGCGCGCGCGCGCGCGCAGCGCTTCTCCCGCGGCCCGCATTGCCATGGAGCGGAGCACACCGGGAGCCGCGGCGAGCGCCCGCACCCGGGTCGCGTCCGCCGGCACCAGCCGCAACGCCAGCGCCGCCGCCGGCCACAGCTCCGCCGAGGCCGCTCCGCCCACCGCGGCGGCGAATCTTGCGCGCGCGGATTCCTCTCCCGCGTCGGCAGGCAGCTCGAGGGCGCGGATCAGCAGCCCGCGCAAGGTCTCGCCGCCCTCGCCGGCAACCGGCTCGCGCGCGCGCAGGTCCATCAGCTCCGCGGTGGGCAGATACGCGCGCAGCTTCTCCAGCAGGGCCGCCGCGAGGTGGGTCTTGCCGTACCCGGCGTCGGCGAGCACGGTCATCACCGCCGGCGCGCGCTCCTCGACCGCCTGCCGCGCCGCCGCGACCAGGGAGCGGAGCACTTCCTCGCGGCCGACCAGCGGGCCCGCGCCGAGCTGCACCACCGTCGATGCCTGCAGGCGATCGCCGGCGTCCCTGCGCGGGGCGAAGATGCCTGCGCGCCCGGGCACCGCCTCCCAGCCGATCTCCGCCAGGACGTCGGTGGCCGCGGTGGTGGCGAGCGGGCCGGCCGGGTCGGAGTCCTGCGCGTAGCGGCTCTCACGCGCCAGGTCCGGCGAGATGTAGCGCATGCTGCCGTCGGAGCGGCGCTGGGCGTTGACCGCCCCCAGATCCACCAGCGCGCGCGAGGCAATTCCCCGCTCCGCCAGCCCCTGCGCGGCGCGGAAGGAGCGCCGCACCGGATCCTGCCCCGCCTCTCCCGCGAAGATGGCGGCGTAGCGGCCGCGCGCGGCGTGACCGAGCTCGCCGCCCAGGCTTCGGACCGCCGACTGCACCGAGCCCACGTCCACGCCGGAGATGAAGAGCAGCAGGCCGACCTGCCTGCGCTCGAGCAGGCGGGAGGCGGCGGGCGCGGCTTGCGCAGGCGCGGCGGCCAGTTCGTCCGTGGCGAGGGCGGACGAGAGCGCGGCCCGGACCTCGGCGGCGCTCTGGAACCTGCGGCCCCGATCCTTGGCCAGGCAGCGCGCCACCACCTCCTCGAGGGCGGCGGACACCGGGACGAAGTGCGAGAGCCTCGGCGGCCGGAGCCCCACCTGCGCCTCGCGAACCGCCTGCGCCTCGCCGGTGAAGGGCGGCCGGCCGGCAAGCATGTGGAACAGCACCGCGCCGAGCGCGTACAGGTCGGCGCGCGCGTCGAGATCGGCGCGCTCCTCGCATTGCTCGGGGCTGGCGTACTCCGCGGTGCCGGCGAATCCTCGCGGTCGCTCCATCCTTTCGCCCAGGCGTCGCGAGAGGCCGAAATCGATCAGCCGCGCCCTCTCGGAGAGGAAGATGTTGGCTGGCTTGAGGTCGAGGTGGACGAACCCGGCGGCGTGCACCGCTGCGACCGCTTCCACCAGGCGTTGCGCGCTTGCCGCGACCTCGCGCGGCTCCATCGGCCCACCGATCTCCTCGAGCCGCTGGGCGAGGCTCTTGCCTTCCACCAGTTCCATGGCCAGCCAGGCTTCCCCCCCGGAGAGGGTGCCCGAGGCGTGGACGGCGGGCGCGGCGGGAGGTCCGACGGCGCGAAGGGCCGTCGCCTCGCGGGCGAGTTGTGAGGCGGCAACCGCGTCGTCCGCCTTCGCGACCTTGAGCGCGACGCGGGCTCCCGAAGGCGACGTGGCGAGAAGCACCACGCCGAAGCCCCCGCTGCCCAGGAGCCGGTCGACGCGGTACCCGGGCACCGTGGGGAACACCGGATCTGGTGTGGTGTTCGCCGGAGTCATGCCGCCGGCGGGCGATTCTGCTTACTGACAGGGCCCGCAGTCCAGCGAGCAATTGTCGAAGCTGGTCCCGGTGCCGCACGACTCGGTCGACTGGCAGACCCCGTCGCCACAGGTAAAGTTCACATCGGGGCGGATGCGGGTGGAGAGCGCGCGGTACGACTTTCCCTGGACCTTGCAGGAGACGTAGAAGAGGCCGCTCCTGTCGAGCTTGCAGATGTCGCTGCAGTTTCCGGCGTACTGCATGGGCGCGCAGTTCGAGATGGCGCCGCCGCCGGAACGATCGGGCAGCGCGCAGGCGCGCAGGCTGCTGTCCGCGTCGCCCAGGGAGACCGTCCGGTCGTCGCCCGAGAAGACGCCTTCGCCGTGGAAGAGGTTGCCGAAGAAGCAGCCCTCGCGGATGGGAAAGGAGGCCAGCTCGCCGGCGCTCAGAGGCAAGGGAGCGCCGTTGGCGCGGCGGCCAAGGACCGAGATGGGCACGTGCGCACCGTACTTGTTGGCATGGGCCGCGATGCAGGCCGAGACGAGCTCCTGCTCGTCCTCGGGAATGGCCTTGCCGGAGGTCCAGCGCGGGGCGAGGCCGAACATGCCCGGCCACGAGTACGTGGAGCCGTCGTCGGCGACGTAGGTCAGCTTCTCGGAGAAGGGCAGCGAACACTTCACCAGGTACTTCATCATCGTGTTCGCGGTGACCGGGTCGGCCGAGAACCACTTGTCGAACTGCGGGGTGTGCAACCCGTTCGGGTGCAGCCCATTGAGCCCGAGCAGGTTGGGCGACAGCCCGTTCATGTTGTCGCCGCAGGAATACGTGTTTACGCCGCCGGTGCCGGAGAGACCGTCGCCGATGGGTGCGTACGCCGCGCTCACGGTCAGGCAGGAGCTGGCGATGGAGGTGGCGAGCAGCCCGTTGACACTGTCGAGGTCGGAGGTGGACTGGACGGTGGACTGCAGCTGCGATCCGGCCGGCAATCCGCCGCCGCAGGCTGCCGACAACGCGAGCAGCGTCGCTGCGAACCTGCCGGCTGCGTTTGCGCTCGTCTGCATACCGTTGCCC
>DASSQZ010000246.1:0-4255 GCA_035702105.1 Myxococcales bacterium | reverse complement strand
GACGTCCCCAAGGAGGTCATCGACCAGGAGAGGTCGGTGGCCCGGGCGCAGCTCCTCGAGCAGGGCAAGCCGGAAGCGATGCTGGAGAAGATCATCCCCGGCAAGCTGGAGAAGTTCTACAAGGAGAACTGCCTGCTCGAGCAGGCCTTCTTCCGCGACCCCGACGGCAAGCGCACCGTGCAGGACGAGATCAACGGCGCCATCGCGGTCATCGGCGAGAACCTGCAGGTGCGCCGCTACACCTGCTACGTGCTCGGCGAGGGGCTGAAGAAGGAGACCAAGGACTTCGCCGCCGAGGTGAGCGCCGCGGTGGCCGGCGGCAAGAAGTAGCGCCGCTCCGGCGGAGGGCGACGGCTTTGCCGGCGGCCGGGCGGAGGCCGAAGGCCGCAGCATTGGAGACGCATGACGACCTTCCGCGCGGAGATCGAAGGGCGCTTTCGCGACCTGCGCGAGCGCATCGTCCAGGGGCTGCAAGGCCTGGAGGGCGGCGGCGCGCAGTTCCGCCGCACCGCCTGGGAACGGCCGGGCGGCGGCGGCGGCGAGATGAGCGAGCTGCGCGGCGAGCTGTTCGAGAAGGCGGGCTGCAACTTCTCGGCGGTCCACGGCGAGGCCTTCCCCGCAGCGACCCCGGAAGCGTCGCTCTCCGCGCACGGCAGCGAGATCCGCCCGCCCAAGGTGGAGGAGATCGCGGGCAAGCCCTTCTTCGCCACCGGCGTGTCGCTGGTCATCCATCCCCGCAACCCGTTCGTGCCGGTCGCGCACATGAACGTGCGCTATCTCGAGGCGGGAGACGCCTGCTGGTTCGGGGGCGGCATGGACCTGACGCCGTTCAGGCCCTTCGCGGAGGACACCGCGCACTTCCACGGCGTCCTTCGCCAGACCTGCGGTCCCGACCGCTACGCGCGCTTCTCGCAGTGGGCCCGCGACTACTTCTACATCGCCCACCGCCAGAGCGAGAGGGGCGTGGGCGGCATCTTCTTCGACTACCTGCGCGGCAAGGAGCACGAGCCCTTCGTGCGCCAGGTGGGCGACGCCTTCCTTCCCGCCTACGCTCCGCTGGTGGAACGCCGGCGCGCCACGCCCTTCACCGAAGCCGACCGCGCCGCGCAGCTCCGCTGGCGAGGGCGCTACGTGGAGTTCAACCTCATCTACGATCGTGGAACGCTCTTCGGCCTGCGCAGCGGCGGCAACGTGGACGCCATCTTCATGAGCCTCCCGCCGCTGGTGAGCTGGTAGCCCAGCTCTCGCCGTTGTGCAGGATCACCCAGCCGCGCGGCGCCTGTGCGCGCAGCTTCCGCTCCGCCTCGCCGTCGGCCTCGTCTCCCTGCGCGAAGGTGCCGAAGTGGATGGGGATGCTGGCGCGGGCGCGCAGCGCCGCGGAGGCGACGACGGCGTCGTGCGCGTCGAGGTGCACCTTGGCGAAGAGGGCGCGCGGCAGCCCGGGCGCGATGGGCAGCAGGGCGAGGCGCGGCGGGCCGAAGCGGTCGCTGATCTGCTGGAAATGCGGGCCGTACCCCGTGTCGCCGGCGAAGTAGACGTCTCCTGCCTGCGATCGCAGCACGAACCCGAGCCAGAGCCGGGTGTTGGAGTCGCAGCCGCCGCGGCGGCTGTCGTGCCGGGCGGGCACCCCCCAGATGCGCAGGCCCTTGACCGCCGTCCACTCCCACCAGTCGAGCTGGACCGCGCCCTCGATGCCGAACGAGGCCAGGAGCGCCGCCTGGCCCAGCCCGGCGATGAAGCGCGGGTGGTGAGCCGCCTGCAGCCGGCGCAGGGTGGGGATGTCCATGTGGTCGTAGTGGTCGTGGCTGACCAGCACCACGTCGATGGGCGGCAGGTCCTCGAAGCGCAGCCCGGGCGGCCGGTGTCGGGCCCGCGCGATGTAAGGGACGGGCCCGGCCACCTCGCCCCAGATCGGATCGGTGAGGACGTTCACCCCGTCCATCTGGATGAGGACGGTGGCGTGGTTCACGAAGGTGACGCGCAGCTCTCCCTTGCCCACCCGCCGCGGGGGCGGAGGCGCGGAAGGCGCGTCCACGTACGCAGGCCACTTTCCCGGCAGCCGGTGCGTGCGCCAGGCCACCACGTCCCGCAGGCGCATGTCGCCCGGCACCTGGTTGTGGAAGCGCTCCCCGTCGAAATGGCCGGTGACCCGCCCGTGCCAGCGCGGGCCGGAGAATTCGCAACAGCCGGCGGAGAGCAGGGCGATGAGGAGCGCGCGCAAGTGCCCCCATGGTACAACGCCGCGCAGCATGGCGGATCAGCTCGATGAGCTCGCGACGCTCATCGCCGAGAAGGCGCTGCAGCGGCTGCGCGGAGAGCGGCCTCCGGCTCCTGCCCCGGTGGCCACGCGCGCCGACGTGCCCAAGGAGTGCAACCTGGACGGCTGCCTGCCCTGCGAGGAGAAGGAGACCTGCGCCGCCCGTGAGCTTCACCGCGTGGGCACGGCGCGGCTGACCCCGTTGGCCATCCGCACCAGCCGCGATCTCGCGCCCTACATCGACCACACGCTGCTCAAGGCTTCGGCCACCCGCGACGATCTGGTCAAGCTCTGCGACGAGGCGCGCAAGTACGGCTTTGCCACCGTCTGCGTGAACTCCTCGAACGTGGCGCTCTGCGCGCGGCTCCTGGAAGGCTGCAGCACGCGCCCCATCGCGGTGGTGGGATTTCCCCTCGGCGCAGGCACCACCGCGGCCAAGGTCTTCGAGACGCGCGAGGCCCTGCGCGCCGGCGCGGCAGAGATCGACATGGTGATCAACATCGGCCAGCTCAAGGCCAGGGACTACGCCTCCGTGGACCGCGACATCCGCGAGGTGGTGGCGGCGGCGCGGCCGCGTCCGGTGAAGGTGATCCTGGAGACCGGCGCGCTGACGCGCGACGAGAAGGTGATCGGCTGCGCCCTGGCCAAGGCGGCAGGCGCGGCGTTCGTGAAGACCAGCACCGGCTTCGGGCCGGGCGGCGCCACCGCCGAGGACGTGGCGTTGATGAGGCAGGTGGTGGGCGACGACGTGGGAGTGAAGGCGAGCGGCGGCCTGCGGACCACCGCGGACGCGCAGAAGATGGTGGAAGCCGGCGCCAACCGGTTGGGCGCGAGCGCGAGCGTGGCCATCGTCACCGGAACGGCAGGTTCGGGCGGCGGCGGAAGAGAGTGAGAGGATGGGCGGCCGATTCGTCGTGCTGGTGATCGATTCGTGCGGGGCGGGCGAGCTGCCCGACGCCGCCGCCTATGGCGACAGCGGCGCGAACACGCTCGCCAACTGCGCGCGCGCGGTGGGCGGCCTTTCGCTGCCGGTGCTGCAGTCCTGGGGCCTGGGAAACCTCACCGGCATTCCCGGCTGCCCGCCGAGCGAAAAGCCGCGCGCCTCGTTCGGGCGGATGGCCGAGTCGTCGGAGGGCAAGGACACCACGACGGGCCATTGGGAGATGATGGGCGTCCGGCTGGAGAAGGGATTCACCACCTTCCCGCGGGGCTTCTCCCGCGACCTGATGGACGAGTGGCTGCGCGCGTCCGGCGCCCCGGGCTTCCTCGGCAACAAGCCTGCCAGCGGGACCGCGATCCTCGACGAGCTGGGCGAGGAGCACCTGCGCACGGGCCTGCCCATCGTCTACACCAGCGCGGACAGCGTCTTCCAGATCGCGGCGCACGAGGAGAAGGTGCCGCTGCAGACGCTCTATGCCTGGTGCGAGGCGGCTCGCAGCGTGGGCAAGCCCCATGGCCTCGCGCGGGTGATCGCGCGGCCCTTCGTGGGCGACGGCGCGGGCCGCTTCAGGCGTACCTACAATCGCCATGACTTCTCGCAGCCGCCCCCCAGGGGCACGGTGCTCGACCTGCTCGAAGGCGAAGGGGTCCGCACGGTGGGCGTGGGCAAGATCCCCGACATCTACGACAACCAGGGGATTGCCGAGGCCGTGCACACCGAGGGCAACGCCGACGGGCTGCGCAAGACGGCCGCGATCCTCGGCACCCTCGAGACCGGTTTCCTCTTCGTCAACCTGGTGGACACCGACATGCTCTACGGCCACCGGCGCGATCCGGCGGGCTATGCGCGCGCGCTGCGCGAGATCGACGCGGCGCTGCCCGGCATCGCGGGGAGGCTTCGTCCCCGCGACCTCCTCGTGCTCACCGCGGATCACGGCAACGATCCCACCTTCCCCGGCACCGATCACACGCGCGAGTACGCGCCGCTGCTCGCGTACGCGCCGGGGCTCTCCGACGGCGCCGCCGACCTGGGAGTGCGCGAGAGCTTCTCCGACGTGG
>DASSQZ010000245.1:0-3207 GCA_035702105.1 Myxococcales bacterium | reverse complement strand
GAAGACCTTGTCGATGGCGGCGACGTCGGCCACCTTGCGCAGGCCGATGCCCATCACCTTGGCCTTGGGCACCATCACGGTCGCGCCGTCCTCCTCGCGCGAAAGCGTGACCACCTCCCAGTTCTGGCCGGCGATGTTCTTGGTGGAGACGCCGGTGATGCGGCAGATACCCTGGTTCGGGTACACGACGCGGTCACCGACGTGCAGGCTGCCGTCTCCAATCACCGGCTCCTGGGATTTGCTTGCCATGAGGCGTCCTCGCTATCGCAGGCGGGAGCGGTGCGCAAGGCAGAGCGGAGGAGCACACACGCGCCTGTGCGGCGGCTTGCCACAGCCAGGCACGATGCGCAATTGATTTGCGCGTGGCGTCAAGTCTCGGTACACAGGTTGGGACGCGGTGCGTCATTACGGAGGGAACACCGAATGGCCGAGCAGGCGCAGGATCTCCCGACCCCCGAAGCGCAGGAGCGTGGCGGTTCGTTCTTCTTCGAGCCGGTGGGCTCCCGGCCGTTCATGACGCCGGAGAGGTTCTCCGCCGAGCAGCGGCAGTTCTTCCGCACCGGCGCCGAGTTCACCCGCGCCGAGGTCATCAACGAGCGCCAGCGGTTCGACGACCACGACTACGGCATGCTGCGCGAGCTGATCGGCAAGGCCGGCGAGCTGGGGCTGCTGGGCGTGGACATCCCCGAGGAGTACGGCGGCCTCGGCCTCGACAAGGTCACCTCCATGCTGGTGGCCGAGTCCCAGGCGGGAGACGGATCCTGGGCGACGACGTTCGGCGCGCACACGGGCATCGGCACCTTGCCCATCGTCTTCTTCGGCACGCCCGCGCAGAAGGCCCGCTACCTGCCCGATCTGGCCAGCGGCAGGAAGGTGGCGGCGTACGCGCTCAGCGAGGCGGGCAGCGGCTCCGACGCGCTCGGCGCCCGCACCGTGGCGCGGCTTTCGGAGGACGGCAAGCACTACCTGGTCAACGGCGGCAAGATGTGGATCACCAACGGCGGGTTCGCCGACGTCTACGTCGTCTTCCTCAAGGTGGACGGCACGAGATTCACCGCCTTCATCGTGGAGCGCGGCACGCCCGGGTTCACCACCGGGCGCGAGGAGCACAAGCTGGGCCTGCGCGGCAGCTCCACCACTCCGCTCATCTTCGAGGACGCTCGCATCCCGGTCGAGAACGTGCTCGGCGAGATCGGCAAGGGGCACAAGATCGCCTTCAACATCCTCAACGTGGGCCGGCTCAAGCTCGCCGCCTTCTCCGCCGGCGGGATGAAGTGGTCCCTGAGCACCGGCGTCGAGTACGCGGCGCAGCGCAAGCAGTTCGGCAGGCCCATCGCCAGCTTCGGCCTCATCCGCGAGAAGCTCGCGCGCGCGGCGGCGCAGATCTACGCCAACGAGTCGATGACCTACCGCGCCTCCGGCGCCATCGACGACGCCATCGGCGGGCGCAGCGAGCCGGGGCAGGTGATGGCCGCCATCGAGGAGTACGCCATCGAGGCCAGCATCATGAAGGTGGCCGGCTCGGAGTGGATGTTCCAGCTCATCGACGAGATGCTGCAGATCCACGGCGGCAACGGCTTCGTCACCGACTATCCGGTGGAGCGCGCCTATCGCGACAACCGCGTCAACCGCATCTTCGAGGGCACCAACGAGATCAATCGCATGCTCATCCCCGGCATGGTGTTCAAGCGGGCGATGAAGGGGGAGATGCCGCTGATGGAAGCGGTCATGCGCCTGGACGAGGAGCTCGCCCTGGCGGCGAACACCGACGGTGCGGGTGTGGGCCCGGCGGACAAGCCGGTGGTGGCGCCCGCCGTCGGACGGCTGGCGGCGGAGCGGCGATCGGCGGAGCTGGCCAAGCGCCAGTTCATCTTCGCCGCCAAGTGGGCCGCGACGCTGGGGCCGGCGCTCGAGGAGCGGCAGGAGGTGCTGGCCGCTCTCGCCGATTGCGCCATCGAGGTCTACGCCATGGACTCGGTGCTCGGACGCACGCTGGCGACCCCCGATCGCCCCGCGCTGCGCGACGCGCTCTGCCGCTTCTTCTGCTACGAGAGCCGCGAGCGGGCGTTCGATCGCGCGCGCACCGCGCTCTGCGCCGTGGTGCCGGAGGGCGAGATCGAGTCGCAGCTCGCGGCGTTCTCGCGCCTGCACGCGTTCGTCCCGGTGGACGTGGGTCGGGTGCGCGAGGCCATCGTCCCCGCGGTGCTGGAGGCGGGCGGATATCCGATCGGCTATTGAGGCATCCTCGTCGGCGCCGCGGGCAATCGTTCACCGTTGCACGCGGCGGGTGGCGGGCCCCATGACGCGGGCCTCCCATCTTCACCTACCCATGCACATGTTCCTCGCCGGGGGCGGTCTCGGGCGAGGGGGGCGTGCGTGAGGAATCCGGAGCTGGGACGAACGGGGACAATCCGGCCGCTGTGGTCGGAAGCAGATCACCTGCGCGAGCGCATCGCCGAGGCGAACGCCCTCTACGGGTTCTTCTCCTTCGACAACGCCCTCTCGCAGCGGGCTTCCCACGGGCACCTGAGGACCAACCCCGCAGCCCGCGCCGCGCTGATCCGGCTCTGCGCGGCATCGAACACCCGCGGAGCGGTGATCTCCTCGCGCGACGTCGAGACGCTGCAGCGGCGGCTGCGCCTGAACCGGCTCGCCTACGTGGGTGTGCACGGAGCGGACGTGCAGGCGTGCGGCCTGCGGATGGTGACCGAGCCCGACCACGAGCGCGCGGAGACCGCGATGCAGCGGCTGCGGCGCGCCTGCTCCCGCGTCCCGCAACTGCAGGCGCCGGGCATCATCGTGGAAGATCGCACCTGGGCGCTGGTGCTCCACCTGCGCAACGCGGAGCCGCCCGCGCGCGTGGCCGCCGCCGAGGAGTTCGGCAAGCTCGCCGCCTCCGAAAACCTCGACCTGCGGCGCGGCCCCGATACCCTGGAGGCGGTGCCCGACGGCGCGGCCTCATGGCGCGCGGTCCTGGGCCTGCTCGCCGGCATGCGCGGGGCGCTGCCCGTCTACGTGGGCGCCGGCGAAACCGATGAAGAGGCGTTTGCCATCCTCAACCGGCGCAGCTCGATCACCGTGCACGTCGGGCCCCCGCCGCGCACCGGCACGCACGCGCGCTGGCAGGTGGCGGATACGGGAGAGGTCATCCGCCTGATCCACTGGCTGGCGGACGCCCGCAGGCGCTCCTGAGGATCCGCAGAGGCC
>DASSQZ010000244.1:0-3158 GCA_035702105.1 Myxococcales bacterium | reverse complement strand
GGGAGCCTCGCGGCGCGACGACTTCTCGTGCAGCGCGGTGGCCACCAGCTCCTTGCCGGTGCCGCTCTCGCCCTGGATCAGCACGGTGGAGGGCGCGTCGGCCACCTTGGCGATGATCTGCTGCAGCTCGATCATCCGCTGACCCTTGCCGATGATCTCGGTGAAGCGGCGCCGCCCCGGCTCGTCGGGGATGACGTTGCGGGCGTTGAGGTCGGACTGGCGCGCCGCCTTGGCGATGATGGCCTTGAGGTCGGCGTGCTCGAAGGGCTTGGTGACGAAGTCGAAGGCGCCCGCCTTCATGGCGGTGACCGCGCTGTCGATCTTGCCGTGCGCGGTGACCACGATCACGGGTACGTCGGGGTGGGTCTTCACCACCTTGCGCAGCAGCGTGAGCCCGTCCATCCTGGGCATCACCAGATCCGTCACCACCACGTCGGCCCCGTCGCGCTCGAGCGCAACCAGCGCCTCTTCGCCGTCGGCCGCCACCTGGACCTCGTACCCCTCGCGCTGCAGCGTGGCCGAGAGCACCTTGCGGAGGCTCTGTTCATCGTCGACGACGAGCACCCTGTCTGCCATGAGTGCCGCGGGGCTATCACGCTCCATCGGACACTTGCAACACGGGCAATCCTGGCGCACAGGATCTGGCGTTACACTTCCTCACTGGAGGTCCGGTGAAGAGACACACTTCCCTGCTGGCCTGCGCCGCGCTGCTCGCCGGCTGTCACGGCTCGACTCCCTGCAAGACGGTGCGCGACTGCGCCAACACGCAGCGCTGCGAGAACGGGAGCTGTGCGGAGATCGGCTCGACGCCGGGGAAGATCGGCGAGTCGTGCCGGACCAGCGGCGACTGCTCCTCCGGCCTGATCTGCAACTCCAGCGAGGTGGGCTTCCCGGGCGGCTACTGCACCGCCGATTGCTCGGCCAATACCTGCTCGGTGGGCGCCTGCACCACGGTCGGCACCACCGACCTCTGCGTCGCGCAGTGCACCGACGACAGCGCCTGCCGAAAGGGTTACGCCTGCTGCGCCACCATGAACAACGTCTGCGTCCCGGCGGGCGCGTGCACCCCGGCTGCCTGCAGCCGTCTGCCCGTGACCAGCGCGCTGGCCGGCTCCATTTCCGGCTCGCAGGTGATCGAGCTGGGCACGCACAAGGTGGGTGAGACCCTCCCCTTCACCGTGCCGCCGGGGACGGGGAGCGTCACCATCGTGCACCAGGCGGACATCGCCAGCCTCACCGTCAACCTGAACGGACAGGACATCGACAACTCCGCGGTGCCGCTCTTCGTCCACATGCCGGACGGCGGCGTGGCCTACGACGACAATCCGCAGCCGCCCATCTCCGGCTCCGCCGACGCCGGGGTCCAGTATGCAAAGGACTACTCGTTCTTCGGCGGCGGCACTCCCAGCACCGCAGCCTTCACCTTTCCCAACACCACCGCGTCGCTGGATGCGGGCGTTCCCGCGGGGACCTGGAACTTCACCGTCAACGATTTCGCCAGCGAGTGCCTGACCACGCCCAGGTGCACGGGAGGGACCGATGCCAACACCTACCAGATGTCGGTGCTGCTGCGGCCGCTGCCCCCGGGGTCCAATCTCGACGTCGCCTTCTACATCGTGGCCGACATGAACACGCTCTCCGGCCAGCCCTTCACCGCCGCGAATGCGCCGGGCGATCCCAGCGTCCAACAGATGTTGCGGACCTACAAGGGCCTGATGGGCAACTCCGGCTCGGGGATCAACGTGCGAAACGTCAGCTTCTTCGACGTCACCGCCGCCGACCGCGCGCGCTTCGGCACCAACATCTCCGCCACCGACACCGGCCCCTGCAGCGACCTGAACCAGATGTTCGTGCTCTCCGGCGCGCACCCCGGGAACACGGTCAACATCTTCCTCGCCCAGAGCCTGCGCTTCAGCGCGCAGGGCGGGGGCACCATCGTGGGAATCGACGGCACCATCCCGGGTCCGTCCACGCTCAACGGCACGGTGCACAGCGGGGCGGTGGTCTCCGCCGCCGACCTCTTCGCGCCGAGCCTGCAGAACTGCGCGACCGGCGGGTTCAGCATCGGCGCCTGCGGGCCGGACCGGGTGGCCTACATCGCGGCGCACGAGACCGGCCATTTCCTCGGGCTCTTCCACACCACCGAGCAGAACGGGTCGGATTTCGATCCGCTCGCGGACACCGGCACCTGCGCCTGCGTCCCCTGCGCCGGGGCCGACCAGGCGGCCTGCGCGAACGATCCCGGACCCAACGCGCCCTTCCTGGCCGCCGATCAGTGCTTCCAGACCGGCACCGGAGCGGTCTGCACCGGCGGCGACAACCTCATGTTCTGGCAACTCGAGCCCGGCGTCTCGCGAGGCACCATCTCGCCGCAGCAGGCGCAGGTGATGAGGCTCAACCCGGCGGTGGTGCCGTGAGGAGGCAGCCGTGATCCCCCTGCTGTTCGCAGCCTTGCTCGCGGCCCCGCGGGCGCCGCGCCCCGCTCCCGTCCGGCAGCCGGCGCAGGCGCAGCAGCCGCTCAGCGACGCGGAGTTGCAGCGGCGCGTGAACAACTATCTCAACGTCCTCGACCGGCCCATCCCGCCGGCGCGCTGGCAGGAGCTGGGCGATCGTGCGGCGCCGCTGCTCGAGGCGGTGATCGCCGACGAGAGCCAGTACCCCTCGCGCAGGGCCATGGCGGTGGATGCGCTGGCCGCGGCCGCGCCGGCCCGCGCCCGGCAGCTTCTCGGGAAGATGGCCCGGGACGAGGCGCAGCCGGTCGTGGTGCGCGTGGCGGCGCTGCACGGAGCGGCTGCGGTGCTGCCTGCCGGCGATGCGATCCGCGAGCTGAGGCCGGTCTTGCGCGCGGCGAAGAGCGCTGGAATGCGCGCGGAGGCGGCGGAGGTGCTCTCCCGGAAGCAGGGCGGGTGCGCGGACGTGCGCGATCAGGCTGCGCGCGAGAAGCTGGAGCACCGGGCGGGTTTCGAGCGCGCGCTCCAGCGGTGCCAGTGATTCCAGCCGGGCTGGCCGGCCGCGTCCGCGCGCTCGGCCGCGAGCTGCCCGGCGCCGTCGCGGCCTTCGACGCCGACGGAACGCTCTGGCGCGACGACGCCGGCGAGGCCTTCCTGCGCCACCTGGTCGGGCTGGGCTGGGTGAGGCTCCCCGACGGCCGCGACCCC
>DASSQZ010000243.1:0-11294 GCA_035702105.1 Myxococcales bacterium | reverse complement strand
GGATCGGGCTCGTGCGCGCATACGGCACCGCCCAGCTGCCGCGAGCCGCGGAGCTCGCGTTCGACGTGCGCTTCGCCGCGGCGGCGCTCGGCGTCATGGTCGTCGCGGCGCTCGCCGTGAGCATCGTCCCCATGCTCTTCGGCGGCCGCGCGGATCTCATGACCGCGTTGCGGAGCGGCGGACGCGGTGCCGGCTCGAGGGGCATTTCCGGCAAGGCGCGCCGCGCGCTGATCGTCAGCGAGCTCGCGGGATCGCTCGTGCTGGTGGCGAGCGCAGGGCTGCTCGTCCGGAGCCTCTCGCGGCAGATGGGCGCGAAGCTCGGATTCGACGCCGTGCACGGCGCGACCTTCGAGGTGTCGCTCCCGCCCCTCCGGTACCCCGAACGCGCATTCAACACCGGCATGGAGCACGCGGCCGCGGTTCGATTCCTCGGCGCTGCCCTCGACAACATCCGCTCGCTGCCCGGCGTGTCGGCCGCGGGCATCGGCAAGCCGCTCCCGCTCAGCGGCGAGCAGCAGGCGTCCGTCTTCACGCCGGAGGGCGATCTGCCTGCGCTCCCGCCCGGCGCGCTGTCGCCGATCGCGCAATTCACGGTCGCGAGCCAGGGGATGATCCGCGCGCTCGGCGCCACGCTGCTCGCGGGGCGCGATTTCTCGGAGGCCGACCGGACCGACGGCGTGCCGGTGGTGATCGTGAACCAGGCGATGGCCAGGTGGCTGTGGCCGGGCAAGGACGCCGTCGGCAGGCGCATCCATGTCGGGGGGCCGGGCGACCCGCGGTCGTTTCCCTGGATGACGGTGATCGGCGTGGTCGGGAACATGAAGCGGTACGCGCTGACCGAGACGCCGCGGCCGGAAATGATCGTTCCCTTCACGCAGAATCCCTACCTCACCTTCGGCACCATGCAGTTCGTCGTTCGTTCGAACCTGCAGACGTCCGCGCTGGTGCCGGCGGTCCAGCGCGCGATCGCCGCGGCCGATCCCGCGATTCCCATCGCGCACGTGCGAACCATCGACGATCTGGTCGCGACCAGCGCAGCGAACGCGCGATTCGTCACCCGGTTCATGGAGAGCTTCGGCCTGGTGGCCCTGCTGCTCACCATCGTGGGCGTCTACGGAGTGATCGCCTACAGTGTGCAGCAGCGGCGGCAGGAGTTCGCCGTGCGCCGCGCGCTCGGCGCGGGCACCCGCGAGATCCTGCGGCTGGTCCTCTCCGAAGGGCTCAACCTCGCCGCGGTGGGAGTGGCGGCCGGCCTCTCGCTCACCGTGGCGGCAGGGCTCGGCCTGCGCCATCTGCTCTTCGGGGTTTCGCCGTTCGATCCGGCGACGGTGGTCGCGTCGATCGCCGTGATCGCGGGAGTGGCGCTCGCAGCCAGCCTCGTTCCTGCCGTCGCCGCCGCGCGCGTCGAACCTCGCGCGGCGCTCGAAGAGTGAACGGTGGAGGCACCGCCCGGATTCGAACCGGGGAATGAGGGATTTGCAGTCCCTTGCCTTACCAACTTGGCGACGGTGCCCCGCTGAAAAGCGGATTGCGCGAGTACCGCGACTGCGCCGCGCCGTCAAGGCGGCGAGAGGGGCACGCTGAAGAAGAACCGGCTGCCCCGGCCCGGCGCGCTGTCCGCTCAGATGCGGCCGCCGTGCGCCTCGATGATGCCGCGCGCGATGGAGAGCCCCAGCCCCACGCCGTGGGCGGTGGGACCGTGCGGGCCCTGGAAGTAGCGGTCGAAGATGTGGGGCAGGTCTTCCTCGGAGATGCCCGGCCCGTCGTCCGCGACGCAGCAGCGGGCCTCGCCCTGCTCCTCCCACACGGCGATCGAGACCGCCGAGCCGGGCCGGCCGAACTTGCGCGCGTTGCCGATCAGGTTGGAGAGCACCTGGAGGATGCGCTCGCGATCCGCCACCACCGGCGGAATGCCGTCCGCCACCTGCGCCTCGCAGGTGAGCTCCGCCTCGGCGAGCAGCGGCTTCATCAGCTCCACCGCCTCTTGCGCCAGGGCGCCCAGGTCGAAGGGCGAGAGCTCGAGGTTGAGGTGTCCGGCGTCGATGCGCGCCACGTCGAGCAGGTCGTGCACCAGGCGGCTCGCGCGCTCCGCGGCGCGATGGATGCTGTCCAGGTTCTCGCGCACGCGCGCGGCGTCGAGCTGGGGCCAGCGCTGCAGGGTGGAGACGCCGATCAGCACCGCGCCGAGCGGGTTGCGCAGGTCGTGGGAGACCACCGCGACCAGGTCCTTCTGCGCGCGGTCGAGCGCCTCCGCGCGCTCGCGCAGCCGCACCTCGCGCTCCCAGGCGAAGCGCCGGTCGCGCGCGAGCGAGAGGTGATCGGCCGCGGCGCTGAGGAAGGCCAGGTCCGCCTCGCGCAGCCCGCGGGCGCCGCGCACGTAGAGGACGCCTGCGACCTCGGTGCGGCCCAACAGGAGCGGCAGCGCCGCGAAGGGGCTGTTGCCCGGCGGTACGTGGCCGTGGCCGGGCGGCAGCGGCTCGGGATCGACCGTGACCGGGCCGTCCGCCACCGGCTGCGCGCAGAGCCGCGACAGGCAGGAGCGCGCGTGCGCCAGCGCCGCCTGGAGCTCGCCTTCCGGCACTCCCGCCGCACGGGCGGCCACCGCCGGCGCCGACCCGCCCGAGAACGCGACCAGCGTCGCCACCCGCAGCGGCACCGTGCGCGCGATGCAGCGCAGCGCCGCCTGGTCGGGCGCGTCCGACACCAGCAGCTTGCCCAGCTCGTAGAGGTTGCGCAGCCGGCCGTAGCCCAGGTCCAGGTCCGCGAGCGGCGCCGGCTCGCGATCGGGTATCTGCGCCGGCGCCGCCGCGCCTCCCCGGGTGGAGAACCCGAGCTCGAGCTGGCGGCGGCGGCGGCGCCTCATCCCGCCCCGCTGGCCGGCGGCGCTCGCCTCGACCCACCCACGCCGAGCAGCTCCGCCTCCAGCGCGGGCGCGAGGATGGCGCCGGTGGTCGCTTCCACGAGCCCGAGGAACTCGACCAGGACGCCGCCGAGCGCAGCGAGGAACTCCTCCGCGTTCGAGGGCGACAGGGAGTCCAGCTCGAAGCCTCGCGGCCCCACCCGCGCGTCGGCGAGCGCGGGGAACTGGCGCGCCGCCGCGTCGAGGGCGCAGCGGCCCATCGCCTGCAGCGAAAGGTCGGAGAGCGACCTGCGGGCGCGGCCCCAGACCGCCTGCAGCGCCAGCCCCGCCAGCACCTGCGGCGCGATGCTGGAACGACGCCTCAGCCAGCTCTCCACGAAAGCGCGGTGACCCGGCCCCATTCTGTCAGAGTGCCGGGGGCTCCGCCCGCCCTCAACCGGGGTCAGCTTCGCGATGTTGACTTCTGCGCGGGCTTGGTGCCTTTCGGCACCACCAGGCCGCGCGACAGCCGGCGTAGAACTTTCCGCAGCTGCCGCTTCTTGTAGCGCAGGTGCGCGTTCTCGCCCGCTTCGTTGGTCGCCTCGGTCTGCCGGTCGAGGAGCTGCAGCTCCACCAGGCAGAACGCGATGCGGCCGTCCCCCGGCTGCACCGCCCGCTCGGGCAGGCGGACGGGCAGATCCACAACGAAGTTCAACACCTTGTACGAGTTGCCGGAGAACTCGTTCTGCTGCGGCTCGTGCTCGTCGTGCGAGAGCGCGATCTGCAGGTCGGGCAAGAGCGCGCGCAGCTTGGGAGACTCGCGCAGGAGCTGGCGGAAGCTGATCAGCGTGTTCTGCGTCTGGCCCGGTACCACGAAGTTGAAGGGCAGGAGCAGGTCGCACAGGCGCATCAGCACCGGCAGCACGTGCCGGTGCTCGGCGGTCACCACGCGGTAGCGCACGCGATCGTAGATCTGCGCCGCCAGCGTCTCCTTCTTGGCGAGCAGCTTGGTGATCACGCTGTGCCGCGTCTTCACGCTTCCCGCCGCGGCGGCGATGGGCAGGCCTTCGCGGCGGAGCTGCGCGATGGCGTGGTCCACCCGCTGCGAGACCAGCTGCATCAGCTCGTCCTCGCTGACCCGGGAGCGGTAGAGCAGCCCGCGCGCGTCGACGTGGTGGACCACGTGCATCACCTTGAGCACCAGGCAGGCGATGCGCCGCAGCTTCGGGTCGCCCACGCCGGAGGCGAGCAGGAAGAGATCGTGCACCTCCGCCGGGTGGGCGACCGCCTCGGCGACGGCATAGCGGAAGGTGGTGCGCAGGTAATCCACCGCCTCGTCGAGGATGCGCTGGAGCCGCGCGCGGTCGAAGGGATCGTCGGGCTCGAAGAGGCAGAGGCGCAGGTAGCGATCCACCTCCTCGCGCGTCTGGAAGTGGAGCCGGCGCCAGTCGATCACCGACCCGCCGCGCAGGACCAGGCGCATGCGCTCCAGGTCGCCGAGCGTCCATTGGTCCGGCAATGGAATGGGTGGATGGGCGAGCGCCATGGGGCCGCAGCATCCTGCAACCCCTGCCCCACTACAAGCAAACGGCTTTTCAGAAACTGCAGCGAAGCGAAGGGAGCAGGGCGATGCCGTAGGCGCTGCGGTAGGCCACCGCGTCCGCCTCCAACGCCAGCGAGAACCGCTTGATGAACGGCTGGAACGCCATCAGCGCCCCGGCGAATCCGGTGGGTCCGGGCTGGCCCTCCCCGGCCGCGGGAAGCCCCCATCCCGCGCCCGCGTGGGCCCAGAGCGCCAGCTTGCCGTCGTCGCCGAAGCGGTGCAGCAGCGCGCGCCCGGCCGCTCCGCCGCCGACCAGCGCGCGGTCGCCCAGCGGCCCGGACGGCGCCGACTCCATGGCTCCGGAGAGCCAGACCTCGGCCGCGAATCGCTCGCCGAGCGGATATCCGACATCCAGCCGCACCAGCGGACCCGACCCCACCCCGCTGCGCCCGCTCTCGTGCAGGAGCAATGGGCCCGCGGACATCTCCACCCAGGGTTGCGGCGTGGCCGCCGCCATCACCAGCGCGAGCATCAGCATGGACTCACCCTCCCGGCGTGAAGATGAACGGATAGGTCACGAACACCTCGCCGCCGCCCTTGGGAATGGGGAAGCGCCAGGTCTTGATCTTCGCCGCCACGCAGCCCTCCACGCTCGAGTCGCGCAGCGTGCTCTCCTGCGTGTGCGCCTCGGTCACGGTGCCGCCCGGATCGATGGTCCAGGCCGACACCAGCTTGCCCGCGAGGCTGGGCTTGTTGGTGAGCTGCGTCTCGTAGCAGGTGCGGATCTGGGCGCGGTGCTCGTGGACCACCTTGCGGATCAGCTCGGGATCGATGGACCCGGTCACCTCGGGCTTGCCCGGCCCCAGGCCGATCTCGCCGTTCTCCTTGCCGCGCAGCCCGCCCTTGCCGTCGCCGTAGTTGGCGAGGCCGCCCCCGATTCCGTTGGTGCCGATGCGGGCGAGGCCGAGGCCCGAGCCGTCGCCGCCGCCGCCGCGGCCTCCCAGCGACTTGAGGCCCATGCCGCCGTCGCCGCGGGCATCGGCCACGCGCGGACCGGTCAGGTGCCCCATGGCGTCGCGCGTGCCCTTCTCCAGGGCGACGCCGAAGACGTCGCTCTTGCCGGTGCCGCCGCCCAGGGCCTTGAGCAGGCCCGTCTCGGCGATCAGGGTCCGGTCGTCCATCTTGCGCTCGGCGCGGGTGTTGCGCCGGGGCGCCGTCTTGCTGCCCGCCTCGCCTTCCTGGCCCATGTGGCGGGCCACCGCCTTGCCGGGGTCGCGCGCCTGCGGCTGCTTCTGCGCGTCGAGCACCGGCGCGTGGTTGGGCTTCTGCGGCGCGGCGCGGACGATGAGCGGGCGCGGCCGGATCAGCTCCGCGTCCCCCGCGCTGCGGGTGGGCGGCGGCACCGTCGCGCTCCAGAACTTCATCCCCGCCATCATGAGGATGGCGGCGATGCTGGCGATGAGCACGCCCTTCCAGTCGGTCTGCTCGCCGCCCACGCGGGGCGCCCCGCCGGTGCGGCGGATGCGCAGCGAGAGGTTGCCGTTGCGGAGGATGGCCACCGCCCGCTGCGGCAGCGGGACCACGAGCCCGTGCGCGTCGGCCTGGCTGCGCCCGCGCACCAGGAGCTCGGGGCCGCCGAGCACGCGGCCGTTCTCCTCGAGAAAGAGCTGCAGCGGCCGCGGCGCCGCGAGGGTCCAGCCGTTGACGTCGCCGCGCAGCACCGGCGCGCGCGCCACCCCCTGCAGCAGCGCGTCGCAGCCCGGCGCCGTGCCGGCGTGGAACTGCTCGCCGGGCTGGAGCTGCCACACGCTCACCCGGGTATCGCCCCAGAACAGCTCCACCTCGGCGCACTCGCCGCCGAGCCCGGTGGTGATCGGCGGCAGCGTCTTGCCCGGAAGCGGCGCGGGGGCTTGCGTGCGCACGGCCACCGCCGCGGACTCATGCGGGCCGGCGCCGGCGGAGGGGAGCGGAGGGGGCGGAGAAGGAGCGGGCGGCGGCGCATCCCCCGCGGAGGGATCGACCTCGTCGTTGAGCCCCTGATCGCTGGCGGCGCCGATCTGCGCGATCTCGTCCTCGCGCACCACCTGGAGATCGGGCGAGTGCAGGTGGTTGGGATCGATGAGCGGATCCTCTTCCCCCTGGATGAGCTGCAGCCGCGGCCTCGGCTTGAGCAGGGCCGGCTGCGCGATGCGCCCCTGCAGCTCCACCATGATGCGCAGCTCGCCGATGGAGATGAGATCGCCGTGCCGCAGCGGCGCCGCGATGATCGGCTGGCCGTTGAGGAAGACGGGCGCCGCGCTGGTGGCGCGCAGCACCGCCCCCTGCGCTCCCGCCTCGATCACCGCGTGGCTCGGGGCGACGGTGGGCGCCTCGAGAATGAGATCCGCGGAGGCGCTGCCCAGGCGGATTCGCTCGGCGCGGAATGCGCGCGAGGTCTTGAGCTTGCCACCGTCGTACACCTTGAGGACGATCGGAATCATTGCGTCTCCGGGAGGGTCAGCGGCCGCGCAGCGGCGCGGCGAGGGCGCGATCGACGAAGGAGCGGCGCACGCGAAGGAGGCTGGGTTCGGTGACCTTGCGCGGCGCCTGGACCAGCTCGCCGTCGGGGCGGGTGATGTCGCCGCGGATGTCGTCTTCCCCGAAGTGCAGGATGGTGCGCCGGGGCCGCTGCCCGGCGGGCTTGCGTGCGCCTGTCTCCTCGGCGCCGACCGGGCCCGCGCTGAGGACGGCTGCTGCCGCCACGGCCAGGATCAACCTCGTCGCCATCACACCCCTCCCCCAGAAGTCCGGCTACTTCGTTTGCACGACCGATGCCTGAGAGGCCTGCCGCAGCGCCTCCTCACAGCGCTGCACCAGGGCGTGCACCGGGTGGCCGGGCGGCGGCGGGGTCGTGCTCAGGCTGAGGAAAAGTTTTGCCTCCCGTAGCGCCGATTGGGCATCGCCGTCGCCATCCAGCTTCAGCCGGGCCAGCTCCAGGTGCGGTTCAGCCGCCCGCGGCGCCAGGGCCACCGCGCGCTCCAGCGCCTTCTCGGCCTCCGCGGGCTGGCCCGCCTGGGCGAGCGCCTGCCCGTACGCCAGCGCAGCGGGATAGGAGCCGGCGTCCAGCTCGACCGCTTGCTCGAGCGCCGCGAGGGCGCCCTGGTCGTCGCCCCGTTCGTAGAGCGCGCGGCCGAGGGCGAGCTGCGCCTGGGGCGCGTCCGGCGCGGCCTCCACCGCGGCCCGGACGGCGGCCAGCTCGTCCGCGGGCTCGTTCGCGGCGCGCGCGATCTCCGCCCTGACCAGCAGCGGCTCGGGATCGCCGGCGTCGGCGCGGGCGGCGCGCGCGGCGAAGATCCTGGCGGCGCCCGGCTGCCCCTGCGAAAGGTTCGCCCGCGCCATGGCGCAGAGCGCGCCCACGTCGGTGGGCGCCTGCGCCAGCGCCGATCGGGCCGCGGCCTGCGCCGCGGCGGGATTGCCCAGGGCGAGCTCCACCTCCGCGCGGAGCACGCGGCCCGCCACGATGCCGGGCAACGCCGCATCCGCCAGGGAGAGCGCGGACCGCGCCGCCTGAGCATCGCCGCGCGCCGCCGCCAGGGAAGCCGCGCGCGCGGCCGCCTCGTATCCGAGCGCGCCCCTGGCCACGCCCGCCGCGCGGTACTCCCGCTCGGCCTCCTCCGCTCGCCCGGCCCGGTCCAGCGCCACGGCGAGGTCGAAATGGGTGGCGGGCATGGGCTCCGCCTGCGCCACCGCCTGGAACTTCTCCACTGCCTTCGCGGGGTCGAGCCCGTCTGCCGCCGAGATCGCCTCGCCCAGGAGCCGCCTGGCGCGCTCGCCCTGCACGGCGCGGGCATCCACCATCAGCGGCGTGTCCAGGACCGGCGCGCGCGCCAGCGTCATCTGCGGCCGGGCCGCGGCCCGCGCGGCGAGCTTCTCCAAGAGCGACCCCACCCGCTTCGCGCAAGGCCCGTTCACGCCCAGCTCCCGCGCGCGGGAGTCGGCGCTCTTCAGCGTCTCGCGCGCCTCGGCCTGGAGCGGCTGCGCCTTCTCCGCCAGCGCGTCGCGGTAGAGCTTGCGCTGGGCGGCATTGAGTCCCGGCGGATAGGGGCTCGTGGCGATGGCCTGCCCGAGCATCATCTGCGCCTCGCCCAGCTGCGCCAGCGCGCAGACCGCCGGCTCCGCCTGGCGCATGGCCACCGTCTCCTCGGCGCGCCTCCGCACCGCCTGGAGCAGGGCGATCTTGCGGTTCAGGGTGGCCATCAGCGGCTGGCGGATCTCCTGCTTGCGGAAGCTTTCGAAGCCCGGCTGGCCGAGGGCGAAGTGGGCCTCGGCCGCAGCCGCCAGCGCTTCGGGCGAGAGGCCGTCGCGCGCCTTCTGCGGCAGCGACCGGTAGACGCGCTCGGCCTCCGTCCACGACCAGAGCGCATTGCCGCTCTCGTGCACCCGGGTGAACAACCGCGCCGCCTCGCGCCACGCGGTGAGTTGCAGGGCGGGCTTCCCCCTGGCGCTGCGGGCGATGCCGGCCATCTCGCGGGCAGCGCGGGAGGCCTCGCCGAGGCTCGCGCGCAGCTTCGCCTGGGCAAAGAGCTGGTCGTCGCGGTCGGCGGGCGATTTCCAGAGCTGCAGCGAGAGCGCGCGATCGGAGAGCGCCTGGCGCAGCTCGCCGCGGGCCTCGCGGAGGACGGCCGCGTCGTGCAGCGCCACCTGCGCCTTCGTCTCCTCGTACGCGGGCCGCTCCGGGTCGGGCTTCTTCGCCGCCTTCTTCGGCGGGTGGGCAGCGCGCCACTTGCGCAGCGCCTGCTCCCTCTGGAACCCGGCCGCGTACTTCTCCAGCAGCCCGGCCGCCTCGCCCAGCTCGCCCACCGCGGCCAGGTCGGAGGCCGAGGCAAGCAGCGCGCGCGGCACCAGCGGGGACTGCGGCTGCTCCTTCCAGACGCGGGCCCGGGCGGCCAGCGCGGCATCGAGCTGGCCCGCCCGCGACAGCGCGGCGGCGGCGCCGAAGAGCGCCTTGTCCGCAAGCTGGCCGTGGGGATGCGCCTGCACGAATGCGAGCAGCGCCGAGGCCTTCTGCGCATCGGAAGCCACCGCGTCGGCCATCGCGTACGCGCTCTGTTCCTCGATGCGGCGGAGATCCTGGAGCAGGCTGCCGTGCGCGGTCAGCTTGCGGTCGCCCAGGAACCTGAGCGCCCAGGCGTGGACGCCCTTCCAGTTCCCGCGCAGGTTCTCGATGTCGAGGACCAGGTTGGCGGCGTACTCCGCCAGCTCGTGCTCGGGATGGTTGAGGGCGATCCAGGAGAGGTGCCTCGAGGCGGCGTCGTACTGGCTGGAGAGGTATTCGAGGCGGCCCATCTTGAAGGCCACCTCCACCGCGTGGGGCCCGTTCGGCAACGCTTTCAGGTACAGGCCGCAGGCCGCGGCGAGGCTCTGCTCCTCGGCGGTGAGCGCGCGCTGCGTGCGGCGCTCGCCGGTGTCCTTCTGCTCCGCCTCCCCGTGAAGCATGGCCTCGTTGCGCGAGAGCACCGCGCTCCAGGCCGCCTTGGAGAGCCAGCGCCCGGGCTGTTTCGAGGCCAGGTCCTGCTTCACCACCGCCTCGTACTGCCCGGCGGCCTCCGCCTTGAAGCCGCGGGAGTAGAGCAGCTCGCCGTAGAAGTAGCGCAGGTCGTAGGCGTCGGGCGCCTGCGGGAACAGCTCCAGGTAGTCCGCGTAGAGGGCGCGGGCCGCGGCCCAGGTCTCGTCCAGGTGCGTCTTGCGCGCCTCGTTGTGGATCTGCACCGCCAGGTTGCGCAGCGTCTCCTCGCCCCGGCGGTTCGCCTCCTCCAGGTTCTCGTCGCCGGCGTCCTTGCCGTCCTTGCGCACGCGCCGGTAGGTGTCAACGAGGCGCTGCGCCTCGACCAGCAGATCCCTGCGCTTGCCGCCCCGCTGGGCCAGCATGAGCAGCCGCGTCTGGTCGAGGACGGCGGCGGGCTGGTCGCCGTGGAGCGCGAGGAGCTGGCGGTGGACGAGCTGCGCCTCCGTGTCGCGGCCGGTTTCGAAGAGCAGCTTGCCGTACTGCTCCAGCATCTTGAGCCCGGGAGCCGCCCCGAAGGTCCGGGCGAACTCGTCGCGGGCGGCCTCCGGCTTGCCGATGCGTGAATAGGCGAGCACGTAGTCGCGCCGCGCCTCCCGCGCGAGCTGCACCGTGTTCACGTCGCCCGACCTCTCCGACACCTGCACCACGCGCCGGAGCAGCTTCATCGCGTCGCCGAACGCGCCCTGGTTGAACCTGCACCAGGCGGCCTTGTAGAGCGCGTAGGGATAGACCTCGTCGTCCTTGACCTCGGCAGCGGCCCGGTACTCCTTGAGCGCCGCGTCCAGCTTCGCCTCCTCGAAGAGGTGCTCGCCGATGAAGACGTGGCTCGCAGGCGCCCACTGCGAGCGCGGGAAGCGGCGGGTCAGCTCTCGCGCCGCGGCCACCGCCTCCTGATCGCGTCCGGAGTCCTGCAGCGTGTCGGCGAGGAAGAAGAGCGCCTCGTCGGTGCGCGGCGCGGCGGGGAACGCTTTCAGCAATTCACGGTAGCGCGCCACCGCCTCGGCTCGCGCGTCGGCGGCTGCCCGGCGGTCCTTCGCAGCGGCCGCCTCGTTGCCCTGGTCGGCCTCGGCCTGCGCGCGGATCCCGAGGGAGAGTCCGCGCCCGCGCAGGAGGGCCGCCAGGCGCCCCAGCACCTCGGCCTGCTCCGCCGGCGATCCCCCGAGCTGGAGCATGCGCCGCAGCGCGGCTTCCTGCTCCTGCTCCTTGGCGGCCGCCACCTGGGCCGTGTGCCGGTGCAGCAGCGTGGGATCCCTCCCCGGCTGCGCGATCGCCGCGGCGATGAAGAGCGCGAGCATCCAAGTGCCTCCCTGCCGGCGTGCGAGCAGCCGGCTCCCGTCCGATGGCTGCCGTGCAAGCTGCGTTCCCGC
>DASSQZ010000242.1:0-14931 GCA_035702105.1 Myxococcales bacterium | reverse complement strand
CCGGCGGTGGTACTCGAGCGCCACCTGCACGCCCATGGAGTGCCCGAGAAAGACGGCCTGCGAGACGCCGGCCGCCTCGAGGACCGCCTGCAGGTCTGCCGAGGTGTCGTCGAACCCCACCCTGCTGCGGTCCTGGGGAATGCCGCTGCGGCCGTGCCCGCGGTAGTGCCAGTGCACGATGCGGTGCTTCGGGGCGAAGTCGCGCAGCACGTACTTCCAGGCGAAGCCGTCGCAGCCGATGCCGTCGCAGCAGACCAGGGCGGGCGCCCCGCGGCCCACCGCCGTCCAGTGGATGCGCGTCCCGTCCGCCGCGACCGCGAAGCCGGATTCCGCGCCTTCGAGCTCTGCCTGCATGCGCGGCAAATCTAGCGCATGTCCTTGCTGGAAGCTCGGCTTGCCGGGCATTAGTATCGAAACCGATGCACGATCACGCGAACGATCGCCCGCGCGGCGTTGGGCCCTCGCGCAGCGGGGAGCAGCGCCGCCTCGTCGTCGCTCTGCTGGTGGCGGCGGTGGCGATGGTGGCGGAGGGGGTGGGCGGCTGGATGTCCAACAGCCTCGCGCTCCTCTCCGACGCGGGTCACATGATGGCGGACGTGGGCGCCATCGCGCTCTCGCTCTTCGCGCTGCGGGTCGGCTCGCGGCCCGCCGATCACCGCCGCACCTACGGGTACTACCGGCTGGAGATCCTGGCGGCGCTGGTGAACGGCGCGCTCCTCTTCGCCATCGCGGCGGGCATCGCGGTGGAGGGCTGGCACCGGCTCGCGAACCCCGAGCCGATCCACCTGCCCATGGTGGTGGCGCTGGCCTCGCTCGGCGTCGTCCTCAACGCCGTGGGCATGTGGATCACCCATGCGGGCGAGCACGCCAGCATGAACCTGCGCTCCACCTTCCTGCACCTCGCCGGCGACCTGCTCAATTCGCTGGGAGTGCTGGCATCCGCGGCGCTGATCGCCTGGACGGGGCGGCTGGAGGCCGACGTGGTGGTGAGCTTCCTCATCGCCTCGACCATCGTCTGGAGCGCCGTGCGCCTCTGCAGGGAAGCGGTGGACGTGCTGCTCGAGGGCGCGCCCGGGCACATCGCGGTCCGCGAGGTGTCGGCGGCGCTGGCGCAGGTGCCGGGGGTCTCGGCGGTGCACGACCTGCACGTCTGGACCATCACCAGCGGACTCGTGGCCCTGAGCTGCCACATCGTGGTGACCTGCGAGGGTCCGGGCTGCCGCAGCCACGACCAGGTCCTCACCGACGCGCGGTCGCTCTTGCGCGAGCGCTTCGCCATCGAGCACACCACCATCCAGTTCGAGAGCGAGCAGTACCGGCACGAAGAGGTGGTTCATTAGCGGCGCGGTCCAGTTCGCCTGGTCGCGGCGGCCGGCCACCGCGGTGTCGCGGCTGCGGGGGCGTGAGCTGCTCACCATGAGCGTGCGCGACCTGCTCGCGGCGGCGGCTCGCGAGCAGGTGGCGCTGGTGGCGCTCTCCGCTCCCGCGCCCGCCGCCATGGCCGGATTCGCGCGGGCGGCGCGCGACGCGCAGGCGCCTCTTCTCCTCGTGCGTCCCTCGGGGCAGGGAGAGGAGAAGGGTCCGGAGGAGGGCCGCGACGACAGCGCCTTCGCGGAAGCGGCCTTCGCCGCGGCGGACGGACTGCGCTTCCGCGGACCGTTCGCGCTGCTCAAGGATCCACCGCGCGCCCTAGGCGCCGTGCCCGACCGCGAGCGGGTGCAGAGGGAGATCGAGGCCGGCTTCACCGGGCTCTCGCTGGCCGCGGCCGATACCCAGCAGAGCGCGCGCGACGCCGCGCTCGCCGCCACTCCGGTGTGCCAGCTCGAGCTCGGGCTGGAGATCGTTCCGCTCGGCGGAGCGCGGGCAGCCGCCGAGCTGGCGCGGCAACTTCGGTCGCGCGGGGCCGCGCCCAGCGCCGTGCGCATCACCGGCATGGAGGACGAGGCCGCGGCGCTGGGCGAAGGGCTGCGGGGCATCGCGCTCTCCACCGCCACCGAGTCGCTGGCCGACGGCCTTGCCCGCCGCGGGATGCGGCAGCTCGTCGCCTCCGGGCCCTTCCTGCGCGCGCTGCGCCGGGCTGCGCCCCGGCAGATCTGGGAGACGCTGGAGGCCTGGGCAGACGAGACCGGCGCCACCCTGGAGCAGTCGGCGGCCCGGCACCAGCGGCTCCTGCGCGATCTCCCCGCGCCGGCGCAAGCGCGGCTGGAGGCGCTCTGCTGCTTCGAGGCGCTCGATCTCTTCCGCACGGCCGGCGCGCAGGGGACCTCCACCCGCGTCGTCTCCGCGGTGGCGGCGCTGCACGAGGGCGAGGAGTGAGGATCGTGGGCGGCGAGGCTCGCGGGCGCACCCTGCGGGCCGTGCCCGGCACCCATACGCGGCCCACCGCCGACCGGGTGCGCCAGAGCCTCTTCGACGCGCTGGGGCAACGGATGGACGGGCTCGCCGTCCTCGACCTGTACGCCGGCACCGGCGCGCTCGGGCTCGAGGCGCTCTCGCGCGGGGCTTCGCGCGCCACGCTGGTGGAGAGCGACGCGCGGGCCTGCGCCGCCATCTTCCACAACCTGGCGGCGCTGCGCTACGAGGACCGCTGCAAGGTGCTCCGCGACGAGCTCCCCGCAGCGTTCACCCGGCTGCGCGGGGAGAGATACGACCTGGTGTTCTCCGATCCGCCCTACGCGCTGCGCGCCGCCGCCTCGACGCTGCAGGCGCTGCGCGAAAACGATCTGCTCGCCCCTTCCGCGCGGGTGGTGCTGGAGATGGACCGGCGCGAGCCGGCTCCTGCCGCCGCCGCTCCGCTGCAGCTCTCGGACGAGCGCCGCTACGGCGACACCCGCGTGCTGGTCTTCTCAGCGGAATAGCTGCGGATAGAGGCGGAACGTCCTCGCGTCCTGCGCGGTGATGGCGGTGCCGTCCACGCCGACTCCGAGGAGCGGCGCGCCCAGATCCACCGTGCCGCAGGTGGTGCCGTCCGGCGCCACGATCTCGGAGCCGAACGCCATCGCCTTGCCGCCCGGGAGCAGGAAGAAGCTGCCCCGGCCCGCGAGCCAGGCAGGGGCGGGGTCTTCCACCGTGCGCCCCGCCGCCACGATGCCGCGCCATTGCGGTGCGCTGGAGCCGCCCTGGGCCGAGGCTGCGAGCGCGATGCCGCCGCCGGCCAGAGGCGCGGCGGCGGGGATGGCGTCGAGCCAGCCCTGGAGCTCGAACGCCGGAGTCGCCGCGGCGCCTCCGGCGCTCAGCCAGCGCGCGCTCGCGCGGGGCTCGCCGTCGAGCTGCCAGATGACCAGGGCAGCGCCCGAGGTGTCGACGGCGCCGCCCAGCATCAGGCGGCCGGCGGACGCGGGCAGCGTGCCGAGCTCCGTCGTGGTCCCGGGTGTGCCGTCGGCGGCGAAGGACTGCGCCAGGAGCGCCGACCCGCTCGCGCCCACCAGCACCGCCCGGTTCGGTCCTGCGAGCAGGAACCCGGCGGGCTGCGAGGCGCGCAGCGACCCGTCGTGGGCGAGGAAGTCCCATGAGAATGCCGGAGCGGACGCGCCTTCCGCGGGGGTGACGAATCCGTCGGCGAGCGGCCGTACGTCGCTGCCCAGCGCCATCCTGGAAACGAACGCCCCGTGCATGGGCACGAAGAGGTCGCCGAAACGAGACCCCCCGCCCGCGCCGGCGCAGAAGAGGGCCACCGACCCGCGGCCGTCGCTGGTGGCCGCCGCCGGCTGGTTGCTCCCGCCGTTGCAGAGGACCAGGTCGGCGGCGCAGGTCGCCGCCGCCGGGAGGATCGCCGCGCAGCGCCCGCTGCTGGCGATGACCACCGCCGGGTGGATCGAGGGATCGCAGGGACCTGCGGGCGCGACTCCCGCGCCGGGCGGGACCGCACCCGGCCCCGGCGGCGCCGCTCCTGCGTCCGGCGGGTTTCCCGCAGGCGTCTGCCGTTGCGAGGCGGCCACGTCGGCCGCGGGTTGCTGCGGTTCCGCCGCCCCCTGTGCACATCCGGACATCACGATCGCTGCCGTCACCAGAGTTGTCGCGCGCATGTGTCCGGAAAGTGGTCATGCGGGCCGGCGCATGCACGCCCGCGCAGGGGGGTTGACGCCCCGTGGACCCTCGCGCGGCGGAAATCCGGTCGTTGACCCGGCGCGCCGTCTCCTCTACGTTCCCCGCGCACATGCCGAACCGGATCGCCCTCTATCCTGGCTCCTTCGACCCGCCCACCAACGGTCACCTGAGCATCATCCAGCGCGGGCTGAAGATGTTCGACGGGCTCATCGTTGCGGTTCTCAACAATCCCGCCAAGGACGCCGTGTTCAGCGTGCCGGAGCGGGTGGAGCTCCTGCGCGGCGCCGTCAACGGCGACTCCCGCGTGCAGCTCAAGACATTCTCGGGCCTCCTGGTGAAGTTCGCGCAGCAGGAGGGGGTCATCACCGTGCTCCGCGGGCTGCGGGCGGTGAGCGATTTCGAGTACGAGTTCCAGATGGCGAACATGAACCGCAAGCTCTATCCGGCGATGGAGACGCTCTTCATGATGACCGGCGAGGACTACTTCTACATCTCCAGCCGTTTCGTCAGGGACGTGGCCCGCCTGGGAGGAGACGTGACCGGACTCGTGCCCCCGAACGTTCTTGCAGCCCTGCGCCAGAGGTTCGGCACATGACCGCCACCGCCAGGCGCCTCGACGCCGTCAAGCCGTCCGCCACGATGGCGATGACCTCGCGCGCCATCCAGCTGCGCAGGGAAGGGCGCGACATCGTCTCGCTCTCGGTGGGCGAGCCCGACTTCCCGCTCTTCCCCCACGTGGCCCAGGCGGTCTCCGACGCCCTGGCCAAGGGATATACCAAGTATACGGCGCCCAACGGCATCGTCGAGCTGCGCGAGGCCATCTCCGACTGGATGTTCCGCGAGGTCGGCGTGCGCTGGCCCATCGCGCAGATCGTCGCCACCTCCGGCGCCAAGCAGGCGCTCTACAACGCCTGCATGGCGCTCCTCGACGAGGGCGACGAGGCGGTGATCCCCAACCCCTACTGGGTGAGCTACCCGGAGATGGTGCGGCTCGCGGGGGGCAAGCCGGTGGAGCTGATGCTGCGCCAGAAGGACGGCTGGACGCCGCGCCCCGAGGACCTGGAGCGCGTTCTCAACGAGCGCACCCGGGTGTTCATCTTCTCCAGCCCCTCCAACCCCACCGGCGCGGTGTGGAGTCCCGACGCCATGCGCGCCCTCGCCCGCGTGCTGGCCCGCTTCCCGCGCGTCACCATCCTCTCCGACGACATCTACGACAAGCTGGTCTACGGCGGCGTCAAGGCCACCAATCTGCTGACCATCGCCCCCGAACTTCAACACCGCACGGTGCTGGTGAACGGCTGCTCCAAGGCGTACGCGATGACCGGCCTGCGCCTGGGCTGGGCCTGCGGGCCGGCGGAGATCATCTCCGGCATGAACAAGGTGCAGGATGCCAGTACCTCGAACCCCAGCTCCCTCTCCCAGCACGCGGCGGTGGCCGCCCTGCGCGGGCCCCAGGAGCTGCTCGAGTCGATGCGCGTGCAGTTCGAGTCGCGGCGGACGCTGATGGTCGAGCTTCTCGATCGCATCAAGGGAGTCGATGCCCACGCCCCCGACGGCGCGTACTACGTCTTCGCCGACTTCTCCGGACTGCTGGGCCGGAAGTTCCACGGCGAGCCGGTGCCGGGCACGCTGCGGCTCGCCGAGATCCTCCTCGAGGAGTTCGGGGTCGCCACCGTGCCCGGGAGCGCCTTCGGGCGCGAGGGGTACCTGCGCCTCTCCTTCGCCATCTCCGAGCCCGACATCCGCAAGGCGATGGAGCGGGTGGCCCGCTGCGCCGCGGCGCTGGAGTAGGGCGCGCCGCCGCGGCGGCGGTGTGCTAGACGGAGCGGCAGCAGTTTCCCTCTCTCTGGAGGCACCATGAAGAGATTGCTCCGCGCACTCGCCGTCGCGCTCGCGCTCGCGTTCGGCACCTCGTCGGTGGCGCTGGCCAAGGCGAAGCCCGCAGAAAAGAAGGAGTCAGCGGCGAAGGCCGAGAAGCTGGACCTGAACACGGCCAGCGAGGAGGAGCTCAAGGCGCTGCCCGGTGTGGGCGATGCCTACGCGAAGAAGATCGTCGAGGGCCGGCCCTACAAGGCCAAGGACGAGCTGGTGGAGAAGAAGATCGTCCCCAAGGCGACCTACGCGAAGATCAAGAACAAGGTCGTCGCGCACCAGGTGAAGTGACCGCGCTCTTCGGCGAGCTGCGGCGGCGCGGCGTCCTCGGCGCCCTGACCGCCTATGCGGTGGCGGCTGCAGGCGCCCTTCAGCTCGCCGACATCGTGGTGCATTCGATGGAGCTGCCCGCCTGGTCGCTGCGGGCGCTGATCTGGCTCGCCGTGCTGGGGTTCTTCGCCACCGCTGCGGTCTCCTGGTTCTACGACCTGACGCGGCGCGGATTCGTGCGCACGCAGGGTCCGACCGATCGCGCGCCCTCTCCGGCCATTTCCCCGGCGCGCAACCTCCCTGCACCGCCCGGCGTACCGCAGGATCTCGCCGCGGGCGCGCTCCTTTCGGGCCGCTACCGGATCGAGCGCGAGATCGGCAAGGGCGGCATGGGCCGGGTGCTGTCGGCGCGAGACGAGAAGCTGGGACGGCGCGTGGCGGTGAAGGTGGTGACGGCCGCCCACGACCCCGCGCGCGTCCTCCGCTTCGAGCAGGAGGCGCGCACCGCCGGCGCGCTCGAGCATCCCAACGTGCTCGCCGTCTACGACCTGGGCGAGCAGGACGGAGTGCCGTTCCTGGTCACCGAGCTCCTCGAAGGGCACACGCTGCGCACGGTGATCTCCGGGCCGCGGCTGCCGCCCGCGCAGGTGCAGACCCTCGCCCTGCAGCTCGCGCGCGGCCTCGCCGCGGCGCACGCGCGCGGCATCGTGCACCGGGACCTCAAGCCGGAGAACCTCTTCGTCACCCACGACGGCCGCCTCAAGATCCTCGATTTCGGACTGGCGCGGCTGGCCAGGGACGGGGAGCCGGCGCAGGCGCTGACGATGACCGGCGCGGTGTTCGGCACGCCCGGCTATCTCTCTCCCGAGCAGGCCCGCGGCGAGCGCGTCGGACCGGCCAGCGACGTGTTCAGCGCCGGGGCCGTCATCTACGAGCTGCTCACCGGGAGCCGCGCGTTCCCCGGCGCGACGCTGGTGGAGGCCGGGCACGCGACCCTGCACGCGCAGCCCGCGCCGCTGCCCCCGGCGGTGCCGCCGGGTCTCTCCAGCGCGGTGATGCGGGCGCTGGAGAAGGATCCTGCGCGAAGGTTCTCCGACGCGCAGCAGCTCGCCGCGGCGCTGGAGCGGCTGGAGCCCGGCGCGGAGCTGACGCTGCCGCCCCAGCCCAGGAGCTGGCGGCGCTCCACCGCGCTGATGGTCTCGCTGGCGACGCTGGCGCTCGGCGCCGCGCTCGCCTCCGGGATGAGGGTCCTGCGCAGCGCCGGGGCGCAACGCAGCGCGCGCGGTCCGCTCTTCCGCGCGCCGGCGGGGCCGGAGATCGGCTTCCACCCCGCGATCCCGGAGCCGCCGACGCCGCCCCGCCTCGACCGCGGGGAGATCGAGCGCAACGTGCAGAAGCAGCTTCGCGACGTCGTGCCCCGCGCCGGCGTGCTCGGCTTGCTCGCCGGCGTCCACGCCCTGGAGAGAGCCGACCGGCCCGACCGCGCCATGGCGCTCCTGCGCAAGTCGCGGTTTCCGGCCGCGCGGCTGGAGCTCTTCCTCCTCCAGCGCAAGCAAGGTCAGGCGGCGGCTGCAGAGCAGGAGCTGCGCGACTACGCCCGCGCCCTCGATCCCGGCGAGTGGCCGGCGCCGCTGGTGCGGGCGTACCTGCGCGAGCTGGGCGACGAGGCGGTGCTCGCGGCGGCGGACGGCGACGACCAGCGCTGCGAGGCGAACTACTACCTGGGGCGGCTGCACGCGGCCGACGATCTCCCGCGCGCCCGCGCCGAGCTCTCGAAGGCCGCGGCCGAACCCTGCGGCCAGGCCGACTTCGCCCGCGAGGAGCTGGACGCGCTTCAGAGCCGGTGAATCTGCATCATCGACGCGCCGAAGGTGGGCCGGTTGGGCGGCACCGCGCTGGCGATGACGACGGCCTCGCCGCGCATCGCCTCCCCGGCGCCCACCAGCGTCTGCGCCACCGCGGCGATCATCTCGTCGGTGGTCTCGAACGACTTGCGCACCCGCCGCGCGGTGACGCCCCAGTAGAGCGCCATGCGCCGGTAGGCGATCTCGCTGGCGGTGAAGGCGACGATGCGCGCCTGCGGCCGGTAGCTGGCGATCTGCCGGGCGGTCTCTCCGGTGCGCGTGTACACGCAGATGGTGCCGATGCCGAGCTGCTGCGCCGCGGCCGCGCAGGCGCGCGCCACCGCGGTGGCGAAGGTGCTCTCGCCGCGGTCGAGCGTGGGGTCGGGCATCTCCTGGAAGCGGGCGCTGCGCTCCACCTCCTCGACGATGGCGGCCATGGTGCGCACCGCCTCGATGGGGTGCGCCCCGGTGGCGGTCTCCGCGGAGAGCATCACCGAATCGGCGCCGTCGAGCACCGCGTTGGCAACGTCGCTGACCTCGGCGCGGGTGGGCTGCGGCGAGACGATCATGCTCTCCAGCATCTGGGTGGCGACGATGGCGATCTTGCCGTAGTGGTTGGTGCGCTCGATGGTGCTCTTCTGGATGAGCGGCACCCGCTCGAGCGGCATCTCCACGCCGAGGTCGCCGCGCGCCACCATCACCCCTTCGGCGAGCTGGGCGATCTCGTCCACCCGGTCCACCGCCTGCGGCTTCTCCAGCTTGGCGATCACCGGCGTGGTCGGGGCGTAGCGCTTGATCAGGCGGATGTCGTCGGCGCTGCGCACGAAGCTCATCGCCACGTAGTCGACGTCGTGGGAGAGGCCGAACTTGAGATCCTCGATGTCCTTGGGGGTCATCGCCGGAATCGACACCGGCGTTCCGGGAAGGTTGATGCCCTTGTGATCGGAGAGCACTCCGCCCACCACCACCCGGCACTTCACGTCCTTGCCGGAGATGCCGATCACCTCGAGGCGGATGGCGCCGTCGTTGATCAGCACCGGGTCGCCGATGGAGACGTCGTCGGGCAGGCCCTCGTAGGAGCAGGAGAAGCGCTGCGCCGTGCCCGCCACGCCCTGGTCGGCGGTGATGATGGTCTCGGCCCCGGGCTCCAGCCTCGCCTTGCCGCCCTCGATCTTGCCGACGCGGATCTTCGGTCCCTGGAGGTCGAGCAGAAGGCCGACCGGGCGGCCGGCGGTCTCGGCGGCCTTGCGGACGTTGGCGATGGCGCGCGCGTGATCGTCGTGGGTGCCGTGCGAGAAATTGAGCCTCGCCACGTCCATCCCTGCCTCGACCAGCCTGCTCAGGGTTGGCTCTTCACGGGAAGCCGGCCCCATGGTGCAGATGATCTTGGCCTTGCGCATGCGTTCGCGGAGCCTAGGGCGCAGCGCACGCGCCCGCAAGCGGCGATTTCGGGAGGCATCAAATGCCCAGCACCGGCGCTTCCGCCTCGGCGCGGCGCAGCGTGCGCGTGGTCTTGCCGCGCAACTCGTCGGGGTGGACGCCGGCCGCCTCGAGCAGCGAGGGGTCGACGACGATGGGCGCGCCGGTCGCCAGCGCGAGCGCGATCGCCTCGCCTGCGCGGGCGTCGACGCGCACCTTTTGCGATCCGCTGCCGAGGGTCAGGTGGGCGGAGACCCCGCTGCCGGACGCCTCGTCCAGCGACGCGCTGAGCACCCGTCCGCCCAGCGCCGCCAGCGCGGCGGGCAGCAGCTTGCCCCTGCCGCCGCGGGCCGAGTCGATCTGCTCCGCTTCCCCACGGGACACCGGCACGGGCAGCAGGCGCTCGCCGTGCTTCTCCTCCAGCACCAGCACCATCTGGCCGCCGCGCACGTGAACCAGCTCGAGGACAGCCAGCTCCGCCGGAGCGCCCGGCGCGACCAGGCGGAGCGCGCCGCACAGCGCGCCTGCGGCGCAGGCGGCGAGCACCAGCGCAACGAACGACGTCCTTGGCTCCCCCATTCGCCGCCCCCCTCAGGAACAAGGTAGCGAGCGATGGAGAAGAGGGAAGTGCCTCACTCCAGCTCGGCGAGCTCCTCCTCTTCGTCTTCCTCGCCGTCCTCTTCGTCCTCGCTGTCCTCTTCGTCGAGCAACGCGGCCTTGCGGGTCACCGCGGGGGCCTCGTCGTAGGGCGGCGGCATGTCCTCGCTGTTCACCTCGACGGCGACGGTGAACTTGCGCCGCAGCGGCGCCAGGGCTGCGAACATCTCTTCGAGGGCGCCCACCACCGCCTCCACCTGCTCGTCGGGGGCGCGGGTGCCGCATCCCGGGCACCGCAGCACGGGGTCGCTCTGGACGTCCGCGACATCCAGCGAGAAGGCCTCCTCGCACTTCTGGCACTGCAGTTCCAGCTGCATGATGTAGCGCCCTCCGGGTGCTGACGCGTGCTCAGCATAGTCATGTCTGCGCAGCCGGGAAGGGGGTCGTGCGTATTTCTCCGCAGCAGTCCGGCAGGTGACGGTTTCACGCGACGCGGCGTCGCGGGGGGAACCCTGTACGGCCGCCGCGGGTGGCGCTATCTTCGCGCGCCCCAAAGGAGCCCACCCATGGCAAGTCCCACTCCGAAGATCCCCGCAAGCGGCAAGGCCATCACCCTCTCCTCGGGGCGCCTGACCGTTCCCGACCAGCCGATCATCCCCTTCATCGAGGGCGACGGCACCGGTCCGGACATCTGGCGCGCCTCGCAGCGCGTATTCGACGCCGCGGTCGAGAAGGCCTACGGGGGCAAGCGGAAGATCGCCTGGGCGGAGGTCTTCGCCGGCGAGAAGGCCAAGAACCTGTTCGACAACTGGCTGCCCGACGAGACGGTCGAGGCCTTTCGCAAGTACCTGGTCGGCATCAAGGGACCCCTCACCACTCCGGTGGGCGGCGGCATCCGCTCGCTCAACGTGGCGCTGCGCCAGATGCTCGACCTCTTCGTCTGCCTGCGGCCGGTCCGCTGGTTCAAGGGCGTGCCCAGCCCGGTGAAGCGGCCGGACAAGGTGAACATGGTGATCTTCCGCGAGAACACGGAGGACATCTACGCCGGCATCGAATACGCGGCCGGCACGCCCGAGGCGCAGAAGATCCTCGACTTCTGGGAGAAGGAGTTCCCCAAGGAGTTCAAGAAGATCCGCTTTGCCTCGCGGCAGGCCGGCGAGGGCTGGCAGAAGCAGCTCGAGGCCATCGGCGCGCCGAAGCGGGAGACCCGGGTTGAGGTCGGCGTGGGCCTCAAGCCTATCAGCTACCTCGGGACCGAGCGCCTGGTGCACAGCGCCATCAGCTACGCGATCCAGAACAAGCGCAAGAGCGTGACGCTGGTGCACAAGGGCAACATCATGAAGTACACCGAGGGCGCCTTCCGCGACTGGGGATACAAGGTCGCCAAGGAGATGTTCGGCGCCCAGGAGATCGAGGGCGGGCCCTGGTGCAAGCTGCCCAACGGCATCGTCATCAAGGACGCCATCGCCGACATCACGCTGCAGCAAGTCCTGACCCGCCCCGAGGAGTTCGACGTCATCGCCACGCCCAACCTCAACGGCGACTTCCTCTCCGATGCGCTCGCCGCTCAGGTGGGCGGCATCGGCATCGCCCCGGGCGGCAACATCAACTACGTCAGCGGGCACGCCATCTTCGAGGCAACCCACGGCACCGCCCCCAAGTACGCCAACCAGGACAAGGTCAACCCCGGCTCGGTCATCCTCTCGGGCGAGATGATGTTCCGCCACCTCGGCTGGAACGAGGCCGCCGACCTGATCATCAAGGGCATGGACGGCGCCATCGCGGCGAAGACCGTCACCTACGACTTCGCCCGCCTGATGACCGCCGAGGGCGAGAAGGGCGTGAAAGAGGTCAAGTGCTCGGAGTTCGGCGAGGCCATCGTTCGCCACTTCTGAACCGCGCGCGAAGGCGGGCGCTTGACGGGACGGCAGGACAGGAGGAGCGTCGCCGGCGGAGGTATCCCGATGACGAGGCTTTTCGCTGTCCTGTCGGCCTTTGCGTTCTGCGCCTGCGCGGGCACCAGCAAGGTGGTCCAGGATCCGAAGCGTGAGAACGTCAAGATCTCGAGCGTGAACGGCGCGCCTGCGCCGGAAGGCAAGATCCTCTGCCAGCTCGAGCGCCCGACCGGCAGCAACATCGCCGAGCGCGTCTGCCGCTACGTGAACCAGAACGACTGGTCGTCGGCGCGCTCGCAGGACATGATGCGGCAGCTCCAGACCAAGGAGATGTGCAACGACGGCGGCTGCCAGGTGCCGAGCAGCGGGAACCGCTGAGCGGCCTCAGCGCGGCTCGAACAGCTCGTCGATCTCCTTCGCGTACTTCTGCGCCACCACCTTGCGCTTGAGCTTGAGCGTCGGGGTGAGCTCGCCGGAGTCCACCGAGAACCGGGCCGGCAGCACCTTGAAGCGCTTGATCGTCTCGTAGTGGGCGAGCTGGCCGTTGACCTGCTCGATGGCGCGCCCGATCCCGGCGACGAACCCGGGATCGCCGGCGCGCTCGGGGGCCTCGGGGACGATGAGCGCCGCCAGGTACTTGCGGGCGTCGCCCACCACCACTGCCTGCACGACCCCGGGAATGCGCCCGAGCAGGACCTCGATGTTCTGCGGCGAGATGTTCTTGCCGCCGGAGGTGATGAGCAGGTCCTTCTTGCGGTCGGTGATGCGCAGGTATCCGTCCGGGTCCAGCTCGCCCACGTCTCCGGTGTGCAGCCAGCCGTCGCGGTCGAGCGCCTCGCTGGTGGCGGCGGCGTCCCTGTAATACCCGCGGAACACGTGCGGGCCGCGGGTGAGGATCTCGCCGTCCGCGGCGATGCGGATCTCCACGCCGTCCTCGGGCCGCCCCACCGTGCCCGGCCTGCGCGCCCCGTGCAGGTTGGCGGTGCCCATGCCGGAGCTCTCGCTCATGCCCCAGACGTCGAGGAGGGGAAGGCCCAGGGAATCGAAGAAGTCCAGCGTGGCGCGGGGCATCTTCGCCGCCGCGGTCACGCAGATCCGCGCCCGGTCCAGGCCGAGCCCGGCGCGCACCTTGGAGAGCACCAACCGGTCGGCGAGCCTGCTGCGCGACTGCCGCGACCAACCGAAGAGCCGCCGGCGCAGCTTCGGCGCCGCGCGCACCGCCTCCTCGACGCGGGCCTGCATCTTCTCCCAGACGCGCGGCACGCCGAAGAAGACGGTGGGACGGGCCTGCTGGAGGACCGAGCCGATCTTCTCCAGCTCGTCGCAGAACCAGACCGGGCCGCCCGCGACCGTGGGAGCGTGCAGCGAGATGACCTGCTCCGCCACGTGGCTGAGCGGCAGGTAGCTGACCAGCACGTCGTCGGCGGTGGAGTTGGCCACCCGCACCGCGGTGTGCGCGGCGAACGCCAGATTCGAGTGCGTGAGCATCACCGCCTTGGGAGGCCCGGTGGTGCCGCTGGTGTAGATGAGCGTGGCCAGGTCGTCCGGCTTCAGCGCCCGCAGGCGCTCGTCGACCCGGGCCTCCGGCGTGGCGTCTCCCAGCGCGAGGAGCTCGTTCCACGCGGTCATCATCCCGAAGGCGGTCACGCCGGTGCCGCGCAGCTTCTCCCGCTGGGTCTCGTCGGCCACCAGCGCCACCGCCGCCCCGCAATGGTTCGCGATGTAGCCGGCCTGCTCCGCGGTGAGGGTCGGGTAGATGGGCGCGGGAACCGCCCCTGCGGCAAGCGCGCCCAGGTCCGCCATCACCCACTCCGGCCGGTTGGGCCCGACGATGGCCACCGCGTCGCCCGGCTTCACCCCGAGCGCGATCAGCGCGCGCGCGGTGCGGCGGACGTCGCGCGCCGCCTCCCCCCAGGTCCACTCGCGCTCGCCGTGCTTCCAGGCCAGCCGCCCGGCATGCCTTGCCGCGGTCTCGAAGAACGCCTGGATCGTGGTCACGCCGGCGACCCTACAGCAGTTGCGGCGGATGCGCAGGTGGAGTAGGTAGCGCGCGCCCCCAGCGACGGATCGGAGACACCATGGCTCGCAGGAAAATCGCTCTCATCGGCGCAGGTCAAATCGGCGGCAACCTCGCACTGCTCGCGGCCCAGAAGGAGCTGGGCGACGTGGTGCTCTTCGACGTGATCGAAGGGGTGCCGCAGGGCAAGGCGCTCGACCTGATGCAGTCGCGCGCCGTCGACGGGTACGACGCCCGCATCACCGGCACCAACAAGTACGACGACGTGGCCGGCGCCGACGTGGTCATCGTCACCGCCGGCATCCCCCGCAAGCCGGGGATGAGCCGCGAGGACCTGCTCGGCGTCAACGTCAAGATCATGCGCGACGTCGCCAGCAACGTGAAGGAGAAGTGCCCGCGCGCGTTCGTGATCGTCATCTCCAATCCGCTCGACGCGATGGTCTACGCGATGAAGCAGATCACCGGCTTCGCCAAGAACATGGTGGTGGGCATGGCCGGCGTGCTCGACACCTCGCGCTTCCGCCTCTTCATCGCCGAGGAGCTGAACGTGGCCATCGACGACGTGCACGCGCTGGTGCTGGGCGGCCACGGCGACGACATGGTGCCGATGACGCGCTTCTGCTCGGTGGCGGGCATTCCCATCGAGAAGCTCATCCCCAAGCCCCGGCTCGACGCGATCATCGACCGCACCCGCAAGGGAGGCGGCGAGATCGTGGCGCTGCTCAAGACCGGCTCGGCCTTCTACGCCCCCGCCACCTCGGCCATCGCCATGGCGGAGAGCTACCTTCGCGACAAGAAGCGCGTCCTGCCCTGCGCCGCGATGCTGGAAGGCGAGTACGGCATCAAGGGCTACTACATGGGCGTGCCGGTCACCATCGGCGCGGGCGGCATCGAGAAGATCCACCAGATCGAGCTGAACGCCGAGGAGAAGGCCATGTTCGACAAGTCCTTCCAGTCGGTGAAGAAGACG
>DASSQZ010000241.1:0-15184 GCA_035702105.1 Myxococcales bacterium | reverse complement strand
CGCGGCGGCGGCGAGGTCGGGCTTGCGCGCGGCGGCGGCATCGAGGGCGGCCAGATCGCCCGCGGCGGCGGCAGCGGGCTTCGCCGCGCCGAGCCGCCGTCCCACCATCACCCCGAGCCCGAACACGCCGGCGAAGAGCAGGAGCGCGCACACCAGCAGGGCCGCCACCTGTTTGTCGTCGAGCGAGAGTGTCCGCCTCTCGCGCAACCGCTCCGCGTCGCGCATCGCGCCCCGATGTACCAGAGGAAGACGGGTCCCCGCTACTCTTCTTCCGCGGGGGCGTCCATGCGGTCCGGCGCGCTGACGCCGAGCACCGAGAGCGCGTTGGCCAGCGTCTGCTTCACCGCCCAGACCAGGTAGAGCCGCGCCGTGGTCTTGCGCGGATCGTCGGAGATCACCCGCTCGGTCTTCTTGTACTTCGTGTAGTACCCGTGGAACTGGGCGATGGTCTCCTGAAGGTAGAAGACCAGCTTGTGCGGCTCGAGGCTGGCCGCCGCGTGCGCGATCAGCTCGGGAAGCTGCAGCACGCGCTTGATCAGGTCGATCTCCTCCGGCAACTGCAGCGCCTGCATCGCCTCCGCGTCCCAGCTCGGGGCGAGGCCCCTCTCCTCCTGGGCCTTGCGCAGGATGGCCGCGCAGCGCGCATGCCCGTACTGCACGTAGAAGACCGGGTTGGTGTTGTCGCGCTTCTGCGCCAGCCCGACGTCGAAGTCCACCGCCATGTCGCCGCGGCGGAGCAGGAAGAAGACGCGCGTGGCGTCGGCCCCCGCCGCCTCCAGCAGGTCGCGCAGGGTGACGTAGTTGCCCGCGCGCTTGCTCATCCGGAAGGGCTGGCCGTCCTTCATGAGGTTCACCAACTGGAAGAGGATCACCTCCAGCTCCCCGCCCATCGCCGCCACCGCCGCCTTCATGCGCGAGACGTATCCCGCGTGGTCGGCACCCCAGACGTCGATCAGGCGCCGGTATCCGCGCGAGAGCTTGTCGAAGTGGTACGCCACGTCGCCGGCGAAGTAGGTGGGCTCGCCGCTGGTCTTGAAGAGGGGGCGGTCGCGGTCGTCGCCGAAGCGGGTGGTCTTCACCACCTTGAGGGGCGCTCCGACGTAGTCCTCCTCGAGCGTCTCCACGCCCCTGGGCGGCGGCAGCACCTCCACCGCGGTCATGCCCTTGTCGTCGAGCACGCGGACCGCGGCCTCGAGGCGGTTCTGGTCGTGGAGCACCTTCTCGCTGAAGAAGCTGTCGAATCGGATGCCGAAGATCTGCAGATCCTTCTCGATCAGGTTCTCCAGGATCCAGGTGGTCGCGAACTTGCGCAAGGGCTCGCGGATCTCGTCGAAGGGCCGGGTGGGATCGCCGCCCGCCTCCAGCCAGGCGCGGGCCACGTCGGCGACGTACTCGCCCTGGTAGTCGTCCGGGTCCAGGTCCACCCGCGGCGCCGAAGGGCGCAGCTCGGTGGCTCGCGCCAGCACCGCGTGCGCGAGCCGCCAGACCTGCCCTCCCGCGTCGTTGATGTAGAACTCGCGGAAGACCCGATAGCCGGCCCAGTCGAGGAGGTTCGCGACCACGTCGCCGATCACCGCCCCGCGGCCGTGGCCCACGTGCATCGGTCCGGTGGGGTTGGCGCTGACGAACTCCACCATGGTGCGCAGGCCCTGGCCGGCGTTGCTGCGGCCGAAGCGCTCCCGCTCGTCCCAGACGGCCCGCAGCGCCTTCTGCCACACGTCCTGCGCGAGGCGCAGGTTGAGGAATCCGGGACCGGCGATCTCCGGCGTTCCCGCGAGGAGCCCTTCGCGATCGTCGATGCGCCCGACGATCGCCTGGGCCAGCGCGCGCGGGTTGGGCTTCTTCGCTCCGGTCGCCGCGGCGTGCTCCTTCGCGAAGACCATGGCGGCGTTGCAGGAGAAGTCGCCGTGCGCCGCCTGGCGGGGCTCGTCGAGCTGGACCGGATGGTCGCCGGGCGGAAGCAGGCCGTCCTCCACGCAGCGCCCGAGGGCGCGCTGGAGAAGCTCGGCGACGCGCGCCTTCACCATTGCGCCACCTTGCTGAACCCGGCATCGAAGAGGGGCCGCAGGCGGTCCCAGCTCGCGGAGAGGTGCTCGATCATCACCTTGGTGTCGCTCAGCACCGGCATGAAGTTGGTGTCGCCGCCCCAGCGCGGCACCACGTGCCAGTGCAGGTGGTCGGCGATGCCGGCGCCGGCCACGCGGCCGAGGTTCATGCCGACGTTGTAGCCCTGCGCCACGTAGGCGCGGCCCACCAGGTCCACCGCCACCCGCACCATCTCCGCCAGCTCGGCATACTCGGCCTGCGGCAGCGAGAGCAGGTCGGCGGTGTGCGCCCGCGGCACCACCATGAGGTGGCCGTTGTTGTAGGGGAAGCGGTTGAGGATGGCGAAGGTGTGCTCGGTGCGGCCGAGGATCAGGTTCTCGCGGTCGTCGCGCGCGCGGGGCAGGTCGCAGAAGATGCAGCCCGCCTTCGCGTCTCCCTTGGCGATCAGGTCCATCCGCCAGGGCGCCCAGAGCTGGTCCATCACTTCACCAGCGCGGGCGCGAGGAACATCACGCCGCCTTCGCCCGGGATGCCGGAGCGCACCCCTTCCGCCGCTCCCTGGAACGCGCCCTGGAAGGCGCCGCGCAGCAGATCGCGCAGCGCGAACTCCCTGTCCTTCGGCGGGTACTGCACCCGCGGCTCTCCCGCCTGCCCGGCCAGCGCCCAGGCCGCCTGGATGGCGTCGTCCATGCCGCCCAGCTCGTCCACCAGCTTCAGCTCCTTCGCCTTGCGGCCGGTGTAGATGCGCCCCTCGGCGATCTCGCGCACCCGGGGCTCGGGGAGCTTGCGGCCTTCGGCGACCGCCTGCACGAACTGGCCGTAGACGTCGTCGGAGATGCCCTGGATCTCCTCGCGGTCGGTCTCCTGGATGGGGCGGAAGGGCGAGAGCGTGTCCTTGTACTTGCCGGTCTTGAGCGTGGTCTCCTCGACCTTGACCGCCTCGAGCAGGCCGCGGACGTTGAAGTGCATGAAGATGACGCCGATCGATCCGGTCAGCGTCCCGGGCTCGGCGTAGATCTTGTCGGCCGGCGCGCTGATGTAGTAGCCGCCCGAGGCGGCCAGGCCGCCCATGGAGACGACCACCCGCTTCTTCGCCTTGATGCGCTTGACCGCGTCGTGGATCTCCTGCGAGGGCGCCACCGCGCCGCCCGGAGAGTCGACCCGCAGCACCACCGCCTTGATGTCGTCGTCCTTCTCGTACTTGCGCAGGAGCTTGACGATCCGGTCGGAGTCCACGCCCGCCTGCGTGTCGCCGATGGTTCCCTTGGCCTCGACGATGCCGATGCGCGCGCCGACCGTGGTCTCGGTGTCCAGGCTGTACGAGGCGGTCCCGCCCTTCACCGCCGCGTAGGCGAGCAGCATGAAGCCGAACAGGACCAGGAAGAGGCCGCCGAAGATGACGCCGAGCACGACCGCCGCGCGCTTGTCCAAACTCCCTCTCTTTCCGGTGAGAACCGCCGCTTGCTACCACTCGGAACGTGCAGGTACAAGCGGGACCGTGCCCTTCCGGCGCGTGCTGACAACGCTGGTCGAGCGGGCGCCCGGCGCGCGGGGCGCCATCTTCTGCGACCACGAGGGCGAGTCGGTGGAGCTGGTGGTGCGCGATGGCGGGCTCTCCGAATACGACATGAAGGTGTTCGGCGCGCAGCTGGCGGCGGCCTGGCTCAGCCTGCAGGACGACTCCAGCGAGCGCGGCGCGGGAGGCGTCGTCGAGCTGCGGCTCTGGTGCGCGGAGGGGACGCTCCTCTGCCGGTCGCTGCGCGAGGGCTATTACGTGGTGCTGCTGGTGGCGAAGGGAGCGCCGAGCGCGCCGGCCGCGTTCATGCTGGCAAGGGCGGCAGCGGAGATCGCGACGCTGATGTGAGGCTTCCCACAAACGACTCTGCCACCAACCAGAACCACGAACCAGAACCAGAACGCCTGAAAACCCGTTCTCGTTCTGGGTTGTCGTTCGAGACGACCTTCAACGCAAAACGAAGATCACAGCCCCGTGCCGGTGCGGGTGGCGTACTTCACCAGCGCCTTCAGGTCGGGATGGTCCGGGTCCAGCGAAAGGCCGGCCTTGCCGGAGGAGCCGACGACGCCGCTCCAGCGCGACGGTTCCTGCACCGGGAGGTCGTCAGGGTCGAGGAGGAGCGGGCCGCGCGCGTCCAGATCGGGCGCCGAGGCGAGCCAGGAGAGCGCGGCCTTCTGCGCCCCGCTCCCGTTCACGGCCAGCACCGCGAGGCCGGCGAAGTTCAGCGCGGTGATGCGCTTGTCGAAGACTGGGCGCGTCTCGCCCGAGCGCACCAGCACCGCCACGCGCGGCTTCGCCTCGCTCGCCGGACGCCAGAGCCACCCGGAGCGGTCACCCACCTGCACCAGCGCGGGCCGGGGAATGGCGTCGCGGGGCAGGCCCGGGCGGGGGCTGCGGGTCAGCCGCCGGGGAGTCCCGTAGCCCGAGCGCAGCTCCCAGACGTCGGTGGTGTCGTCGGGCTGGCGCCAACCGAAGAGGAGCCGCTCGCCCGTGCGATCCCAGACCAACCCTCCTTCGGCCAGCGAGCCGGCGGGAGGCGCCGCGAGCGGCTGCGGCCGCAGCGAGGGGAGATCGAGCAGCGAGAAGATGTTCATCCCGTTGGCCTCCACGGCGACGGCCAGCCGGTGCCCGTCCTCGCTGACGGCGAACGCCTCCACGTCCTGCGCGGGCGCATACACCGTCTTGCGCTGATGGCCGGCCACGGCGACCGAGTCCACCCCCAGGGTGGCGCGGCCGCCGTCGGTGAGCACGTAGACGGTTCGTCCGTCTCCCGAGAAGCGCGGATCGCGCACGCGCGACTTCCCCTGCGGCGGCACCAGGATGCTCCCGCGCGCGGCAGCCAGGTCCACCAGGACCACCGCCTCCGAACCGGCGCGCTTCACCTGGGCGAGCAGCGTGCGCGAATCGGGCGAGGGAGGCCCCAGGGCCACGAGGCCGGAGAGCGCATCGTCGAGAGGGAGGGAATCCTTGGGCGGCTTGATGCCCGCCGCAGGTGGAGGAGGCGCCACCTCGACGCTCTTGCGCGCCTCGAAGCCGAAGATGCGCAGCGAGATCCTGCCGCCGTCGACCACCGCATAGAACAGGCGCTTGCCGTCGCGGGAAAAGCCTCCCAGGAGCTGATCGCCGGGGGCGGAGTCGATGGCCACGGGCGCGGCGCCGTCCTCGCCGAGGAGCAAGAGCCGGTCGTGGCCGTCGCGGGTGACGGTGGCGACCAGCCACTGCGCGTCGGGCGGCACCCAGGCGATGCCCGCGACGCCGCCTGGCTCGTCGGTGAGCTGCGTGGGATAGCTGCCCTCCATGGCCATGCTCGCTGCCTGCCGGGTGCCGAAGAGCGTGGTGAGGAAGGCCACCCGGGTGACGTCGCGCGATGGAGCGGGCGCCCAGGCGGCCGCCATCGACTCGAGATGGCGCAAGGTCGCCTGCAGATCCTGCGCCGGAGCGGCCACCAGGAACATCGCGGACTGGAGAGCGAGCAGGTGCATTGAATTCCTTCCTCCGCCGTCCGTTCTACAGTGTGGCGTGGCCGAAGGCGACCGCTGCGCGTCGGAGATGGTGGTCTCTTGACGCGCCGGCTTTCGCGCCCGCAAAAGGAGTTGCGCATGCGCCGAACCCTCCTCGCCCTGCTCTTCTCGGCCGGCTGCATCGCGGGCAGCCCGGCGGTGCAGCGCGACGACCGCGTCTTCCGCGCGCTGGCGCAGCAGGAGCGCTGGACGCAGGACGCGCTCGCCCGGCGCCCCACCGCGGAGCAACTGGACGCCATCCGCAACAGCGACTACGCCGCGGTGGGCCGCGGGCGCGCCGAGCTCAAGCGGCTGCTCCAGGCCGCCGACCGGGGCACCTGGATCCGCGAGACCACCGCCGAGCTGATGCGCGACGACTCCGATCCGCGGCTCCTGCAGCAGTTCGAGCGCGGGGGCCGGCTGCGCGCGGACGCCCTCGGTGCCGCCGACGAGCTGGCGGGCGCGCTGGCGGAGGCGAAGGGCGGGCTGACCATCGCCGACCTGCGCCCGGGCTTCGAGGCGTTGCGCAAGGCCCAGGCCAGCGAAGACCGCCTGGCGCGGATGCCGGTGCAGAGGGGCGGAGTGAGGCTCCAGGCTGCTCCGCTGCCCATCCCGCGGCCGCTCATCGCTCCTGCCGCCCGCGTCGTGGCGAAGAATCCCGAGCTGACCCGCGAGCTGGATCGCCTGCCGGCGGACGACGCGGCGAAGATCCGCGCCCAGGTCGCGGACCTCGACCGCGGCAGGCAGGAGCAGAAGCCGAAGGAGCCGCCCGCCGCGGTGGAGAGCGCGCCGGTGCCCGCGCCGGAGGAGAAGGAGGCGGAGGCGCCCAGCACCACCCTGACCATCGCCAACGACGCGGCGTCGCTGATCGCGCGCAAGGCCCCGCGCTCGATCACGCTGCGCGAGGACGGGCTCTTCGCCCTGGCGTACGACGACGCGGAGTACCTGGTGGACCCGCAGGGCAAGCTGGTGCGCAAGGAAGCGCCTCCGCCGCCTCAGCGCTGAAAGTCGTAGACGCTGCCCAGCCGCAGGATCCGCGTGAGCTCGTCGAGCGCCGCCATGGTCTCGCGCGCGAATCGGGGATCGGCCAGATCCGCGCCGGTCACCCGGTCGCGGTAGTGACGCCGCACCCAGGTCTCCAGCTCCGCGCCGAGCGCCTCGTCCCAGAACACCCGCGCCTCGACCGCGGCCCGCTCCTCCGCGGTGAGCACGATGCGCTGGCGCAGGCAGGCAGGCCCGCCGCCGTTCTGCATCGACTGGCGCAGATCGAGAAAGTGCACCCGCTTCACCGGCCCGCCCGAACCCGCCACCCGGGAGAGGAACTCCCGCGCGAAGGGGTCCTCGCGCGACTCCTCCGGCGCCACCACCGCCATGCTCCCGTCGGGCAGCGTGACGAGCTGCGAGTTGAAGGGATACGCGGCGACGGCGGAGGCGACCGGCAGCTCGCGCTCGCTGGCGAGGTACACGACCAGCGCCTCGCCGAGGAGCTCGCGCAGCCTCCGGATCACCGACTCGTGCCCCACCAGCGCGGCCTCGTGCAGGAGCAGCACGTTGGCGTTTCCCACCAGCAGCACGTCGGTGTGGAAGGCGCCGGCGTCGATGCCGGCGGGGTTCTGCTGGGGAAAGAGGGCGCGCGCGGGGTCCACCTGGCCCAGGCGCGCCAGCGCCTGCGACGCCTCCAGCGTCTGGCGCGCGGGAAAGCGCGCCGGCTCGCCGCCTGCCGCGGGGCCGCCGAACCCGCGCCGCCCCCAGGCGAACAGGTGCACGGCCGAGTCGGTGAACAGGCGCGTGTGATTGGCCGCCCCCTCGTCCGCGAAGTGCGCTCCCCCCGGCAGCGGGTCGTGGACCTCGAACCGGGCCGCATCCGCGAAGATGGCGCGGAGCACGCGCGTGGTCGTGGCCGCCTCGAGGGCGCGGTGGAACATGGCGGTGAGGTTCGCGGGGACGAGGTGCAGGCGCCCGTCGCGCGCGTCCGCCGAGGGCACGCAGGTGGCGGCGTTGGCGGTCCACATCGCGGCGGCGCTGGAGCTGATGCGAAGGAGAGAATCCCGAAGCTCCGGGTCGGCGGCGGCCTGCGCCAGGACCTGCTCGTCGCTGCCGCGGAACCCGAGCTGCCGCAGCGTGCGCAGCGAGGGCCGCTCGTGCGGCGGCAGGATGGCCTGCCCCACGCCGAGCGAGGCGACGAAGCGCATCTTGCCCAGCCCCTGCAGCGCGGCGCCGCGCGGGTTCGCCGGCTGCCCGGCGTGCTCCAGCGAGGCGACGTTGCCGTGCGACAGCCCGGCATAGTTGTGGGTGGGTCCGACCAGCCCGTCGAAGTTGTATTCGAGCGAGGCCACGCCCCGCTCAGGACGCGCCGTAGAAGCGGAACACCAGCTCGGCGGCGCAGGCGGGCTTGGATTCGCCTTCGATCTCGATGGCGGCGTCGAGCAGGCCCTCCACGCCGTTGGCGATCTCCTTCACCTCACCCAGCTTCACCCTGAGTCGGTACCTCTGTCCGTCCTTGAGCGGCGAGGGGAAGCGCACCTTGTTGAGCCCGTAGTTGATCACCATGGCGAAGCCCCTGACGTCCACCAGCTCGAAGAAGAGCCCGGCGATGAGCGAGAGGGTGAAATACCCGTGGGCGATGGGCTTGCCGAAGGGCGATTCGCGGGCGATGCGCTCCCTGTCGACGTGGATCCACTGGTGATCGCCGGTGGCGTCGGCGAACTTGCGGATCGCCTCCCAGGTCATCTCCCGCCACGGCGAGACTCCCAGCTCCTTGCCCACCAGCGACTTGAGTCCTGCCAACCCGTCGATCGCGGTCTTGCCCACGGTGTGCTCCCGGTCCGTTGAGGGAAGTCCTCTCTAGCATGACTGGAGTATGGTGCGCGGCCATGCCCAAGCTGCTGCGCTACGTGGCGGGCACCTGCGCGGTGCTCGCGCTCGCCGAGGGCGCGTTCCGCCTCTTCGCGGTGGAGCTTTCCGCCGCCACCACCCGCGCCGGCACCAAGGCCGCGCTCCTCGACAAGCAGGGCCGCGTCGAGGTGCTCTTCTTCGGCACCTCGCGCCTCTGGGACGGCGTCTCGCCGCGCACGTTCGCGGCGGCGTTTCCCGGCGTGCACGCGTTCAGCCTCGCCGCCAGCGGCGCGAACCTGGGCACGCTGGAGGCCCTGGCCGGCCGGTTCGCACGCCGGCCCGGGCTGCGCCTCGCCTTCGTCGAGCTCTCCTCGCCGCAGCTCGATGCCTCGCCTTCGCAGCCATCCGCCCCCACCGGCATCGAGGCGGCTGCTGCCCGGTGCTCGATGCTGATCGCGAACCGGGGAGCGCTCCGCGGCGAGAGCCTGGAGCGGCTTCCGGGGCTGCTGCTCTACCCGACGAGGCTGGACGGGTCCGAGATCCACCTGGGCGAGCAGGTGGCCGCCATCCTGGGCCGCCCGCCACCGCCCGGGGAGCGCCTCGAGCTGCGTCCCATCGACGAGGCCCCGGGCCCGGCGGCGACGGATGCGCCCACGCTCCGCCTCCTCGCGGTGGCCCGCGAGCTCAGGGCGGCGTCGGTCGCGGTGGTCTTTCTGGTGCCGCCGCTCAGGGCGTGCGAGCCGCCGGAGGACATGAACGCTTCCGCCGCCGCGCTCGCTCCCGAGTTCCCGGTCTGGAACTACCAGCGCGCGCCGCTGCCGGCGGAGGCCTTTCGCGACTGCGGACACCTCAACGCCAGGGGGAGGACCACCTTCAGCCGCTCGCTCGCGGCGCAGGCCGCCCGCGCCGGATTCGCGCAGGCGCTGGCGCGGAGGAGCCACTGATGCTCTTCACCAGCGCCGCGTTCCTGCTCTTCGTCGCCTGCTCGGTCGCGCTGCACTGGGCGCTGCCTTCCCAGCGCGCGCGCCTCTGCGTGCTGCTGGCGGCGTCGTTCTGGTTCTACGCCGCCCACCACTGGCCCTCGCTCCTGCTGCTCGTCGGCTTCATCCTCGTCAACTACGCCCTGGGCCGGCTCCAGGACGGCAAGCGCTCGCGCGCGCTGCTTTCGCTCGCGGTCTGCGCCAACCTGCTCGCGCTCGGCTGGTTCAAGTACGCCGGCTTCCTCGCGGGCATCGCCGCGGCGCTCCTGCACGCGCAGGTGCCGCGCCCTCCGGCGTACCTGCCGCTCGGCATCTCCTTCTTCACCTTCCAGGTCGTCGCCTACCAGGTGGACGTGTACCGCGGCACCATCCGCGCCGAGCGCTCGCTCCTCGTCTTCGCCGTCTTCAAGTGCTTCTTCGCGCAGCTGGTCGCCGGCCCCATCGTGCGGGCCCGCGAGTTCCTTCCCCAGCTCCGCGAGCGGCGCCGGTTCGACGCCGGCGGCTTCCATCACGGGCTCTTCCTGGTGGTGGCCGGGCTCGCCCTCAAGGTGGGAGTCGCGGACGTGCTGGGGCAGTTCGTGGCCCGGGACTTCCGCGACCCGGCAGCGCTGGCGACGACCGCGGCGTGGTCGGGAGCCTGGGCCTTCGCCTTCCAGCTCTACGCCGATTTCTGGGGCTACTCCACCATGGCGGTGGGCATCGGCCTGCTCTTCGGCCTCGAGCTGCCGCTCAACTTCCACGATCCGTTCCTCTCCGCCAGCCTGCGCGAGTTCTGGCGCCGCTGGCACGTGACGCTCTCCACCTGGTTCCGCGACTACCTCTACATTCCCCTGGGCGGCAACCGCCGCGCCGCGAACCGCAACCTGCTCGTCACCATGGCGGTGGCGGGACTCTGGCACGGCGCGGGCTTCACCTTCCTCCTCTGGGGCGCCGCGCACGGCGCCTGGCTCGCGCTGGAGCGGCGCCTGGCTTTCTGGGAGCGCCTCCCGCGCCCGGCCCGCGTGCTCCTCGTCTTCCAGGGCGTGGCCGTGCTCTTCGTCGTCTTCCGCGCGCCGACCCTGCAGGCTGCGGCAACATACCTCTCGCGCCTCTTCCTTCCGCCGTACAGCATCGAGCCGATGCCGGCGCTGCTCGCGGGCTGGCTGCTGGGATTCGCCTTGCTCATGTCTCCGCTCGCCGCGCTGATCGCCGACCGCCGCTTCCTGGCGCTGCGCTCGCGCTGGCAGGTAGCCGCCACCAGCGCGCTGATCTTCTTTGCGCTCGCCCACGCAGGCGCGCAGATCGACTTCATCTACTTCACCTTCTGAGGGGGTCTCCGATGCGAATCCTGCTCGCGCTGCTCGTCGCCCTGCCCGCCGTCGCCAAGGAACGCGAAGGGGTGGTGGCTCCGCCGGTGGTGGAAGTCTCCGGCAAGCAGCTCCACCTGCTCGGCATGGGGCTGCGCAAGAAGCTCTGGTTCAAGGTCTACCTCGCCAGCCTCTACGTCGAGGATCCCACCGACGATCCCGCGAAGGTCGTGGGTTCCGACCAGGTCAAGCGGGTGCAGATGAACATGCTGCGCGACCTGGAGCGGGGGAAGATCGTCGAGGCGGTGCAGCAGGGATTCGAGCGCAACTCCGCCCCGGACCTGCCGAAGCTGCAGGGGAGGCTCGACCAGTTCCTCAAGGCGATTCCCGACCTCAAGGCCGGCCAGACCATCGTCATCACCTACGCTCCCGGGCAGGGCACCGCCATCAAGGCCGGGGACGGCGAGAACATCTCGTTGCCCGGCAAGGACTTCGCCGACGCCCTCTTCTCCGTGTGGCTGGGCAAGCAGCCGGTCGACGAGGAGTTGAAGCAGGAGATGATGGCGAACCGCTGATCGGCGCGCCGCCGTCCGCCCGCCCGCCCCTGGAGCGGCGCCGGCGGTGGCGAAGAGGCCGCGCGCTGCCCACCTTGCCGGCAGGAGGCGTATCGATGCCAGACAAGGAGACGGTGGAGCGCGCGCGCGAGGACGCACGGGAGGGCAAGTCGGCGTCCACCCAGGCGGGAGAGTTCGTGCGCCAGGAGATGCACCACATCCGCCAGGGAAAGCACGGCGCTCGATCCACCAAGCAGGCCATCGCCATCGGGCTCTCCGAGGCGAGGCGGGCCGGGGTGAAGCTGCCGGCGCCCAAGCGGGGAGCAAGCTCGAGGACGCGGCGGCAGGCACGGCGCGACCTCTCCAGGGGAAAGCGCGGCGGGCGCCGGACTTCCGCGCGCAGGTCGAGGGCGGTGAAGGGCGCCCTGGCCCGCGAAGGGCGCGGCGCAGCGTCGAAATCGGCGCTGTCGCGGCAGGCGCGCACCGCCGCACGGCGCAGGCCCGCAGCCAACCGCCGCCGCGCTGCGCGCAAGGCCGCTGCCACCAAGGGCCCGGCAGGGCGCAGCGCCGCCGCGCGCAAGGCGGCGCGGACGCGCAAGTCGCGCTAGCCCGGATCTTCGCGGACGCCATCGCCGGCGAAACGCGAAATGCCGCCCCCGGCGGACGGTGTTGCGCGCTATTGTCGCTCCGATGCCGGCTGCGTTCCGCGTCACCGGTGCCGTGAAGAGGTACGCCGGCGCCCACGCGCTCGGGCCGGTGGACCTCGCACTCGAGGCCGGCACCACCACGCTGCTCCTCGGGCCCAGCGGGAGCGGCAAGTCCACCCTGCTCCGGCTGCTCAACGGCCTGCTCGAGCCGGACGAGGGAACCGTGCTCTTCGACGGCGAGGCGCCGACCCTGTCCTCGCGCCTGCGCATCGGCTACGTCATCCAGGGCGGCGGGCTCTTTCCCCACCTCACCGCTGAGGACAACGTCGCCCTGGTGGCGCGCTGGCTGGGCTGGGACCGCGACCGCGTCTCCCGCAGGATGGCGGAGCTTTCCGACCTGGTGCGGCTGCCGGCCGAGGCGTTGCGGCGCTTTCCCCGCCAGCTCTCCGGAGGACAGGCGCAGCGGGTGGGCCTGATGCGCGCCCTGATGCTCGATCCCCCCGCGCTCCTCCTCGACGAGCCGCTCGGGGCGCTCGATCCGGTCACCCGCTTCGACCTGCAGCACGACCTGCGCGACGCGTTCGGCCGGCTGCGCAAGACGGTGGTGCTGGTCACGCACGACCTCGCCGAGGCTGCGTTCTTCGGCGGCACCGCGGTGTTGATGCGGGAGGGGCACCTGGTCCAGCGCGGGCCCTTCTCCGATCTCCTCGACGCCCCGGCGGACGCCTTCGTCGCCCGATTCGTCCAGGCGCACCGGATCGAGGCCCGGTGATCCTGCTCGCGCTCCTGCTGCTGGCCGCTCCGGTGCGGGTCGGCTCCAAGCAGTTCACCGAGTCGGTGATCCTGGGCGAGATCGTGCGCCAGGCGCTGGAGCGCGACGGAATCCCCGCGGTGCACGAGCGCGAGCTGGGGGGCACGCGCGTGGTCTTCGAGGCGCTGGCGCAGGGGCAGATCGACGTCTATCCGGAGTACACGGGAACCATCGCACAGGAGCTGGTTCCCGGCCGTCCCATCGAGGAGGGCCTGCGCGCCCGCGGGCTGCGCATGGGCGCGCCGCTGGGATTCGAGGACACCTACGCCATCGGGGTGCGCCGGGCGGTGGCGGAGCGCCTGGGCCTGCGCACGCTGGGCGATCTGGCGCGCCATCCGGAGGTGCGGCTGGGCCTGAGCAACGAGTTCCTCCAGCGCGCCGACGGCTGGCCCCGGCTGCAGGCGGTCTACGGTTTCGCCGGCGCGGGCGTGCGCGGGCTCCAGCACGACCTCGCCTATCGCGCCCTTCAGGACGGCTCGCTGGACGCGACCGATCTCTACTCCACCGACGCGGAGATTCGCGCCCTGGGGCTCACCGTCCTGGCCGACGACCGGCACGCCTTTCCCGACTACCGCGCGGTGCTCCTCCACCGCGCCAACCTGCCCGCGCAGGCGCTGCGCTCGCTGGAGCGGCTCGCGGGCACCATCTCCACCGACGCGATGATCGGGATGAACGCCCGCGCCCGGCTCGACCACGTGCCCGAGGCAGAGGTGGCGGCCGCCTTCCTCGGCGCTCCCGCGGAGCATCGGGAAGGCTGGCCTTCGCGGGTGCTGCGGCGCACCGGGGAGCACCTCTTCCTGGTGGGCATCTCCCTGGGCGCCGCCGTCCTCGTGGCCATTCCCCTCGGCGTGCTCGCGGCCCGCCGGCGGCGTCTCGGCCAGGCGGTGCTGGGCGCCGCGGGGCTCCTCCAGACCATCCCCTCGCTCGCGCTCCTGGTCTTCATGATCCCGCTCCTCGGCATCGGCGCCCGGCCGGCCATCGCCGCGCTCTTCCTCTACAGCCTGCTGCCGATCGTGCGCAGCACCCACGCCGGCCTCCTGGGCATCGCGCCCGACCTGCGCGAGTCGGCTGCGGCGCTGGGCCTCACGCCCTGGGCGCGGCTGCACCTGGTCGAGCTGCCCATGGCCTCGCGCTCCATCCTCTCCGGAATCCAGACGTCCGCCGTGATCAACGTGGGCACCGCCACGCTGGGCGCGCTGATCGGAGCAGGCGGCTACGGGCAGCCCATCCTCACCGGCATCCGCCTGGCGGACACCGGCATCATCCTCGAAGGAGCGGTCCCCGCGGCGCTCCTGGCGCTGCTCGCGCAGGCCCTCTTCGGCGCGCTGGAGCGCGCGGTGGTGCCGAAGGGATTGCGCTAGGGCGGCCTACCGCTCGCGCCCGAGGGCAGGGGTCAGGACCGGCGGGGCCACCGCGTCGTGACGCGGCCGTCCGGTCAGGTGCTCGCCGGCAGTGGCGCCGCCCAGCACGTAGGCGTTCTCCGAGTGCAGCGAGAGATCCAGGCCGGTCAGCTCGTGCTCCTCGTCCACGCGCAGCCCCACCAGGACGTCGACGATCTTGAGGATCAGGAAGGTCATCGGCGCGGCCAACGCCACCGTCGCGCCGACCGCCACCAGCTGCGTGAGCAGCTGCGAGGGATTGCCGTGGAAGAGTCCGTCTCCGCCCGCGCCGTTCACCGCCTTCCAGGCGAACAGGCCGGTGGCGATCGCGCCCCAGACGCCGCCCACTCCGTGCACGCCCACCACGTCGAGCGCATCGTCGTAGCCGACCCTCGCCTTGATGTGGCAGCCGGCGAAGCAGAGCACTCCACCTCCGGCGCCGATGGCGATGGCGGCCATCGGTCCCACGAACCCGCACGCCGGCGTGATGGCGACGAGCCCCGCCACCGCGCCGGAAGCCGTGCCCAGGGCGGTGGGCTTGCCCCGCAGCTTCCACTCCAGCAGCATCCACCCCAGGGCCGCCGCCGATGCTGCCGTGTTGGTGGCGAGGAAGGCGTTGGCCGCGACGCCGGACGCTTCCAGGGCGCTGCCGGCATTGAACCCGAACCAGCCGAACCAGAGAAGCCCGGCGCCGATGAGCGTGAGCGGCAGGTTGTGCGGAGGCATCGGCGTCGCCGGATACCCCTTGCGCCTGCCGATCACCACCGCGCAGACGAGGGCGGAGACGCCGGAGGAGAGATGCACCACGGTGCCGCCGGCGAAGTCGAGGGCCCCAAGCCTGTGCAGGAAGCCGCCTTCGCTCCACACCCAGTGCGCCAGCGGATCGTAGACCAGCGTGGACCAGAGGAGGGTGAAGAGCAGGAAGGCGGAAAATTTCTTCCGCTCCGCGAACGCGCCGGCGATCAGCGCCGGGGTGATGGCCGCGAACATCATCTGGAAGAGCATGAACGCCTGGTGCGGGATGGTGGCCGCGTACCCGGGGTACGGCGACGGCCCCACGCCCCGCAGGCCGGCCCATTCCAGCCCGCCGAGGAGCCCGCCGCGATCGGGCCCGAAGGCGAGGCTGTAGC
>DASSQZ010000240.1:0-9095 GCA_035702105.1 Myxococcales bacterium | reverse complement strand
GGCGGTGCCGCCCTGCACCGCGGTCGCGGGTGCCGCGCTGAGGGCGAAGTTCTGCACCACGAACCAGCCCGCGGCGGTCCGGGTCTTGCCGCCTCCCGCGCCGGAGATTCCCACCTGCTCGAAGATGGCGGAGATGGATGGATCGGTCGAGACGGTGAGCGTCGAGGTGTACGGCGCCGTGCCCGTGGCGCTGACCGTCGCCGGGGAGAAGGTGGCGCTGGCGTGGAGGGGCACCCGCGTCGTGCTCAGGGTGACGTCGGCCGCAAACCCGTTCTTCGGCTTGACCGTCACGGTATAGCTGGCGCTGGAGCCCGCCACGTCCTTCAGGGTCAAGGGGCCCATCACCACATCGAAGTCGGGCTGCGGCCCCGCCGGATCCGGCTTCAGCTCGAACATGGCGCCGGTGGCGTCGCCGACGTAGAGCGCGCCGTTCGCCCAGGTGGGCTCGCCGAACATGCGGGCCGCGGTCAGCGTGTAGAGCACCTCGCCGGTGGCCTGGTCGAGCGCGTAGAGGGTCCCGTTTCCGTTGACGGAGTGGCTGGCGCAGACGAAGAGGACGTCGCCGGCCACCGTCATTCCCGCCAGCACGTAGCCGTCGGGGTGGAAGAGCCACTTCTGCACGCCGGTGAACGCGTCGAGGCCCGCCACCGCGCCGGGAAGGTTGTCGATGGTCCTGCCGCCGCCGACGAAGAGCATCCCGTTGGCGTAGGGCGCGCTCACGATGCTGCTCTCCCCGATGTCGGGCGAGGCCCCCGGCCCGCTGATCTGGTACTGCCAGACGATGCCGTTCGCCAGGTGGTCGCGGTCGAGCGCGTACACCCAGCCGTTCTTGTCGGTTGCGGCGACGAAGTGGCGGCCGTCGGGCGAGTCGTAGAGGGTGGGCGAGGCGCCGAAGTCGTTGTCGTCGACGAAGGTGTCGTTGGGCAGCGGCGAGAAGTGGTCCACCGCGGTCATGGTGCCGGGATCGATGGCGACGAAGGCGTCGGCCAGCGGCTGCGTAATGGAGGTCTGTCCCTTTGCGATGGTGCCGGTGGTGGCGAAGATGCGGTCGGTCGCGGCGTCGTAGGCCTGCTGGGTCCAGATCCCGGCTCCGGGCCCGTGGTTCAGATCCCCCCAGAAGGTGCCGGTCACCGCGCCGGAGGCCTGGTCCAGCGCCACCAGCCTGCCCGGGACCAGCACGCAGTCGATCAGCGAGGAGACGCCGACGTAGACCTTGCCCTGCAGCGGGAACATGCTGCTCCAGAGGAAATCGCCCACGTGCGGGGGGTCGGCGATCTTCGTCTGCCAGAGGGTGGCTCCGGTGGCCGCGTCGAGGCCGTAGACCACGCCGTCTCCGCCCGGGACGTAGACGGTGTTGCCGACGACGGCCGGGGCGCCCACCGGGTCGGCGCGGCTGAGCGGCGTGCAGGGCAGGAACGGTCCGGCGGCGGAGACCTTCTTCCGCCACTTCTCCTGGAAGGTGGAGAGGTCGATGGCGTGGACGTTGCTGTCGCCGGCGGTGAAGTAGAGCGAGCCATTGGCGACGATGGGGTTCGAGTAGGTATCGCCGGAGACGCGGAAGACGCGCGTGACGGTGAGGGCGCGCGCCTCGGCGGCCGTGAGCGGTTCGCCGGCGTTGGCCGTTCCCTGCAGATCGTGGCGGTAGAATGTCCAGTCTCCTGCACTTGCGGCGCCGGCGAGCAGGCAGAGAAGGGGCAAACCTCGGCGGGACCACGACGCAACCATGGGAGCTCCGTGCAAGAAGGACCTCGCCCGCGCTGAGCGAGCGACGCCCTGGAAGCTACGCACGGCTTGCTGCCCGGCAAGTGGACGCCTGTCTGCTCCCTTTCACTGCCCGCTATAGACGCCTACCGCCCCAATCTCGAAGGACACGATGACGTGGCGGGGCGTGACCGACGTGTCGAACTGGATATCGTGAACCGTACTGCTGGCCAATGCGTTGCCGAGGACCGCATTGCTGTAATGCCGGGTGGAGCCGTCAGGCATCAGCCGGCTGACTCCGCCGTTGAAGAGGTAGCCCACCCAGATGCTGTCGTCGGATGGATCGCGGGCGACCGCGCCCAGCTTGACGGAGAGCAGGCGCGAGGTCGCGTCCTCGAGCAGCTTGCCGTCCTTGTCGATGTGGCGCAGGCCGCGCGAGAACGAGCCGATCCAGGCGGAGCCATCGGGCATCGCTGCGATGCCGCTGACATTGTCGGTCACCCGCTCGGACGGTTGCGGCACGGCCGGTTCCTGGACAAGATCGGGCCAGACGTCCATCCGGTTCGACGCGAAAGGAGGGTCCTGCGTCTGGCTCTGCGCAGTGACCCAATCCTCGTGGTTGGTGAAGAAGCGGAACCTCGTCGTCCGATCGACGCCGCCGAACCAGGGGTCCTTCGTCAGCGGATCGACCGCGACCCCATAGTAGTCGCCGGTGCAGAAGACGATTTGACCGTTCTTGTAGCAGTTGATCGCCGGATGCACGTGTTCCCAGGCTCCGGAGCAGCTGCGCAGGCCGGCGCAGGTCGGATTGCCCGCGAAGTTGGCAAATCCCATCGCGAACCCGTGGTTGCCGCCAAACCATACGTAGTTCGTTCCGTGCTCGTAAACCACACGGTAGATGCTGCAAAGCTTCTCGCGGCCTCGCGTCTCCGCGGGGATCTGGTTCAAACCGCTGAAGATGTCGTAATGGACGACGTCGATGCCGCTGGCCGTCAGGGTGAGCTTGTCGGCGTCGCCGGACTTGTAGATGGCGGGGTCGGGGTTGGGGCCGTCCCAGTTGTCCTCGCAGCCCCTCACGCCGTTGGGCACTGGTCTACCCATGTATCCCACGAACGCCGTTCCCGCCGGGCCGCCCGAGATGGAGATGGCCTCGACGTACGGATTGGTGTCGGCGGGGCTGCCGTCGGGCATGTAGCCGTAGGGGTGCAGGCCGTCCGCGAGTGTGAACTGCTGGAAGGTGCTGGCGCCATTGCGCAGCACGAAGACGCCCGCGGTGCCGCCCGCCACCCAGATGTTGCCGCCCTCGTCGGCGCTGGCGCCCATGACTTCGCTGGAGGTCAGGCCGTCCGCCTGCTGGTAGAAGGTCCAGCCCGCAGAGTTGGGGACGATCACGCTGACGCCGCCGTCGGTCCCTGCATCCGGGGGGCTGCCCGCGTCGGGAGCGGGGCCCGCATCCGGACCGGGGCCTGCGTCCTGGGCTGCGCCTGCGTCCTGGGCTGCGCCTGCGTCGGAGCCGGTTCCCGCGTCCTGGCTCCCGCCCGAGCCCTGGCCCCCGTCCGGGTCGCCCGCGGTCTGTCCGCCATTGCCCGCCGGGCCTTTGGCGGCAGCACCTCCGCATGCCACGACCGCCAACACCGCTGCCGCGAGGACGCCGAGACCCCAAATGATGCGCATGGAAATCCCCCCGCCCCGTCCGGAGCAGGAGGCATGCCAGCGGGCGCTCCCCGGAAGATCGGCGCGTCCACCCCACAGCCATTCCCCCTCAGGGAAAGGAATTGGCCAGGCGGTTCCCCATTTCTCCGACTGGGGACCAGTTCAACCGGTTGAACTGAACGTTCACGATTGGACAGCGCAGACTACTCGCCGATGATCTTGATCATCACGCGCTTGTCGCGGCGGCCGTCGAATTCGCCGTAGAAGATCTGCTCCCAGGGGCCGAAGTCGAGTTTGCCGCCGGTGATGGCCACCACCACCTCGCGGCCCATCACCTGCCGCTTGTGGTGCGCGTCGCCGTTGTCCTCGCCGGTGCGGTTGTGGTGGTAGCGCTGCGGGCTGGGATCGAAGGGCGCCAGCTGCTCGAGCCAGCGCTTGTAATCCTCGTGCAGGCCGGGTTCATCGTCATTGATGAAGACGCTCGCGGTGATGTGCATGGCGTTGACCAGGCAGAGGCCTTCGGCGACGCCGGCCTCCGCCACCGCCTTCTCCACCTGCGGCGTGATGTTGACGAACGCCATCCGCTCGGGCGTGTGCATGACCAGCTTGCGCGTCAGCGACTTCACTTCGCCTCGATGTCGTTCACCGGCGTTCGCGGGCGCTCGCCGCGGAGCACCAGCTCCACCTGCGTGAGCGCGATGCGGGCCATGCTCTCGCGCGCCTCGTAGGTCGCGCTGCCGAGGTGGGGCAGCAGCACCACGTCGTCGCGGTTCACCAGCGCCGGATGCACCAGCGGCTCGTGCTCGAAGACGTCCAGCGCCGCGCCGCCCAGGTGGCCAGACTCCAGCGCCGCGGCGAGCGCGGCCTCGTCGACGATGGGTCCGCGCGCCGTGTTGACGAGGAGCGCCCCACGCTTCATGCGCAAGAGAGCCGCCGCGTCGAAGAGGTGGCGCGTCTCCTTCGTGAGCGGGCAGTGGATGGAGAGCACGTCCGACTGCTGCAGCAGCTCGTCGAAGGGCGCGCCCCCGCCGCGGGCGGTGAAGAGCACGCGCATGCCGAAGCCCTCCGCGCGGCGCGCCACCGCGCGGCCGATGCGGCCGTACCCGAGGATGCCCAGCGTGCGCCCGCGCAGCTCGCGGCCGAGGAGCATGGTGGGCGCCCACCCGACGTACGCGCCCGCGCGCACCAGCCGCTCGCCTTCGCGCAGCCGCCGCGCCAGCGCCAGGATCAGCGCCCAGGCGAGGTCGGCCGTGGCATCGGTGAGGACGTCCGGCGTGTTGGTGACCCAGACGCCGCGGGCGGTGCACGCTTGCACGTCCACGTTGTCGTAGCCCACGGCGTGGTTCGCCACCACCCGCAGCCGCGGCGCCGCATCGAGCAGTTCGGTGTCGACGCGGTCGGCGAGGGTGGGAACCAGCCCCGAGATCTCGCGCACCCGCCGCAACAGCTCGTCGCGGGGAAGCGCCAGCTCGGAGTCGTGCTGGTCGATCTCCAGGCCGCCTCCCAGCACGTCGCGGGGCGCGAGCGCCAGCCTGCGGGTGACGAAGACTCGGGGCATCTGCACCGGACTTCTCTAGCACGCTGCCGCTTGACCTTGGCGCGCCGCGGAGCAGATTGCACGCATGCTGACGCTCCGCTCTCCGGCATTCGCGCACGGCGGCGAGATTCCCGAGCTCCACACCTGCGAAGGCAAGGACGTGTCGCCGGCGCTGGAGTTCTCGGGCGTGCCGCAGGGCGCGAAGAGCCTCTGCCTGGTGGTGCACGATCCCGACGCTCCCGACCCCGCGGCGCCGCGCATGGACTACGTGCACTGGGTCCTCTACAACATCCCTCCCGACTGCAAGGGCCTGCCGCAGGGAGTGGCGGACTCCGCGCTGCCCAAGGGCGCGACGGCGGGCCTCAACGACTGGAAGCGCCCGGCGTACGGCGGGCCCTGTCCTCCCATCGGCAGGCACCGCTACTTCTTCGTGCTCTCCGCGCTCGACTGCAGGCTCGACGGCCTGGGCACGCCCACCCGCCAGAAGCTCGAGCGGGCGTTCGAGGGCCACCTGCTCGCCAAGGCCGAGCTGATGGGCACCTACCAGAAGAGGGGCGCCAAATAGTTTGAGCTCAAACCAAGTGCACCGGCGCGGCGCCTGCCCTAGTTTCCTGCATGAGTGTCTTCAAGGTGTTGTCCAGCGCCTGGCCGCTTGCCCGCCAGGCGGCCTCCCGCGATCTCACCGGCCTCGACGGCACCGCCTGGTCCGGGCGGAGCACGGCGCTGCGGCCCCGCATCGAGGGCGCAGAGGTCCACAAGTCCATCTGCCCCTACTGCGCGGTGGGCTGCGGCCAGGACGTCTTCGTCAAGGACGGCCGCATCCTCGACATCGAAGGCGACGCGGACTCGCCGGTCTCGCGCGGCCGGCTCTGCCCCAAGGGCGCCGCCACCTTCCAGCTCGTCACCGGCTCGCACCGCCTGCAGCACGTGCTCTATCGCAGGCCGCACGGCACCTCCTGGGAGCGCATCCCGCTCTCGAAGGCCATGGAGATGGTGGCGCGCAGGGTGAAGAGCGCGCGCGACTCCACCTGGGAGGACAAGGACGAGAAGGGCCACCGCGTCCAGCGCACGCTCGGCATCGCCCACCTGGGCGGCGCCACCCTGGACAACGAGGAGAACTACCTCCTCAAGAAGCTCTACACCGCGCTCGGCATCGTGCAGGTGGAGAACCAGGCCAGGATCTGACACAGCTCCACGGTGCCCGGTCTGGGCATCTCCTTCGGCCGCGGCGGCGCCACCACCTTCCAGCAGGATCTGCAGAACGCGGACGTGATCGTCATCCAGGGCTCGAACATGGCCGAGTGCCATCCGGTGGGCTTCCAGTGGGTGATGGAGGCCAAGGCGCGCGGCGCGAAGATCGTCCACGTCGACCCGCGCTTCACCCGCACCAGCGCCATGGCCGACCTGCACGTGCCGCTGCGCGCCGGGTCGGACATCGCCTTCCTCGGCGGGATCATCCGCTACATCCTCGAGAACGACCGCGCCTTCCGCGAGTACGTGGTCAACTACACCAACGCGGCCACCATCGTGGACGAGGGCTTCAAGGACACCGAGGACCTGGACGGGTTCTTCAGCGGCTGGGACGCGAAGAGCGGCCGGTACGACCCGAAGAGCTGGCAATACCAGGGCGTGGAGGACGTTCCCGCCGCGGGCCACAAGGAGGTGGTGCCCTCCGGCGAGGAGCCGCAGGTGCGCGGCCGCGACGTCACCTACGCCTCCCGCGACGAGACCCTGCAGCATCCCCGCTGCGTCTACCAGATCCTCAAGCGCCACTACGCGCGCTACACGCCGCAGGCGGTGGAGGAGATCTGCGGGGTTCCGCAGCACACCTTCCTCGAAGTCTGCAAGCTCCTCTGCGACAACTCCGGGCCCGAGCGGACCGGGGCGTTCTGCTACGCGGTGGGCTGGACGCAGCACACGGTGGGCGTGCAGTACATCCGCAGCGCCGCCATCATCCAGCTCCTGCTCGGCAACATGGGGCGGCCGGGCGGCGGCATCATGGCGCTGCGCGGACACGCCAGCATCCAGGGCTCCACCGACATCCCCACGCTCTTCAACCTGCTCCCGGGCTACGTGCCGATGGCGCACGCCAACCACGACAAGCTCGAGGACTACCTGAAGATCAACACCGCCGGCGCCGGCTTCTGGTCGGAGTTCCCCGCCTACTTCATCTCGCTGATGAGGGCGTGGTTCGGCGAGGCGGCCAACCAGGACTCGAACTGGTGCTTCGACTTCCTGCCCGCGGTCACGGGCGATCACTCGCACATGACCACGGTGGCCGACATGGCGAAGGGCAAGCTGCGCGGCTACTTCGTCATGGGCGAGAACCCGGTGGTCGGCTCCACCAACGGCGCCTACCAGCGCGAGGGCCTGCGCAAGCTGGACTGGCTGGTGGTGCGCGACTTCGCCATGACCGAGACGGCCGAGTTCTGGCGCACGGCGCCCGAGGTGCAGAGCGGCGACATCCGCCCCGAGGACATCGGCACCGAGGTCTTCTTCTTCCCCGCCGCGGCGCATACCGAGAAGGACGGCTCGTTCACCAACACCCAGCGCATGCTGCAGTGGCACCACAAGTGCGTGGAGCCGCCGGGCGACTGCCGCAGCGAGCTGCAGTTCGTCTACGAGCTGGGCAAGCGGCTCAAGCAGCTCCATGCGGGGTCGACGCTGGAGCGCGATCGGCCCATCCAGGCCGTGACCTGGGACTATCCGGAGGTGAAACCCGGCGAGCCCGACGCGGAGGCGGTGCTGGCCGAGATCAACGGCAAGGACCTGGTCACCGGGGAGCCGCTGAAGAAGTACACGCAGCTCCGCCGCGACGGCAGCACCGCCTGCGGCTGCTGGATCTACGTGGGCGTCTACGAGGGCGGCAAGAACATGGCCGCGCGCCGCAAGCCCGGCCGCGAGCAGCACTGGGTGGCACCGGAGTGGGGCTGGGCCTGGCCCGACAACCGCCGCCTCCTCTACAACCGCGCCTCCGCCGCGCCCGACGGCAAGCCCTGGAGCGAGAGGAAGAAGTACGTCTGGTGGGACGAGGAGAAGCAGAAGTGGACGGGCTACGACCAGCCGGACTTCATCGCCACCCGCCCGCCCTCGTACCGGCCCATCCTCGGCGCGCAGGGGCTCCACGCCATCTCCGGCATCGACCCCTTCATCATGCAGGTGGACGGCAAGGGATGGCTGTTCGCGCCGGCGGGGCTGTTGGACGGGCCATTGCCCACCCATTACGAGCCGCAGGAATCCGCGGTGCAGAACCTGCTCTACGCGCAGCAGTGCAACCCGCGCAGGCTGGAGTGGAACACGGGCAGCAACCCGTACCACCGCGCCTTCGCCGATCCGCGCTTTCCCTTCGTGCTCACCACCTATCGCCTGACCGAGCACCACACCGGCGGCGGCATGACCCGCTGGCTCTCCTGGCTGTCGGAGCTGATGCCGGAGATGTTCTGCGAGGTCTCGCCCGAGCTGGCGAAGGAGCGCGGGCTGGTCCACGGCGGCTGGGCCACGGTGTCCACCGCGCGCGGAAACGTCGAGTGCCGCGTCCTGGTCACGCGGCGGCTGCGACCGCTGCGCGTTCGCGGCCGGACCCTCCACCAGATCGGGCTGCCCTACCACTGGGGCTACACCGGGCGGGTGCGCGGCGACTCGTCGAACGATCTGCTCTCGTTCGTGGCCGACCCCAACGTGCACATCCAGGAGTCGAAGGCGCTGACCGGCGACATCCGGCCGGGAAGGCGCGGGCGGCCACGTCGCGCGGCGGTGAACGGCTTCCGCGAGCTGCCGGAGCTCTCCATCCCGCGCGACATCCCGGGGCTGAGGCCTTTCAAGGAGCAGCCGCTGCAGCACGAGCCTTCCAAGGAGTGAGGGGATGAAAGGATTCTTCACCGACACCACGCTCTGCATCGGCTGCAAGGCCTGCGAGGTGGCGTGCAAGCAATGGAACCAGTTGCCCGACGACGGCTTCAATTTCACCGGCCTGTCGTACGACAACACCGGCCACCTGGGCGCCTCCACCTGGCGGCACGTCTCCTTCGTGGAGCGGCCGGTGCCCCTGGGCGGCACCCTGGGGTCCAACTTCTCCTGGCTGATGATGTCCGACGTGTGCAAGCACTGCGAGCGCGCCGGATGCCTGGAGGCGTGCCCCACCGGATCCATCGTCCGCACCGAGTTCGGCAGCGTGTACGTGCAGCCGGACATCTGCAACGGCTGC
>DASSQZ010000239.1:0-16689 GCA_035702105.1 Myxococcales bacterium | reverse complement strand
ATCGACTCCAGCGCGGTGGCGCTGGCGGTGGGCGAGATCATGCCCACGCTCAACAAGGTGCTGATCGTCACCCACGGCGCCACCGAGAAGTACAACGAGGACCTGGTCTACAAGCGCCACGTGCGCCAGTGCTTCCGCGTCTGCGTGCCCGTCTACCAGGACGGCATCGCCTCGGCGCTGGTGGCCAAGGACCTTCCCGTCAAGCGCTGGGCAACCATCTCGCCCGACTACGAGTACGGGCACACCTCGTGGAAGATGTTCCGCGCCTACCTCAAGCGCTTCAAGCCGGACGTGGAGTTCGTGGGCGAGAGCTTCGCCAAGTTCGGCACCGTGGACTTCTCCAGCCACATCAGCAAGGTGATGGGCCTCAACCCCGAGGGCATCTTCTCCACCGAGTGGGGCGGCGAGGCCGTGGCCATGGTGAAGCAGGCGAGGCTCTTCAAGGTCTTCGAGAACACCAAGGCGTTCATGATCGGCATGGGCTCGGCCATGGACGTGCTCCAGGGCCTGGGCGCCGACTATCCCGACGGCACCTGGGCGTCGGGCCGCTACTACTTCGGCTACCCCGACACGCCCGAGAACAAGCGCTTCGTCGAGGCGTTCCGCAAGCGCTGGGACTCGTATCCGAGCTATCCTTCGGAGACGTCCTACACCGCCATCCACGCTCTCAAGAAGGCGGTGGAGAAGGCGAAGTCGATCGAGACCGAGAAGGTGATCGAGGCGCTGGAAGGGCTGGAGCTGGATCGTCCGGCGGGCAAGTGCGTCATCCGCAAGGAGGATCACCAGGCCGTCTACTCGGTGCCCTGGGGACAGATCAAGCACGACCCGAAGTTCCCCATGCCCGTGCTCACCAACCTCAAGGTCTTCCCCACCGACGAGTACTACCGCAAACCGCCCTTCGCGCCGGTCGAGGGCTGAGTGCTCTTCCAGGGCCTGGTCGGCCTGAGCGAGGCCATGTACCTGTGGCTCGTGGCGGCGGGGCTCTCGCTGATCTTCGGGGTGATGCGGGTCCTGAACTTCGCCCACGGCAGCCTCTACATGCTGGGAGCGTACTTCGCGTGGGTGGCGTTCCGCATCAGCGGCAGCTTCTGGGTGGCGCTCCTGGTCGGCCCCGTCCTGGTGGCGGCGGCAGGATGGGTGATTGAATTCGGATTCCTCCGGCGCGTGTATTCGGCGCCGGAGGCGTTCCAGCTCCTGCTCACCTTCGCCTTCGTGCTCATGCTCGACGACGTGGTCAAGCTGGCCTTCGGGCCGGTCTACCAGTCGCCGCCGACGCCCGCCGCGCTCTCCGGCGCGGTGATGATCGGCCATTCCATCCTGCCCACCTACCACCTCTTCATCCTCGGGGTGGGCGCCCTGGTGGGCCTGGGCCTCTGGCTCTTTCTCGAGAAGACGAGCTTCGGCCTGATCATCCGCGCCACCGCGGCGGACCGCGAGATGGCGCGGGGCCTCGGCGTGCGCGCCTCGCGCCTGTTCACCTGGGTGTTCATCCTCGGCGCCTGGCTCGCGGGGCTGGGCGGGGCCCTCTCGATGCCGATGCGCGCCATCTCGCCGGGGATGGGCGAGTTCATCATCATCGAGGCCTTCGTGGTGGTGGTGCTGGGCGGACTCGGCTCCCTGCGCGGCGCCTTCCTCGGGTCGGTGCTGATCGGCCTGCTCCACGCCTATGGGCTGCTCTTCATGCCGGTGTTCGAGCTGGCGCTCGGCTACATGGCCATGGCGGTCGTGCTCATCGTCCGCCCCTGGGGCCTCTTCGGGGTTCGCGAGGGCTGATGCGCGCGCGCACCACCGCCGGAGCCCTCCTCGCGCTGGCCGTCCTGCTCGTCCCGGTGTTCGCGGGACCGTTCCTGCGCTACCTGGTCCTGAACATGCTGCTCCTCGCGCTCCTCGCGCTCTCCTTCAACCTGCTCTTCGGGACGACCGGGCTGCTTTCCTTTGGCCAGGGCGCGTTCTATTCGGGCGGCGCCTACGCCGCGGCGCTCTCCCTGCGCGCCGGCGTGCCGCTGCTCTGGTCCATCCTGCTCGGCGCGGTGGCCGCCGCGGTCCTCGCCGCGATCCTGGGCGCCTTCTGCGTGCGGCACACGCGCATCTACTTCTCCATGCTCACGCTCGCCTTCGGCATGCTGGTCTACGCCGTGGTCTGGAAGTGGACCGACGTGACCGGCGGCGACGACGGCCTCATCGGCATTCCCCGCGGGCAGCTCGGGCTGCCCGGGCCGCTGGACGTGAACCTCGACTCGCCGGTGCGCTATTACCTCTTCGCCGCGGCGCTGGTGCTGATCTCGATGGCCGTGCTGCACCGGCTCTCGGCCTCTCCGCTGGGGCTGTCGCTGCGCTCCATCCGCGAGAACGCGGAGCGGGCGGAGTTCAGCGGCATCCGCGTGCGGCGCACCATCTACATCGCCTTCGTCACCGCCGGGCTCTTCGCCGGTCTCTCCGGCGCGCTGCTCGCGCCGCTGGAGCAGACGGTCTCTCCCTCGACGGCACACTGGACCAAGTCGGCCGAGCCGGTGATGGCCACCCTCATCGGCGGCCCCTATTCCTTCCTCGGCCCCATCCTCGGCGCGGTGATCTACCTGGGGCTCAAGGAGATCATCGTCCGCTTCACCGAGTACTGGCTGCTGGTGTTCGGGCTCGTGCTGCTGGGCTGCGTGCTCACCTTCCGCAGCGGCATCGTGGGCGCGGTGGAAGATCTCATGGCGCGAAGGTTCCGGACATGACCGCGCTCCTGGAAGTGCGCGGGGTGACCAAGGCCTTCGACGACTTCACCGCGGTGGCGGGGGTGGACCTGGCGCTGGAAGAGGGCGGCATCACCGCCGTCATCGGACCGAACGGCGCGGGCAAGACCACGCTGATCAACCTGCTCGCGGGCAAGCTGCGGCCGGACCGGGGGAGCATCGTCTTCGCCGGCAAGGACGTGACCCGGCTGCCGCCCAGCGCGCGCGTGCGCGAGGGAATGGCCCGGACGTTCCAGGTGACCAACGTCTTTCCCCGGCTGACGGTGGAGGAGAACGTCTCGGTGCCGGTGCTGGCCCGCACTGGAGAGGCGCTGCGGGCCTTCAACAGGCTCGACGCGATGGAGGACGTGCGGCCGCGGGTCCGCAAGCTGCTGGAGACGGTGGGCCTCGCCGGCCGCGCCATCGAGCACGCCGCCGTCCTCTCCCACGGCGACCGGCGCCTGCTGGAGATCGCGCTGGCTCTGGCTTGCGAGCCGCGCATGCTCCTGCTCGACGAGCCCACCGCCGGCATGGGCTCCGGCGAGCGCGACCGGGTCCTCGACCAGATCCGCCGGCTCTCCGGATTGACCATCCTGCTCGTCGAGCACGACATGGAGGTGGTGTTCGGGCTGGCCAGCCGCATCGTCGTGCTCCACCAGGGCAAGGTGGTGGCGGACGGGCCGCCGCAGCAGATTCGCGACGACGCGCGGGTCCGCGAGATCTACCTGGGCGACGCGAACGTGGCGCCGCCGGTGGCGGCGGCGTCGGCGCAGGCGGGCGCGCCGCTGCTCGAGGTGGCAAAGCTCGACGCGGGCTACGGCCTTTCGCACGTGCTCCACCAGGTCAGCTTCACGGTGGCGCGCGGCGAGATCGTGGCCCTTCTCGGCCGCAACGGAGTGGGAAAGACCACCACGCTCCGCAGCATCGCGGGACTGAACACCCCCTGGAAGGGCAGCGGCATCCGTCTGGGCAACAGCGCCATCGCGGGTCAGGCCCCGGAGCGCATCGCGGCGCTGGGCGTCAGCTACGTCCCCGACGACCGGCGCATCTTCGCGGACCTGACCGCTGCCGAGAACCTGCGCGTGGCCGAGCTTGCGCTGCATCGCGAGAAGACCCGCTGGACGCGCGCGCGCATCGAGACGATCTTCCCGCCGCTCTCGAAGCTCTGGGACCGCAAGGGCCGCAACCTCTCCGGCGGCGAGCAGAAGATGCTGGCCATCGCGCGGGCGCTGACCACCGACCCTTCCTTGCTGCTCCTCGACGAGCCCTCGGAGGGACTGAGCCCGCTCATCGTCCGCATCCTCGCCGACGCGCTGGCGCAGATCCGCGGCGAGGGCGTGACGGTGCTGCTCGCCGACCAGAACCTCATGTTCGCCCGCGCGGTGGCCGACCGGGCGCTGGTGATGGAGCGCGGCCACCTGGTCCACGCCGCCTCGCGCGCCGAGCTGATCGGAAACGACCCGGCGCTGCACCGCCTTCTCGCCGTCTAGTCCCGGCCGCCGCACGCGGCTTGGGGACTTGTGGGATTGCAGTGTGAGGTTGTCGGATGCGTTCCTGGGAGGGCACGATGGAGGAGATGAGCTTCGAACCGCTGACTCCCACCGCCTTCCTGCGGCGGTCCGGGCGGGTCCATGCCGACCGCGTCGCGGTGATCGATGGGGACCGGACCTTCACCTATGCCGAGCTCTGGTCGCGGGCGCAGAAGCTCGCGGGCGCGCTGCGCGAGCGCGGCGTGCAGCCTGGGGATCGCGTCGCGGTGGTGTCGAGCAATTCGCACCTGCTGCTCGAGGCGCACTACGGGGTTCCGCTCGCCGGCGCCGTGCTGGTGGCCCTCAACGTGCGCCTGACTCCCGACGACCTCGCCTGGATCGTGCAGCACGCCGGCGCGCGGGTGCTCCTGCACGACGCGCCGCTGGACGGCTGCGCGCGCGAAGTGGAGCGGAAGGCCGGCGTGCAGCGCATCGGCGCGGCGGAGTACGAGAAGATGGTGGACGGAGCGGCGCCCTTCGCCGGCAAGGTCGAGGACGAGCGCGGCCTGCTGGCGCTGAACTACACCAGCGGCACCACCGCCCGCCCCAAGGGCGTCATGTACCACCACCGAGGCGCGTATCTTCAGTCGCTCGCGGTGGCGATGCAGATGAAGCTCGACGCCGACTCGCGCTATCTCTGGACCCTGCCGATGTTCCACTGCAACGGCTGGTGCTTCACCTGGGCGGTGACGGCGGCCGGCGGCACGCACCTCTGCCTGCCCGCGGTGGAGCCCGCGCGCATCTGGAAGCACCTGCGCGAGTCCGGGGTCACCCACCTCTGCGGTGCGCCCACGGTGCTCACCATGATGCTCTTCCATCCCGACGCCGCCAAGGGCAGGACCGTGCGCTTCGGCACGGGCGGCGCGGCCCCCACGCCGGCCATCCTCGCGCGCGCAGCCGAGCTCGGCATCGACGTCACCCATCTCTACGGTCTCACCGAGACCTACGGCCCCGCGGTGCTCTGCGACTGGCGCAGCGAATGGAACGCGCTCCCCATCGCGCAGCAGGCGCAGCTCAAGGCGCGGCAGGGGGTGGGCAACGTCATCGCCGAGCAGGTGCGCGTGGTGGCGCCGGACGGCAGCGACGTCCCCGCGGATGCCCGGACCATGGGCGAGATCGCCATGCGCGGCAACGACATCATGCTCGGCTATTACCGCGACGAGGAGGCCACCCGCCGCGCGGCGCCGGACGGCTGGTTCCGCACCGGCGACCTGGGCGTCATGCACCCGGACGGCTACGTCGAGCTTCGGGACAGGGCCAAGGACATCATCATCTCGGGAGGCGAGAACATCTCCTCGCTGGAGGTGGAGCGGACCCTGGCCGCGCACCCGGCGGTGCTGGAGACGGCGGTGGTGGCGGGTCCCGACCCGAAATGGGGCGAGGTGCCAGTGGCATTCGTTTCGCTCAAATCCGGCGAAAAATTGGCGGAGCAGGCGCTCATCGATTACGCGCGCGAAAAACTCGCGCACTTCAAGGCGCCGCGCGTGGTGGTTTTCGGCGACCTGCCCAAGACTTCCACCGGCAAGGTGCAGAAATACGTCCTGCGCGATCGCGCCCGATCGCTGCTCGGAGACAAGGGAAAGGCGTGAGAGCGCGCGGCGAGTGTCTCGCGGCCTCCCTCGCTGGCACAGGGGATGCGATCGCCCTTGTGAGGCGCGCTCGTCGCGCGCGAGGGTGCAGGGATGAAGGCTCGGCGGTGGGTCGGCGTCGGAGCCGGACCGGCGTTGGCGGTCGCGGTGGTGTGGGTCACGGTCGCCTACCGCAACGTCATCATCGCAGCCCAGCATCGGGTCGCGACCGGGAGCAACATGGCGCAGACCCGGTGCGGCCCCATCGAGGACGCGTCGCGCGGCGAGGGCCCGCCCGTGCTGGTCGTCCACGGCGCCGGAGGAGGATTCGATCAGGGCCTTCTCATCGGCGAGCCGCTGCGCGGCTTTCGCACCATCGCCGTCTCGCGCTTCGGCTACCTGCGAACGCCGCTGCCCGACGATGCTTCGCCCGAGGCCCAGGCTGACGCGCACGCCTGTCTCCTCGACGCGCTCAGGCTGGAGCGGGTGGCGGTGCTGGGCGTCTCCGCCGGCGCGCCGTCCACCGTCCAGTTCTGCCTGCGCCACGCCGAGCGCTGCGCGGCCATGGTGTTGCTGGTGCCGATGATCTGGGGCGAACGGTCCACCTCCGTGCCGCCTTCGCGGGTCCAGCAGTTCGTCATCGATCACACGCTCGGTTCCGACTTCGGCTTCTGGGTCGCGACCCGGCTGTTCCGCGGCACCATGGTGGAATCCATCCTGGCGACGCCGCTCGCCGACGTGAAGAGCGCGAAGGCCGAGGACCGGGTCTATTCGATGCTCGACCTGATCCAGCCCATCAGCGAGCGGGAGAAGGGCCTCCGCAACGAGGGCGCCGTCGCGCAATCGCTGCGACGCTATCCCCTGGAGGCGCTCTCCGCGCCGACGCTGATCGCCAGCGTGGAGGACGACCTCTTCGGGACGTACCCGAACGCGCGCTATACGGCCGAGCACATCCCCCACGCGAAGTTCATCGGCTTCGAGCGGGGCGGCCATCTCTGGGTGGGTCACGAGGCGGAGCTGGCGGCCTCGGTGACCGACTTCCTCTCCAAGGCAAGGCTCGCGGGCACGCACTGAGGTGGTTCGCCCGCCGCGGCGGTAGAATCCGCAGTCCATGAAGCCCGCCGACTTCCGCTCCCTGGTGCAGACCGTCACCGCCTTCGCCGCCGGTGCCAGGCTGGACGAGGCGCTGCAGCGCCGGCTCAACCAGGCCTTCCCTCCGGAGGGCGACGTCTTCCGGCGCCTGGAAGCGGCGTGCCGAGAGGGCATCGCGGAAGGGTGGATGTGCACGCAGGGCGGGGGAAAGCGGAAGTTCGGGCGCATCTTCGAGCCCGCCGCCGAACTCTCCGGCTTCAGCGTCGACGTGGTGGACATCGACGATCTGGTGGGCAACTACCACCGGCACCCGAACGGCGAGATCGACCTGATCATGCCGCAGACCGGGGGCGCAACCTTCGATGCCCGCTCCGCAGGCTGGCTGGTGTATGCGCCCGGCTCGGGGCACCGGCCCACCGTCAAGCGCGGCCGCGTGCTGATCCTCTACCTGCTCCCGCAGGGCAAGATCGAGTGGGTGACGGAGTACTGAGCCGGGGAGCACGCCACGTCTCGGCCGCCGTTCAGAGCTCACGCGGTTTATGGCCGCCCCGTCGCCGGCTGCCGTCATCGGCCGTCCGGCCACCGCGACAGCCGCGCGCGTGTCGTTCCGACTACCATTGCCGCTTTCATCCCGGCGGCCGTCGAGGCAGCCGGCCGACCGATGGAGGTCCGCCGGCTCCCGCGCGCGACCGCTCATTCACGCCCATTCCCACCGCGCGGCAATTGTTTGGTCGGATTAGTGAATCAGTCAGAGGTGTGTTCGTCACAACGAACGATACGGTGTCGGCTTGATTAATCCGCTTCAGCGATACCGTGGTCACGAAGCGCGCGCAGGCCATCTGCCAGGCGCTTGAAATCCTTAGTGAGATCAAGGGCCCAGTCGACCGTTTCGTAGAACGCCGCATTGGCCTCGTCCAGTTCCAGCTGTTCGTTTCTTGGCGCAAACCCATCAACTCCGGGTGCGAGAATGCTGCTGAACATCACGCGGCCAATCCGACCTCGAAGAACGACGTGCTTGAAGACCGCTCCCCAACACTGCAGGAGGCCGATTGTTTTGAGTCCGTCGATTGTCACTGTGTCGAGAACGGCGGTTTCTACGGCGCAACCGCGCTGCTCGCAGGCGATCAGCGTCACGTCGCGGATTACGGTTCGCAGCGACGGCCGTCGAGAAATCGAACACCCGCACCTCTCGAAATAGCATCTGGAGAACGACATGTTCGCAAAGACGCGGCCGGAATCCCTGTCGAATAGGCCCCGAAAGCGCTCACGGTTGTATGAGACCACGAAGAGAACCCACCGTTGGTGCTTCTGCGGCGGCCGGCCGCCTCAGGGCAGCCGGTACGTCACCGAGGCGGAGATGGGGACGAGCGAGGTGCCGGCCCGGGTCGAGGTCTGGAAGTAGATGAGGTACGCATAGCGCGCCGCATCCACCTTCTTCGCCTCGATGCGATCGGTCGAGGCCACGCGCACCTCGTTGGCGGCGCCCTGGGTCGCGACCTCGGCGATCTCCTGTCCGTCGCTCCGGTAGAGGTAGGCGGCGCCGTCGATGTCGGGCGCGGAGTCGTAGAAGACGTAGGTGAATCCGGTCACGATGGCGCCGTCGGGCAGCGCCACGGGTGCGACCAGGAAATCGTCCTCGCCGCCCGTCTGGTAGCGGCCCACTCCCCCGCGCACGTTGGTGGCCGCGGTGGGCGTCCCGGTCACCAGCGGCAGGGCGGTGAGCGCCGCCACCGAGACCACGCCGCGCGGCAGGTGCTGGCAGCTCACCGTGCCGTTCTCGGCGATGACGCGGATGGCGGAGCCGGGCGCGCAGGTGCCGGTGATGCGCGCCTGCTTTCCTTCCAGCGCCTGCGCGCTCTTGACGATCTCCTCCGACTGCAGCTCCAGGGCGTCGCCGATCTCGGTGGGCATCCGCTCCATGGGCAGGCGCCCGGTGACGATCTGCGCCGCGTCGATGCGCGGCGCGACCGGCGGCGGGGGAGCTTCGGGCGGTGGCGCCGCCGAGGCCGGCGAGCCGCTGGACCAGAGCTGCAGACCTCCTGCAGCGATCACGCCCGTGGCTGCGAGCAGGAGCAGGAGTCGGCGCGGCGTCATCGGGAATCTCCGGAGAGGGCAGCATGCCGCGAAAGGGCCGCTCCAAGGAAGGCGTGAAAGAAGAAGTGCAGCAAATCCAGCTACTTCCAGCAGCTACAGCCAGACGCGGAACAGGTAGAAGAACCTCTCCCGCACGCGCTGCCAGGCGCCGCGCTTCTTCCACTCCGCAGGCTCCACCCGCTCGCACATCTCCAGGTCGTTGCGGAACTTCTCGTCCAGCTCCTCGGCCACGCGCACGTCCAGCACCTCCAGCGTGACCTCCCAGTTGTAGAGCAGGCTGCGCGAGTCCAGGTTGTACGAGCCCACCGCGCTCCAGGCGCCGTCGATGGTGAGCGTCTTGGCGTGGAGCATTCCCGGCAGCCACTCGAAGATCTGCACGCCCGCCTTGAGCAGCGACGCCCAGGTGTACTTCGAGGCGTGCGCGAGGCCGGGAATGTCGTTGAAGCGCGGCACGATCACCCGCACGTCCACTCCCCGCCGCGCTGCCCGTTTGAGCGCGCCGCGCAGCGCGCGGTTGGGAATGAAGTAGGCCGCCTCGATCCAGATGCGCCGCCGCGCCGCCAGCATGGCGTGCTGGAAATGATGCTGCACGAAGCGGCGCGCGAGCAGGCGGCCCACCGCCAGCGACTGCACCCGCGTCGGCGATCCGTGGATGGGAACCATCTGCGGGGCGGGCGGCCGCGCCGCGGGCAGCGCCGTGTCGGGGTCCCAGTTCTCCGGCGAGGCGTATCGCCAGGTGGTCTCGAAGAGCGCCTGCAGGTCGGCCACCACCGGTCCCTCGACCTGCGCGTGGACGTCGTTCCAGCCCCGGCCTCCCCACGCCTTGGGCGCGTAGTCGTCGCCCAGGTTCATGCCTCCGGCGAAGGCGACGCGGCCATCCACGATGAGGAGCTTGCGGTGATCGCGGACCTGCCACCCCCAGCGCGCGCGCCACGGGCCCACCGGATGGAACACCGAGAGGAGCACGCCCGCGGCCCGCATCCGCTCGACGTCGGCGCCGGAGAAGCCGAAGGAGCCGGCGCCGTCGATGACGCAGCGGACGCGCACGCCCTCCTGCGCCTTGACGCAGACGGCGTCGACGAAGCGGCGGCCGTTGTCGTCGCTCGCCCAGATGTACGTCTCCAGGGCGATGTCGCTCTGCGCGGTGGCGATGGCGTCGAGCATGGCAGGGTAGGCGTCGACCCCTCCGAAGAGCAGCCGCACCCGATGCCCGGGGAGCAGGCGCTCGGGCGTGAGCGGGAGGTTTTCCTGCTCCGGCGCAAGAGGGGCGAGGAGGGCAGTGCTCAAGCAGCGCGATTCTACCCGCGCGACGCCGCGACCACGCCCGGGCGGCGCAGGCGGGCGTCCAGTTCGATACGCGCCGCATCCGCCTTCAGGTCGACGCCGTAATCCCGCAGGCGCAAGACCGTCGAAGCATGGGCGATGAGGCTCGCGGGCGTACGGAAGACCGCCACGTCGAGAATCAGTGGGCGCGAGACGCCGTGCAGGCCGAGCGTGCCGACGAAATGGAGCGTGTCGCCGCCGCCCCTGGCCACGCCTTCGAAGACGGCCTCGCCCCGGCGCACGGCGCGCCGATCGTGACTCGCGTCGCCGGTGGTGAGCGAGGCGATGGGCAGCCGCAGCTCCAGCCGCACGAGGCCGTCGTCCAGCTCGGTGAGCGTTCCGGTGACGCCGTGGGAGAAGGCGGAGAAGGCCGGACCATCCACCGTGACCAGCGCCTGCCCGGGCTCCACCTGCCAGCTCCGCTCGGCGCGGGCAGGAAAGGCGGCGAGCAGGGCGAAAAGGAGCGCGGCCTTCATGCGCAACAGATGCGCGCCGAAGGCGCAAGGATTCGCGCGGCAGCTACCGGGGCGCCTGCGGCCCGCCGTTCAGCGAGGGAGCGTAAGGGCCCACCTCCTCCCGCTTCCACCACGCGCCGGTGCGCTTCTTCTCCTCGCGGGTGGTGAAGCGGTACCGCCACTTCACCGAGCGGACCAGGGAAGGCGGAGTCCCGGCAAAGGGGTCGCCCGCGAAGAGGCGCAGCACCTCCGGCGATCCCTCGAGGAGCTGCAGCTCGACGCGCACCACCCAGGGGTAGGTGCGCCAGTCGCCCAGCGAGGCGAACCACAGGTTCCAGTCGAAGCGCGGCTGGTAGGGGGCGTAGATGCCGGGCGCCTTCATCGGGTCCTGCGGCTTGTAGCGGAAGGTATAGGCGGTCCAGTGCTTGCCGTCGCGCGAGCCCTGGAACTCGATCTCGTAGCGCTCCCTGGTCATGACCGCGAAGAGGCCATAGCGGTTGGCGATGCGCAGCGGCTCCAGCGCCAGCGCCGGGGCCATCAGCGGCCGCGGCACTGCCCGCGAAAGCCCCGGCATCAGGACGACGGTGACGTAGAGCACGACGCCCAGGGCCGCGCGCGAGGGCCAGGAAGAGCGCTTCCAGGCAGGCGCCGGAGCGGGAAGGCGCAGGGCGCGGTCGTCGAGCAGGAGCACGCCGAGGAAGAGCACCAGGTAATTGAGAAAGGCATAGTTGGCGGTGAGGATGATGCCGGCCTGGAACGGCGTGACGATGCAGAAGCAGGCGATCCGGAACGGCCGGGGCAGGAGCACGAGCCAGACGACCACCAGCTCGAGGACGAAGACGAGCAGCGCGGTCGCGGCGTGGAACCCGTGCGGCAGGCGCTGCTGCACGTACCAGCCCACCCAGCTCGGCAAGGGCCCGTTCTCGTAATAGTGGTCCATCGCCGTGAGGGTCCGCCACTGCGGATCGCCGGAGAGGATCTTGACCACGCCGGACTCGAAGTAGATGCGGAACCACTCCCAGAGCAGCATGGAGAGGGCGAACCGGGAGGGAGGATCGTGCGCGCCGAGCCCGGGTCGGAGTCCGCGCGGGGCGAGGAAGAAGGAGATGAAGGCCGCCTCGAGCAGCATCCCGTCCGACTGGTAGCTGGCGAAGTCCTGCGCGCTGCCGACGAAGGAGAGAAAGCAGATGAACGCCACCGCGATGCAGGCCCGCGGCGCCAGGTCGAGGATCAGCAGGACGGACGCGGCCGCGCCGAGCAGGGTGACGCCGAGGAGCGCGGCGTCGCTGGACCCGAGCCAGAACAGCGTCGGCGCATACCAGAGCCCCCGGGCAAGGCCCACCGCGGCACGGAGCTCCAGCAGGTAGTCGCCGGCGGGCAGGATGCCCCGCGGGCCGTTCAGGCCGGTGATCTGGAAGGCGAGCGACCAGAAGGCCGACAGGAAGATCAGCCCCAGAGCGCGCAGCCACAGCCACCGCGGCCAGAACACGTCAGCGAGAATTGAAGTAGTTCAGCGCGATGGCAAGGCCCTTGCGGAACGGCAGGGTGGCTCCGTACAGAGCCAGCGCCCCGGCGATGAGGCCGATGCGGTAGGTGCCCAGGTGCTGCGGCGGCACGGTGATGAGCACGATGAACATCAGGCCGGTGAGGAAGGCGGTGCTCAGGTACATGAAAGCGAGCGACTCGCCGCGCGGGTCGTAGTGCAGGTCGCAGCGCGGGCAGTTGGTATATTCAGTGTACGTCCACCAGCGCCGGAAGACGGGCCCTTCGCCGCAGCGTGGGCAGCGCAGGCGCACGCCTCGCGAGAAGATCTGCCGCGCCGATGGGCCGTTCGCTTTCATGCTGTCGATCATGATGACAGATCCTCGCGGCTCGGGTGGCTGCGTCCGGGGCTTCGCGGCGCTTTCCGCTGGAAGCGGGTCCCACGAACCCAAGCGCTTGGGTTATGATTCCTCCGTGGACGCGAGGCAGATGGGCCGCAAGGGCGGGGCGAGCCGCAGTGCCGCGAAGGCAGCGGCGGCGCGGCGGAATGGCGCGCTCGGTGGACGGCCGCGCAACGTCGACCGGTTCGCGCGCCGCGTACAGGACGAGTGCGTGCGGCTTGGCCCGCAGCTTCCTGGAATCGACCCTGGCGACCTGCGCGTGATCGTACGCTGCCTGCTGCTGCCGCCGGCGCGCAGGGCGGTGTTCATCGCGCGCCGGAAGGATGGCCGCTACGTCTTCTGACCTCTCCGAGAAGACGCTGGTCGCGCTCGCCCGGGCCCTCCGCCTGGCGCGGCTGGAAGCGATCGTCATCGGCAACTCCGCCTGCATGCTCAACGGAGCGCCGGTGACCACGCAGGACATCGACCTGCTCATCCGCGACACGAAACTCAATCGGCGGAAGCTGGCGCAATTCGCCAAGGCCATCGGCGGGGCATCGCCTGCCCCGGTGTCCGAACTGAGCAAGGTGGAGTGGATCGAAGGCAGCCTCGCCGTTCCGGTGGAGATCCATTACGACCGGATCTCGGGCGGCCTGACTTTCGCCGCCATCCGCTCCCGCGCGGAGCTCGTTCCGGTCGGCGAAGAGAAGCTCCGGGTGGCCGCCCTGGCAGACGTGATCCGCTCGAAGGCGGCCGCGAACCGTCCGAAGGACCGCGCCGTGCTACCGGTCCTGCGTGACACGCTCGCGACGAAGAGGAAACTCGAACGCCGGTGACTCAGAGGCGGACCTGTCCCTCGACGCAGGTCACCGAGGCGCCGCCGATCCAGATCTCGCCCGTCGCGCCCTGCTGCACGTGCACGCGCCCGGCGCGTCCCAGCGCCGTTCCCTGACTCACCACGTAGCTCTGCGGCGCAAGCCCGGCGCCGATCATCCATTGCGCGAGCGCGGCGTTGAGGCTACCGGTGACCGGGTCCTCGGTGATGCCGTTGTTTCCGGGGAAGAAGGCGCGGACCTCGAAGGCGCACTCGTCGCCCTTGCCGCGCGCGCCCACCACGCCGACGTCCATGCCGGCGAGGACCTCCCCGTCGGGCTTCAGCGCCAGCACCCGCGCGGCGCTCTCGAGCATGACCGCGCACCAGTTCGGTCCGTTGTCGCACCAGGCATGGGCGACGATCTCGCTGCGCGCGACGCCGAGGCCGCGCGCCACCCGCGCCACCTCCGCCTCGGCGACGGGTCCGCTCTTGCGCAAGGGCGGCGCCGCGAACGCGAGGCGGCTCCCGTCGCGCCTGAGCTTCACCAGCCCTGCGCTGCACTCTTGGATGATGAGCTCCTCGCGCGGCCTTCCACCCGCCTCGAGCCAGGCGTGGCAGCTCCCCAGGGTCGGGTGCCCCGCGAAGGGCAGCTCCCGCCCCGGGCAGAAGATGCGCACGCGATAGTCGGCGCCGGGCTGCGTGGGCGGCAGAAGGAAGGTGGCCTCGGAGAGGTTGGTCCAGTCGGTGAACCGCTGCATCTCCTCGTCGGAGAGACCGCCGCCGTCCAGCACCACCGCGAGCGGATTGCCGCGATAGGGGACGGCGGTGAAGACGTCGACCTGCTTGAAGGGCCGCGGTCGCATGACGCCGGCGCTTAAACCATCCCCAGGATCTGCCGGAGCACGTACGGCAGGATGCCGCCGTGGCGGAAGTACTCCACCTCGATGGGCGTATCGATGCGCACCGTCACCGCCGCCTCCTGCGCGGCGCCGCCGGCGCGGTGGATGACGAGGCGGGCGTCCTGCCGCGGCGAAAGGTTCTTCGCAAGGCCGAGCAGGTCGAACGTTTCCGTGCCGTCCAGCTTCAAGGATGCCGCGTCCGCGCCGTCCTTGAACTGGCAGGGCAGCACTCCCATCATCACGAGATTCGAGCGGTGGATGCGCTCGAAGCTCTTCGCCACCACCGCCCGCACGCCCAGGAGCATGGTGCCTTTGGCCGCCCAGTCGCGCGACGAGCCGGTGCCGTACTCGTGCCCGGCGAAGATCATCAGCGGAGTGCCGCGCTTCTGGTGCTCCATCGCCGCGTCGTAGATGGACTCGCGCTTGCCGTCGATCACCGTGACGCCGCCCTCGACCCCCGGGACCATGAGGTTCTTGATCCGCACGTTGGCGAAGGTGCCGCGCACCATCACCTCGTGGTTGCCGCGGCGCGCGCCGTAGGAGTTGAAGTCCTCCTGCCGCACGCCCTGCGCGACGAGGTACTTGCCGGCCGGGCTGGAGGCCTTGATCGAGCCTGCGGGCGAGATGTGGTCGGTGGTCACCGAGTCGCCGAAGATGGCCAGCGGCCGCGCGCCCTTGATGTCGGCCACGCCCGGCGCCCTGGGCCCGAACTTCTCGAAGTAGGGCGGCTCGCGGATGTAGGTGCTCTTGCGGTCCCAGCCGTATACCTCGCCTGCGGCTGCGGGAATCTCGTTCCATTCCTTCGCGTCGCGGGCGAGGTTGCCGCCGTAGTTCTGCTCGTACATCTTCGGATCGCCGGCCGCCTGCAGGGCCGCGTTCAGTTCCTGCGGGCTGGGCCAGATGTTCTTGAGGAAGACCGGCTTGCCCTCGCGGTCGAGCCCGATCGGCTCCTTGTCCATGTCGATGTCCACCCGCCCGGCGATGGCGAACGCCACCACCAGCGGCGGCGACATGAGGAAGTTGGCCTTGATGTTCTGGTGGACGCGCGCCTCGAAGTTGCGGTTGCCGGAGAGCACGCTCGCCGCCACCACGTCGTTCCTGGTGACGATCTGCTCGACGTGCGGGTCGAGCGGCCCGGAGTTGCCGATGCAGGTGGTGCAGCCGTAGCCCACCGTATTGAAGCCGAGCTTGTCGAGGTAGGGCTGCAGCCCGGTCTTCTCCAGGTACTTCGAGACCACCCGCGAGCCGGGAGCGAGCGAGGTCTTCACCTCCGGCCGGATGTGCAGGCCCTTCTCCACCGCCTTCTTGGCGAGCAGCCCCGCTGCCAGCATCACCGACGGGTTGGAGGTGTTGGTGCACGAAGTGATGGCGGCGATCAGCACGTCGCCGTGGCCGATGTCCACCGGCATCTTCATCTGGTGCACTTCCTGGGTGGGCACCCGGTCCGGCGTGGGCCGGTTGGTCATCATCTCCGTCTCGGTGAGCGGGTTGGTGTTCCTGTCCGAGACGCCGGTCCGCACCGTGCCCGGCTCCCCGTCCTGCCCTCCGCCGCCCTGGACGTTCTGGATGGGCGGCGGTTCCACCACCTGCTGGAACCGCTTGCCCAGCTCGTTCTTCTTGCCGTAGCCGCTCGGCGCCGCTTCTTGAAGGAGGCGGCTGAAGGTCTCCTTCAGCTTCGGCAGCTCGATGCGATCCTGCGGCCGCTTGGGGCCGGCCACGCTGGGCTTCACGCTGCCGAGATCCAGCTCCAGCGTCTGCGTGTAGTCGCAGTCGCCCTTGCGCGGCACGCCGAAGAGGCCCTGCGCCTTGAAGTAGGCGCGGAGCGCGTCCACCTTGTCCCTGGGCCGGCCGGTGGCGAGCAGGTACTGGCAGGAGAGCTCGTCGATGGGGAAGTAGCCCATGGTGGCGCCGTACTCGGGCGCCATGTTGGCGATGGTGGCGCGCTCCGGCACCGCCAGCGCCGCGGCGCCCTCGCCGAAGAACTCCACGAACTTCCCCACCACCTTGGCCTTGCGAAGCATCTCGGTGATGGTGAGCACCACGTCGGTGGCGGTGACGCCCGGCGCGGGCGTGCCCTGGAGGTTCACGCCCACCACGTCGGGGGTGAGGAAGTACACCGGCTGTCCCAGCATGGCCGCTTCCGCCTCGATGCCGCCCACGCCCCAGGCCACGATGCCCAGGCCGTTGATCATGGTGGTGTGCGAGTCGGTGCCCACCAGCGAGTCGGGGAAGTAGACGCCGTCCTTCACGTGCACGCCCGGCGCCAGGTACTCGAGGTTGACCTGGTGCACGATGCCCATGCCCGGCGGCACGATCTTGAGCCCGTCGAAGGCGCC
>DASSQZ010000238.1:0-10413 GCA_035702105.1 Myxococcales bacterium | reverse complement strand
TGGCGAGCTCGATGAGCTGCGCGCGAAGATACTCTTGCAGCGACCGTCCCGAGAGCGCCGCGCGCGCCGCCAGCTCGTCGCGCGCTCTGTCGGGGACGTCGCGGATGGTGATGGACCGAGCCATGCTGCTATTGTGCTGGCGCTGCATGCGAAATGCAAGCGCCGTCTTCCTCGCCTCAGCTACTCCTTGCCGCCGCTGCCCTTGAAGCCGTCGTCGCGGTCGCGGAAGAGCACGTTGAAGGTGGTGAGCGAGCCGTAGCAGGCGGTCACGTAGGCCTGCAGGTCCACCTTCTCCGCGTCGCTGAGCTTGCCGTTGGCATTGATCTTCTGCTCCAGCACGCGCAGCCGGTCGCGGATCATCACCACCTTGTGGAAGAGCGCGTCCAGGGGCAGCTCCTTCGCCTGCAGCGCGGGGTCCGCGGGCTTGAGCACGGCCGTGCCGCCTTCCCATCGCGGGGCCAGCGGCGCGAGCCCTCCGCCCCGCTCCTCGTCCATGGCCTCGCGGATCAACGACTTCAGTTCCTCTCTCGTCATCTCCAGCTCTCCAACCGGTCCGTCGGGAATCCTGCGCTGTACCACCGGGGCGGGCGGTTCGCGCCGCGAGCGCGGCATCGGCGCCTTGGCGATCTTCACCAGCGGGGGCGGCTGCGCTCCTGCCCGCGGCGCGTAGGAATCGCACACCGGCGCGGTGCAGGGAAACTCACCCCGGTCGGTGCGGATGCGGCAGGTGCCGAGCAGCAGGCCGTTGCGGCCTTCGATGACCCGGTACACGACACAGGTGCCGCAGATGGGGCCGAAGGTGCAGACGCGGCCGATCTCCGAGGGATCGGCCAGGCAGTCCTCCACGTCGGGGCAGTTCGAAAGCGGCGCGACCGGCATTCAATCTCCTGCGTAGACCACGCGTCCCTGCACGACGGTGGCGGTGATCGGCGCCTGCGGAAGCCGGTCCGCGGGCAGCGTCATGAGGTTGGCGCCGAAGACGGTGAGATCGGCGTCGAAGCCCTCGCGGATGCAACCCCGGCGCTCCTCGGCAAATTCCGCAAACGCGGCGCCGCTGGTGAAGGCGCGCAACGCCTCCTCGCGAGTCAGGCGCTGCTCCGGCATCCACGCCTTTCCCGACGCGGTCTTGCGCGCGACCGCCGCGCGGAGGCCCTCGCGCGGGTCGATGCCCTCCACGGGAAAGTCGCTCCCGAACGCCAGCGTCGCGCCCGCCTTCAGCGCCTGCCGCCATGCATAGGCGCCGCGCTGCCGCCCGGTCCCCTGCCCGAGCCGCGACTCGGCCCAGGGCCCGTCGCTGGTGGCGTGGGTGGGCTGCATGGAGGCGATGGCCCGGCTGCCGCGCAGGAGCGGCACGTCCTGCGGCCGGAGGATCTGCAGGTGCTCGGCCCGCGGCCGCAGCTCCGGCGGCACCGCCAGGAAGGCCTGGAGCACCATCGCGCAGGCGCGGTCGCCGATGCAGTGAACGCAGGGCTGGAAGCCGGCCGCGGTGGCCCGCGCGATGCGCGCCTGCAGCTCGCGCGGCTCCATCAGCCAGAGGCCGGTGTTGCCCGGATCGTCCTCGTAGGGATCGAACATGGCGGCGCCGCGGCTGCCCAGCGCGCCATCGGCGAAGAGCTTCACGCTGCGGACGGTGAGCAGGCCCACCTGCGGCTTCTCGCGCCAGGCGCGCATCTGCTCGGCCAGATGATCGCCCTGGCCGTCGATCATCGCGTACACGCGGACGGGCAGCTCGCCGCGCCGGGCCAGCCGCAGGTACGTCTCCAGCGCCGCCGGCCCCGCAGACGCATCGTGCACCGCGGTCAGGCCCACCGCCGCCAGCGCGCGCAGCGAGCGCAGGATGTTCGCCTCCGTGTCGTTCCCGGAAGCCGGCGGGATGGCCCGGCGGACCACGTCCATGGCGGCGTCCACCAGCACCCCGGACGGCGTGCCGTCGGGCCGGCGGACGATGCGACCGCCCGGCGGGTCGGAAGTACCCCTGGCGATGCCGGCGGCCTGGAGCGCGCGCGTATTGCACCACAGGGCGTGCAGATCGAGGCGCAGCAGCGCGGCGGGATGCGCGGGCACCGCCGCGTCGAGCTCGGCCGCATCCGGGAACGCGTGGCCGGGCCAGGCGTTCTGGTCCCAGCCCCCGCCACGGATCCACTGTCCTGCGGGCACCGTCCGGGCATACCCGGCGACGCGCGACGCGCACTCCTGCGCGGAAGCCGCTCCCTGAAGCCGCACCTCGGCGAGCAGGCGGCCGTGGAGGAGGGGGTGGCCGTGGGCATCGATCAGCCCGGGCACCGCGCAGCCCTGCCCGGTGTCGATCACCTGCGCGCCTGCCCTGGCGTCGCGGTCGCACTCCTCGCGGCTGCCCACGCGGACGAACTCGCCGTCGCGGATCAGCGCGGCGGCAGCGCGCGGCCGGCGTGGGTCCAGGGTGTATAGAGTTCCGTGCAGGAGCAGATCGGACATGGCTTGAAACTTTGGCCCTCGCCGCACGTTAGAGTACGCGGCATGGATTCGCGCAACCACCTCGACGGCAAGCTCCTGTTTGCCCTGGCGGCGGCCGCGGTGGTGGGCATCCTCTTCTGGAGCTCGTGGCCGCTCTATCCCTTCAAGCTGCTGGTCGTCCTCATGCACGAGAGCGGCCATGCCGCCGCCGCGCTTCTGGTCGGAGGGTCGGTCGAGTCCATCCGCATCAGCCCCGACCAGGGCGGGATGACGATCTCGCGGTTTCCCCCTTCCCTCTTTCGCGAGGTGGTGGTCTCGAGCGCGGGCTACGTGGGCTCCGCAGTCTCCGGCTCGGTCTTGCTGTACCTTGCGGCGCGCACGCGCCAGGGCCGGTGGCCGCTGATCGCCCTCGCCGGCTGGTGCACGCTGGTCACGCTGCTCTACGTCCGCGACGGCTTCACGCTCCTCTTCGTGGGCGGCTGCGCGCTCGGCCTCGGCCTCCTGGCGCGCTTCGGGCCCGCGCTCCTGCGCCGCGCGGTGCTGGTCTTCCTGGCGGCGTTCTCGTGCTGCTACGCGCTCTACGACATCCGCGACGACCTCCTGCACCTGACCGGCGGGCCCGGCGGCTCCGACGCCGACGCGCTCGCCAGGGTCACCCTCGTTCCGGCCATCGTCTGGGGCGTTCTCTGGGGAGCGCTGTCGCTCCTGCTCGTCGCCCTGACCCTCCGGCACGTGCTCTCCGGCCCGCAGCGCGCCCGTCCGGCTCCGGCGCTGTAAGCTGCGGCCCATGCCGCGGCCCTGGACCGTCCTTCCCCATCGTCCCATCGAGAAGCTTCAGGAAAACCTCTGGACGGTGGAGGCCGACCTCCCCCGCGGGCCGATGAAGCGGCGCATGGGAGTGGGCCGCCTGGGCACGGGAGAGCTGGTCTTCCTCAACGCCATCGCGCTCGACGAGCCCGCGATGCGGGAGCTGGAGGCGTGGGGAAGGCCGGCGTTCGTGGTCGCGGCCAACGGGTTCCACCGGATCGATCTCGGCTCGTACAAGGCGCGCTATCCCCAGCTCAAGGTCCTGGCGGCGCCGGCCGCGCGCAGGCGCATCGCCCAGATCGCGCCCGTGGACGGCTGGCTGGAGCTGCTTCCCCCCGACCCCGGCCTGATGGTCGAGCCGGTCGCCGGCACCAAGATGGGCGACGTGGTGTGCACCGCCCGCGCCGCTTCCCGCGCGTCGCTCTGTTTTCCTGGCGACGTGCTCACCAACATGACGCCGATGCCCGGCCTGGGCGGGCTCGTCGCCGCGGCGCTGGGGTTCACCGGCGATCTGCGCGTGCCGCGGCTCATCCGCTGGATCGGCATGAGCGATCGCCGCGCGCTGGCGGCACATCTGCTGAAGCTGGCCGACACCGGGGGGCTGCAGCACGTGTTCACCTGCCACGGGCCGGTCGTCTCGGTGGACCCGGTCGGTGCTCTGCGCCGTGCGGCGGAGGCGCTGTGAGCGGCCATGCATAGGTTTGTGCCCATGGCCACTCGCAGAGGGGTTCTGAAGACGCTGCTGGGGACCACCGTGGCGGGGGCAGCAAAGGGGGCGCAAGGGCCGCGGGAGCAGGCGGGGGGCGCGCCGCCGGGACGGGTGGCAAAGGGCCGCCACCGCATCCCCTCCGGCGCCAGGGCGCAGACGCGCGAATTGGGCCGCACCGGCGTGCGCGTCTCCATCGTCGGGCTGGGCGGGTATCACCTGGGCCTGCCCGGCGAGGCAGAGGCGATCCGGATGGTGCGCAGGGCGCTCGACCACGGGCTCGACTTCCTCGACAACTGCTGGGACTACAACGGAGGCGAGAGCGAGGCGCGCATGGGCAAGGCGCTGCGCGACGGCTACCGCGAGAAGGCTTTCCTCATGACCAAGCTCGACGGGCGCACCGCGCAGGCGGCGAGCGAGCAGCTGGAGCAATCGCTGCGGCGGCTGCAGACCGACCGCATCGACCTGGTGCAGATCCACGAGGTCATCCGCGACGACGACCCGGAGCGCTGCTTCGCCAGGGGCGGCACCATCGAGGCGCTGCAGGCGGCGCAGAAGGCGGGCAAGCTCCGCTTCATCGGCTTCACCGGCCACAAGGACCCGCGCATCCACCGCCGCATGATCGAGACGGCGCGCAGGAGCGGCTTCCATTTCGACACGGTGCAGATGCCGATCAACGTCTTCGACGCCCACTTTCGCAGCTTCGAGAAAGAGATCATCCCGCTCGCGCAGGAGGAGGGAATCGGCGTCCTCGGCATGAAGCCGATGGCGGCGGGGCTGATCCTCGAGTCCGGAGCCGCGAGCGCGGTGGAGTGCCTGCGCTACGCCATGAGCGTGCCGGGCGTGGCCGTGACCATCACTGGTTGCGACAGCGAAGGCGTCCTCGAGCAGGCGCTCTGGCTCGCCACCTCCTTCTCGCCGATGGCGCCCGCGGAGCGCGCGGCGCTGCTCGAGCGCACCGCGCCGCAGGCGCAGGGCGGCAAGTGGGAGAAGTTCAAGACCACGCAAGCCTTCGACGGCACCGAACAGAACCGCCATTGGCTGACATCCGCCCGCCTGTGACCGGGCGGGCCGGATCGAACGCCATGGTATGAGGGCCCGGTGGCCGCCTCCGCCGGCGCGGGTCGCTCGACATCGTCCGGGCGCATCTGCGCGGCCGCGATCCTTCTCGCCGGCGCCGCGCTCCTGGCGGCGCCATGGCTCGCACACTTCGACGATACCGACGCGCAGCTCTACCAGGTGGTCGTGCGCACGATGGCGCGGTCCGGAGCCTGGCTGGACCCGCGATATCTCGAGCACCTCTACCCGCGCTTTCGCGAGCACCTGCCCTTCGCTCTCTGGCCGTATGCGGTCGCGGTCGCGGCGCTGGGCGAGCATGCCGGGCCGGCGCTGGCGGCGCTCTTCTCCGTGCTCACGCTCGCTCTCGTCGTCTGGACCGGAGATGCGCTCCTCGGCCGCTGGGCGGGGCTCGCCGCGGGCCTGGTGCTCGCCACGACCGAGACGTTCTTCCGTTACGGCGGCGCCGTCCGGCTGGACCCTCTGCTGGTCCTGCTTTCGACCGCAGCGTGCGTGCCCGCGCTGCTCGGCTGGCGTTCGCGGCGATCCTGGGCCATCGCGTCCGCGCTGGCTGCGCTCGCCATGCTGGTGAAGCCGCCCTTCGGCCTCGTTCCCTTCTTCGCCAGCGCGGCCGCCCGCGCCATCGTCGATCGGTCATGGCGACCGCTGGCGCGGGGCGCGCTGGGGGCGGCGGTGGCCTGCGTTCCGGTGGTGGCGTTTCTCGCCGTCGATCGCGCCGTGCTCCATGCCGGATGGTGGACGGGATACGTCCAGAGCCAGCTCCTCGGCTCCGCGCTGGGCCGGCGGACCGACGGCTCGACGCAATGGTGGTTTCCCTTCCTGACCGTAGCCGGACGCTTCTGGCCCGGCCTCGCGCTGGTCGCGGTTGCGGCATGGCTGCGGCCGGCGAAGGCGCGCGTGCTCTGGCCGTGGAGCGCGCTCATCCTGCTTGCCCTCTGCCTTCCTGCCCGCAAGGTCTGGAACCACGCCTTGATCGCCTACCCCGCGCTCGCGCTCCTCGCCGGGGCGGCCTGCCTGCCGGCGGCGGAATGGCTCGACCGGCACGAGCGCGCGGTCAGGCTGCTGCTCCTGGTGCTGGCGGGCGGCGCGGTGGCCTGCGCGCCGCTCATCGGCCGCGCCGTGGACGGAAAGCCATGCACCGGATCTTCCGAGTTCGCTCCCGAGCTCGATCGCCTCGCGCCGGGGGACGAGATCCTGGTGATCTCGTCGCCCACGTCGTGGCGAACGCTCGCGTCGCTTTCAGCGGAGCGGCAGGTCGAGCCGGATCCACGCCGGGCGCTGCCGGCCGCGGAGAGCGCCACGGCGCGAGTCGCCATCGTGCAGGAGGATCTGGCGCACGGCGCGCCGGGCTGGCGGGAGATCCGGCGCGCCAGGGGCTGGGTGCTGCTGCGCAAGGCCGAGTAGCGGTTCAATCCCGCGGGCGCATGCGCCAGGCGAGGAAGTCGGTGAGCGACGCGAGCTTCTGGAAGTAGGGATTGTTCTGCTTCTCGCGCAGGATCGACGAGACCGGCACGTCGCCGTAGTCGTGGCCCGGGTAGAGGCGCACGTCGTCGGGAAGCTGCGACACGCGGCGCAGGCTGTGGAACATCTGCTCCGGATCGCCGCCGGCCAGATCGCAGCGGCCGCAGGCATTGACGAAGACGGTGTCGCCGGCGAAGAGCGCCTGCTGCGCGTGCCAGCAGGTGGACCCGGGCGTATGGCCGGGCGTGTGCATCGCCACCACCCGCAGCGGCCCCACCTCCACGGCGTCGCCCGCGGCGAGCGCGGTCACTTCCTTCTGCAGCTCCGGGGCGAGCCTGGGCACGTCCGCGCCGTGCGCGAAGACGCGGATGCCGCCCTTCGCCAGCACCATCGGCAGCCCGTTCACGTGATCGAAGTGGTGGTGGGAGACGAGTGCGTGCGTGAGCGTCCGGCCGTCCTCCTCCGCGGCGCGCGCGGCCGCTTCCACGTCCCAGGCGGGATCGACGATGGCGGTTTCGCGCGCGCCCTCCGCCCCGAGGAGGTAGACGAAGTTGTCCATGGGCCCGAGCTTGAGCTGCCTCACGTAGAGCGCCATCACCAGCCTCCCAGGTTGGTGAGCACCACGATCTCGCCCCGGTGCCCGCTGGTCTGAGGATAGTGCAGGATCAGGTCGCTGCGGCCCTTGCCGTCCAGGTCCACCGCATCGAGCACGCCGGCGGCGCGCACCTCCACCACCTCTGCCGGCGCCCTGGCGAACTCTCCGCCGCCCAACGCCGGGTAGATCTCCAGCTCCTGCTCGGTGGCGCCGAAGATCAGGTCGGGCCGGTGGTCCCCGGTCACGTCGGCGGCCAGGCTGATGGCCTGCAGGTCCACGTCGCCGGAGAGCGGAACCTTGAAGGAGAGGCTGCGCTCGCTGGCCGGCTCCGGCGCGAACCTGCGCGTCCGGGGATCGAAGGGGAAGATCTGGAACGTCACCTTCGCCGTCTTCGCCGTCAGCATGCGAATGAGCGCGAAGACCCCGAAGCTGGTGTAGGGCACCACCAGATCGGGATGCCCGTCGCCGTCCATGTCGAGAAGCTGCGGCTGCAGGAGCGTCACGCCTTCGCTCTCCAGCTCCTGCACCGGCTGCTTGCCGAATCCGTCCTTGCGGCCGAGGAAGACGTAGCTGGTGCTGCGGGCGGAGGTGACGCCCTCGAAGACCTGCTTGCGCACGATCAGATCGGCGATGCCGTCCCCGTCCAGGTCCGCCACCAGCGTGGTGGCGGAGGTGCCGCGCTCCAGGTGGTCGGCGGGCGTGCGCACGGCGAAGTCGCGTGAGAAATCCGGCTGGGGACGGAAGGTGAAGCCGGGGCCCTGCCGGTAGATGGCGACACGGTCTTCCTGCACCGCGAACAGGTCGCGCAGTCCGTCGCCGTCGGAATCGGCCACGTGCAGCGCCGGGAAGCCGTAGCGAACCTCGACGCCCTGGTTGCGGCGCGGGCCGCCGGTCACCTCCATGTCGATCATCACCTCGGCGGATTTCTCGTAGCGCTCGGCGCCGCGGCGGAAGATGGCCAAAGAGCCCAGCGCCGGCACCAGCAGGTCGTGGCTGCCTTCTCCCGCCACGTCGGCCAGCACCCGGACGCGCGGCAGCTCGCCGAGGATGGGTTGGTGGAACATCGTCGCCTGGTCCACCAGCTTGCGCGCAGGCGCCGGAAGGCGGCGGGGGAACGACTTCGCCTCCACTCCGCGCGGCGTGATCACGAGCAGGTCCTCTCCCGCGCCGAAGGTCTTGCCGACGTCGAACGCGCAGGCCTCCGCCTCGTCCACCGAGAGGGTCAGGTCGGGCCGGGGAGCGAACACGCCGGCGCGGTTCCAGAAGATGGCGAAGAAGCGCTTCTGGTACGGCGGCAGGCCGGTCTTGTAGACGGCGAGCAGGTCCTTGCGCCCGTCGCCGTCCAGGTCGGCGGCCACCACCGACGCGACGTCGCCTTCGATCCGCAGCGCCTGCACGCGGAAGCGGGGAGCGCCGGCGGCCGCGGCGGCGGCAATGAGCAGGGCGAGGATGGCCACCGGACCCGCAGCTTACCTGCATTCGCCGCCCGGCGGGCCCATGGCCCGCCGTTCACTGCAGCATGTGGTCCTGTGGAAGCGCCGCGAGGCTCAGGGTGCCGGAGAGGCGGTCGGCGATGTTTCGCACCTCCGCCTCGGCCCCTTCCACCAGCGCCACCGGCTCGCCCCGCGTCTCCACCCAGGCCCGCGCGGTGCGCCCGGTGAACTCCACGTGGACGCCGGTGATCTCGCCGATGGGCACGCGCAGGCTCCGCGAGCGCAGCTCGGCGGAGTCCAGCCGCCAGGCATCCAGCTCCGCTTGCACCAGTTGCACCACGAAAGCGGCCGCCAGCACGATGGTGGCGGCGCCGACCCAGCGGTAGCCCGCCCACACGTCGAAGGCGCCCCAGCCGATGGCGGCGAGCGCGAGCAGGCTCGAATAGGCCCGCGCCGTCGGCCGCCGGCGGAGGCGGAATTCGGGCCCGGGAGCCAGGGTCAGGTCACGCCGGAAGGTGCCGCGCACGGGACCGATCTATCCGACGCCGTGCGGGAATGAAAGTCCCGCGACCACCGGTTCGCACCCGCATGAGCACACCTTGCAGGGTCCTGGTGGTGGACGACGATGCCGACACGCGCGAGGCGCTGGCGGACGCGCTCTCGTACGCCGGATACCTCGTCGAGCAGGCGGGCGGCGGCCGCGAGGCGCTGGAGCTGATCTCCCGCTCCGGCGTTCCCGACGTAATCCTGCTCGACCTGCACATGCCCGACGTGGACGGCGAGCAGGTGCTGGAGAAGCTGCGCGGGCACAAGGCGCGGGTGGTGCTCCTGACCGCGGACTCTTCGGCGCGAGTGCTGGAGTTCGCGCGCGAGGCGAAGCTGGTGCGCAAGCCGGTGGGCCTCGACGAGCTGGAGGCCGCGGTGAAGGAAGCCTGCGCGGCGTAGGCGTCGCAGCCGGCCCGCCGAGGGCGACGCGCGCCGCGCGTCACACGTCCAGTTCCTTCACCTCCGCCGCACGCTCCATGATGAACTTGAAGCGCGCGCTCACGTCCTTGCCGAGCAGGTCGTTGATGGTCTTCTCGGTGTCCAGCGCCGCCTCCTCGGGAATGGTGACCCGCAGCGAGATGCGCCGGCGCGGGTCCAGCGTGGTGGACTTGAGCTCGTCCGCCGTCATTTCCCCCAGCCCCTTGAAGCGCATGATGGCCGGCTTTGCGTTGCCCTTGCCGTGCTCCTTGAGGATGCGCTCGCGGTCGGCATCGTCCAGCGCCCAGTAGGTGTCCTTGCCGATCTCGATCTTGTAGAGCGGCGGCTGGGCGATGAAGACGCTGCCGTTCTTGATCAGCTCGCGCATGTGCCGGTAGAAGAACGTGAGCAGCAGCGTGGAGATGTGGTGCCCGTCGCTGTCCGCGTCCATGAGCAGGAAGATCTTTCCGTAGCGCAGGCTCGCGGCCTTGAAGTCCGCGCCCAGACCGCAGCCCAGCGCCGAGACGATGTCTTGAAGTTCCTTGTTCTGCCCCACCTTCTCGCTCGAGGCCTGCTCGGCGTTGAGCACCTTGCCGCGCAGGGGAAGGATGGCCTGGGTGCGCCGGTCGCGCCCCTGCTTCGCCGAACCGCCCGCGGAGTCGCCCTCGACGATGAAGAGCTCGCTCTCCGACGGATTGGTGGACGCGCAGTCCGCGAGCTTGCCGGGCAGGTTGAGCCGGTGCGACACCGCCGTCTTGCGCGTGACTTGCTGCGCCGCAGCCCGTGAAGCTTCCCGGGCGCGCGCGGCGAGGATGATGCGGGCGACGATGGGCTCGGCCACCGTCTTGTTGTCGTTGAGCCACTTCTCCAGGGCCGGCCGCACCACCCCTTCCACCTGCGCGGTGGTCTCGGGGTTGTTGAGCCTGCCCTTGGTCTGG
>DASSQZ010000237.1:0-70330 GCA_035702105.1 Myxococcales bacterium | reverse complement strand
GACCGCCTCCTGCAGCTCCATGCTGACGGTGGAGTCGTTGTCGATCTGCGTGATCACGTCGCCCTTCTTCACTCCGGCGCGGAAGGCGGGCGTGTTCTTGAGCACCTTGCGGACCGTCAGCTTGTCCTCGATCATCGAGATGACGAACCCGAGCCCGCCGAACTCGCCGCGGGTCTGGACCTTCATCTCCTTGTAGACGTCGGGCTTGAGCAGCCAGGAGTGCGGGTCCAGGGTGGAGAGCATGCCGTTGATGGCGGCGTACTCGATCTCGCGCTGGTCGGTCTGGGTGACGAGGTTGTCGCGCACGAAGGCGAAGACCTCGTGCATCTTGAGCGGAATCTGCCAGATGGAGTCGATGTCGCGGTAGTCGAATTCCTTGGTGGCGCTGCCCACGGTCACGCGGACGAAGCCCTCGCGGATGCTGGCGTTGGCGTGGCCGCAGCCGGCCGCCTGCGCGCGGTTGGTCTCGAGCACTCCACCCTGCGGCGCGCCGTTGGAGGGGCCCGCGAGGGTGGTTCCCGGCTCCCTGTTGGCGGCCTTGTCGTCGCAGGGGGGCCCGCCCACCTCCACCATCACCTCCGCCACCTGCCGCTCCACCGCTTCCAGCGCCGCGGTGAACATCTCCTTGGGGTTGATGCGGCTGGGGTCGACGTAGTTGTCCTTGATCTGGACGATGGTCTTGCGGAAGACGTCGAGACTGGCGAGGTCGTAGTTCTTGTCCTTCAGCGATTCGACGGCGGCGTGCGCCTCGCGCGCCCGCAGCGGGCCGCGGTCGCTTCCCAGAGCAAACAGCGAAGCGATCAGGGCGGCGGGGACGAAGACGGCGAGACGAGCTGGCTTGCGCATGGGCGGCGGCTCTTTCAGCAGGCGGGCGTTCTCCAGGGAGAATAGCCAGCGGGACCTTGCACAACAAGGAACGGCACGGAATCCGATCTACTAAACAACGCCGAGGCAGCCGGCATGCCGAAAGTGCTCATCTTCGCACCACGGCGTACCCCTTGGCGCGCAAGGCGCCAATCAGGCTCTCGATGTGGGCCGGGCCGCGGGTGTCCAGCGTGAGGTCGATCTCGGTGTCCCCGATGGCGCCCTGCAGGAAAGCCCTTTCATGGTGCACTTCCAGGACGTTGGCGCGTTCGGAGGCCACGGTTGCGAGCACGCCCGCGAGCATGCCGGGGCGATCGGGCACCCGCACGCCGATGACGACGCGGCGCCCCTCCACCACCAGCCCCCTCTCGATGATCCGGGCGATGATGTTGACGTCGATGTTGCCGCCGGAGATGGCGCAGACCACCTGGGTGGTTGGCGCCAACCCCTTGACCTTGTGCTGCAAAAGGGCTGCGGCCGACACGGCGCCCGCCCCTTCGGCCACCGTCTTCTCGCGCTCGATGAGCAGGAGGATGGCGTTGGCCACCTCCTCGTCGTCGACCGAGACGATCTCGTCCACGTACTGCCGGAAGAGGGGCAGCGTGCGGTCGCCCGCCCGCTTGATGGCGATGCCGTCGGCCAGCGTGGTCGCGGCCGGGATCACCACCGGCGCTCCCGCCTCCAGCGCCGCCCTCATCTTCGGCAGGTGCGACGATTCGACCCCGATCACCCGCACCGACGGCTTGAGCGCCTTGATCGCCAGCGCCATCCCGCCCAGCCATCCCCCGCCGCCGATGGCGGCGACCAGGACCTCCACCTCCGGCACCTGCTCGAGGATCTCGAGCGCCGCGGTCCCCTGCCCGGCGATGATGGCGTCGTCGTCGAAGGCGTGGATGAAGACGTAGCCCTTCTCCTGCTGGAGCCTGCGCGCCTCGGCGTACGCGTCGTCGAAGTTGTAGCCGCAGAGCACGATCTCGGCGCCGAAGTTGCGGGTCGCCTGGACCTTGCTGAGCGGCGCCGTCTCCGGCATCACGATGGTGGCGTGGATGCCCATGCGCTGCGCGTTGCAGGCGACTCCCTGGGCGTGGTTGCCGGCGCTGGCGGCCACCACGCCGCGGCTGCGTTCGTCGGCGGTGAGCAGGGCGAACTTGTTGGCAGCACCCCGCTCCTTGAACGAGCCGGTCCGGTGCAGGTTCTCCAGCTTGAAGTGGACCTGCGCGCCACACAGCTCGCTGAAGGGCGCGGAGAGCGGGCACGGGGTGACGGCGACCGTTCCGCGGATGCGGTCGCGTGCGGCGAGGACGTCCTGCAGCGTGATCATCGGGGCGGTCAGGTCTATCGCGCGCGCGCCGCGGGTCAAGCCAGACGAGAGGTGGACACCCGGCAGGCGAGGGAAAGTGACGAAAGCCGCGGGGTGTGGGATGACCGCTTACGCCTCGTGGGTTGTCGAGAATGCCGGGAGGACTGACGTTTTACGGCTGGGGGTGCGCATGGCAAGCAGGGCGGGCACGAAGGCGGGCGATCCGGTGGCGGTCGTCGACGAGACCGACGCCGATCGCGCGACGATCGAGATCTACGAGCTGGTCACGCGCAAGTTGCGCGTCGGGCGCGTCCCTCTGCTGTTCAAGGCGCTGGCGGCCGAGAAGGCGCTCGTCCCCTGCTGGAGCTCGCTGCGCCCCGCCATCCGCGTCCGGGCTTTCGAGGAGGCGGCCGACGATCTGCGCGCGCGGGCCGCCCGGGCCGCGGTGGAGCTGGGCTGCCCCCTGATCGAGACGCAGCTCGAATGGGCCGGCTACGACGTCGACGAGATCGACGAGATCCGCGGGCAGGTGGACATCTTCCACTACCTCGACGCCAAGCTGATGATGGCCGCGGCGGTGCTCTCGGGCGCGCTGGACGGCGGGGTGGGCGGCGTGTCCAAGGGCGCGCGCGCCGAGCAGCGGGTGCCGCGCGGCGTGCCTGCGGACATGGACCACATCGAGCTGGTGCCGGAGGATGGCAACGGCGCCCCTGCGAAGACCTTCCGCTCGGTCCGCACGCACCTCGGGCTCGGGCTCGTGCCCGACGACTTCCGCGCGCTCGGGCGCTGGCCCAAGTATCTCGAGATTGCCTGGGCGGATGCGCGCAAGCGCGACGCCGAACTGCCCGCGCAGGCGGCGCTGAAGGAGTTGACCGCCCAGGCCGACGCGCTGGCGCAGCGGCTTCCGGTGCGGGCGCAGGTGAGCGCCGAGGCCCTGCAGGGGGCGGGCGCCGATCCGGCGCGGGTGAAGGCGCTGGTGCAGCGTTTCCGGCGGGCCTTGCCGGGGCTGGTGCTCGATCTGGCGCTCTTCAAGGTGCAGCTCGACGGAGCGCAGTCGGCGCGCGAGAGTCCCTTCCCCATCCGCTGGAAGTACATCAACTCCGACGAGTACACGACGGTGGGCATCGACGACCCGGTGAAGCTGCGCGCCAACGATCCCAAGTCGCTGGACGAGGTGGAGCCGGACGTTCCCCACAGGGCGCACTGACGCGTCGTGTCCCACGTCGAGCAACCGGTCTGTCGCTTACTGGTTGCTCACTTGCCGTAGCGCAGGCGGCCCTTTAGCACCGCCTGCGCTCCGAACCTCGCTACTTCTTCCGCTTCCCGCCGATCGGGAAGCACTTCAACCCGTAGTCCTCGGCGCGGATGATCTTGCCGCTGCGCCAGTGCTTGAACCACTTCACGCAGCAGCCGCCTTCGGCGGGCTTGTGCTTGGAAGACGACATAGTCGTCCCTCCCGGGCGCGTACCGGCCCGTGTTAGTGCGCCCACTTGATTTTTGGGAGGTCCTGGTGAATTACTTCACCTGTGAGTGGTCCACCCAAGCGGGTCGGGCTGCGTAACCCGAAGGCCGCGGCGCCAACCGCGGCTTTCTTTTTTCGGCTGTGTTCGGGGCGCCTACACGACTACCTCCATGGCGCGGCGGCGAGCCGCGGGAATCGAGTCGCCTGAATCCTTCCACAACTCACGCACGGTCGAGGTCCCACTGCTTGAGTGCATAGATTTGAATCCGGTTCCGAGCAGCACCGCTCGAAACTCCGAAGCGACCTGCCACTTCGCGGGCGTCGAGTTCACCGTGATGGCGAGCCATGCTTCCCAGCGCGCATGCAGGCATGAGGAATGCCCCCGCGAAAATGTTCGCCTGCCATTCGGTGTCCAGAGAATTCGGGTGCACCGGCTCGGCGGTACGCAGCAAAGCAGCTTGAGCATGTGGCATTTGCAGAAGGCTCATCAGATCGCGCCAGTGAAGAACGAAGTGGCCGAGTTCGTGCGCGAGAGTGAACCGCGCGCGCGGCTTGCTGTGCTCAAGATCACGAAAGACAGGATCCGCAAGGCCGATTACGAACGCCCGCTGCTTCCGATCGAAGTAGGTTTGTCCCTCCACACCTAACGGAAGATCACGAGCTGCGTACTCGACGCGGTAAGCGTCGCGTCCATCGACGACCGGCACCTTGCTCAACGCCGGTAGAACGACGCTGGCTGCAGGAATCGGATCAGCGGGACCAAGATTGGGTAGTAACTCACGGCGAAAAAGGGCGGCACTACGTTCGATGGTCAAGTATGTCCTGGCCCTTTGGGCCTTGATCCCGCGGCGGGCGCTCACTTGCTCTTCCCTCCCCGTGCTTGGCTCTTAAGAATCGCATTGATTTTGTTTGCCGTTTCGTCGGACAGGTCACTCCACCCTCGCAGCAAGGAGGCGCTCAACGCCTGCTTTGCTTCGCTGAGGTTCTCCGCGGGCAGTTCGAACGTGTAAACACCCTTCTGCTCGGCAGCTGCCCTGAGCAACGGCGATGGATCTGTTTCCATTTTTGCAGCAGCTTGGATGATGCGGTCAGCTGACAACGGCGGTCTCTGATTGCGCTCGACATCCGACAGGAATGTCAGCGAGACACGCAGCAAGCTCGCCATGTCGGCCATCCCGATTTGAGCGTCTTCCCTCGCCTTTCTGAACATCGTCCCGAACTTCTCCGACACGTCATCTCCTCCCACCTGGTCTACATCTCCGGTGTACCCCCCTTGGGGTTCACTGTTTAGTGTACCCCCGGGAGGGTTCCGCGTCAACAGGTCGGGCAATTCTCAAGACCCTCGCAATCATCGCACCTGCGCCACCCTCCCGCCGAAGAGGCGGTCCACCGCCGCGAGCAGGTCGTCGGAGGGCGCGACGCGGGTGCCCCTCAAGGCGATCTTCGTCTCCGAGGTGCCCGGCACCACGATGGAGAGCGAGGCGCTGCACGAGCCCGGATACTTGCCGAAGAGCGCCTTCAGCTCGGTCATCTTCTCGGCGGTGGCCTGGTCGGCGGAGAGCTTGAGCTCCACCCGCGTGGCCTTGGCGGCGCGGACGTCGGCGAGGCGCGACACCTCGTCCACCTTGATCTCCGGCGACGGCTCTGCGGCGTCGTCCTGTCGCGCCTCGGCGCCGAACTTCTCCGCCATACGCACCATGCCGCGCACCAGCACCGGCTCGTCGCCCTTGAGGAGCGCCTCGTACTTCTGCACCACGTCGTCGTAGAGGACCAGGTCGCGCGCGCCGGTGAGATCTTCGAGCACGGCGAAGGCGATCTTCTTGCCCGTCTTGGTGAGCCGCTCGCGGAACCCCTGCAGGATGCCGGCGACCGCCACCTTCTCGAAGCCGCGCGCGTTCGCCAGCGAGGCGCAGGTGTGGGTGGCGAAGCGCTTCACGTCGTCCGCGTAGCGGGCCAGCGGGTGCCCGGTGATGTAGAAGCCGATCGCCTGCTTCTCCAGCGCGAGGCGCTCGCGCTCGCTCCACTCCTCCCTGCCGAAGACGCGCTCCTCGGGAGCGGCGGCAACCGCCCTGGCCCCGCCGCCGAAGAGGCCGAACTGTCCCGACTCGCGGTCCTTCTGCGCGGAGGCGCCCTGCTGCAGCGCGGCCTCGATGCACTCGAAGAGCGCCTTGCGCGGCTTCCCGGTGAAGTCGAAGGCGCCGGCGGTGACCAGCGCCTCCAGGGTCTTCTTGTTGATCTTGCGCGTGTCGATGCGCGAGCAGAAGTCGAAGAGCCCCGCAAAGGGAGCCTTGCGCGCGCCGAGGATGGCCTCGATGGCGTTCTCGCCCACCCCCTTGATGGCGCCGAGCCCGAAGCGGATGAGGTGCCTGCCGGGCCTCTTCGGATCGGGAGCGACGCCGAATTCCAGATCGGACTCGTTGACGTCGGGCTGCAGCACGGTGATGCCGTCGGTCCTGGCCTCGGCGATGTGCGCCACCACCTTGTCGGTGTTGTCCTTCTCGGAGGTGAGCAGCGCCGCCATGAACTCGACGGGATAATGCGCTTTCAGATACGCGGTCTGATATGTGATCAATCCGTAAGCAGCGCTGTGGCTCTTGTTGAAACCATATTCGGCAAACTTCTCCATCAAATCGAAGATCTCGTTGGCGAGCTTGTCCTGCACGCCGTTCTTCGCGCAGCCTTCCACGAAGCCGCCGCGCTCCTTGGCCATCACCTCGGCCTTCTTCTTGCCCATCGCGCGGCGCAGCAGGTCGGCGCGGCCCAGGCTGTAGCCGGCCAGCACCTGCGCGATCTGCATCACCTGCTCCTGGTAGACGATGACGCCGTAGGTGTCCTTGAGGATGGGCTCGAGGAGCGGGTGCGGGTAGCTGACCCGCTCGCGGCCGTGCTTGCGGTTGATGAAGACGTCCACCATGCCGGAGTCCAGCGGACCGGGACGGTAGAGCGCGCCGGCGGCGACGATGTCCTCGAAGACGGAAGGCTTGAGCTTCCTCACCATCTCGGTGAAGCCGCTCGACTCCATCTGGAAGACGCCGGCGGTGTCGCCGCGGGAGATCAGGTCGTAGGTCTTCCTGTCCCCCAGTGGGAGCAGGGCGATGTCGAGCTTTTCGCCCTCGGGCAGCCGGCGGTTGATCAGCTTCACCGCGTGGTCGATGACGGTGAGCGTGGTGAGGCCGAGGAAGTCGAACTTGACCAGCCCCGCCAGCTCGACCTCGTCTTTCGCGAACTGCGTGACCAGCTCGCCGTTCTGGCCGCGGCAGATGGGCACGTACTCCCAGAGCGGCTTCTCGCCGATGACCACGCCCGCCGCGTGCATGCCGGTGGACCGCGTCAGCCCCTCCAGCGCGCGCGCGAACTCGATGATCTGCTTGAAGACCGGCTTCTGCTCCTGGATCTGGGTGAGCTTGGGCTCGTGCTGCAGCGCCTTCTCGATGGTGGGCGGGTGGCCGTCGATGAGCGCGGGGATGTTGCGGGTCAGCTCGTTCACCTCGGCGAAGGGCAGCCCCATCACCCGCGCCACGTCCTTGATGGCGCTCTTGGCCGAGAGCGCGCCGTAGGTGATGATCTGCGCCACGTTGTCCTTGCCGTACTTCTCGGTGACGTAGTTGATCACCTCGCCGCGGCGGTCCTGGCAGAAGTCGACGTCGAAGTCGGGCATCGAGACGCGCTCGGGATTGAGGAAGCGCTCGAAGAGCAGGTTGTAGGGAAGCGGATCGATGTCGGTGATGCGCAGCGAGTACGCGACCAGCGAGCCGGCGCCCGAGCCGCGCCCGGGCCCCACCGGGATGCCGTTGCGCTTGGCCCAGTTGATGAAGTCCTGGACGATGAGGAAGTAGCCGGAGAACCCCATCTTGATGATCACGCCCAGCTCGCGCTCGAGCCGCTCGCGGTAGGTGTCGGCGTCGATGCTGCGGCCGGTGCGCGCGATCTCGGCGAAGCGCTGGTCGAGCCCCTCGCGGGCGCGGCGCTGGATGAAGCTGTCGAGCGTCTCGCCGTCGGGAACCTGGAACTTGGGAAGGTGCTTGTCCTTGAGGTTGAGCTCGACGTTGCACTGCTGCGCGATCAGCCAGGAGTTGTGCACCGCCTCCTTCCACTCGGCCCCCACGCCGGTGGTCCCCTCCACCGCGGCGTACATCTCCTCGGGCGACTTGATGTACAGCTCCTCGGTCTCGTGCCGCAGCCGGCGCGGGTCGTCGAAGGTGCGGCCCGAGGCGATGGCCATCAGCACCTCGTGCGCCCTGGCGTCGCTGCGGCTCACGTAGTGGCTGTCGGCGGTGGCCACCAGCGGCAGCCCCTCCTCGCGCGCCAGCGCGCAGATGCCCTGGTTGACCGGAAGCTGCTCCTTGAGCGCATTGCTCTGGACTTCCAGATACAGCCGGCCGCCGAAGATGGCCTTGAGATCGCGCACCTCCTTGCGCGCCTCGTCCATGTCGCCGCGGCGCACCGCCCGCGGAACCGCCCCTGCCATGCACGCGGTCAAGGCGATGATGCCCTCCGCGTGCGCCTGGAGCAGCGGCTTGTCCACGCGCGGGTCGTAGTAGAACCCGTCGGTGAACGCCTTCGTGCTCAGGTACCGCAGGTTCCTGTAGCCGGCCTCGTTCTGCGCCAGCAGCACCAGGTGGTTGCCGACGCGCTGGCTCTTGTCGCCCATGCCCTTCTCGCCGGCCACGTACGCCTCGAAGCCGAGGATGGGCTTGATGCCGTGCTTCTTCGCCTCCTGGTAGAAGTTGACCACGCCGAACATGTTGCCGTGGTCGGTCACGGCCACCGACTTCATGCCGGTGGCGGCGCACGCCTTCATCAGATCGGGCAGGCGGATGGCGCCGTCGAGGAGGCTGTAGAGCGAGTGCAGGTGCAGGTGCGTGAAGTCTGCGGGCATGGGTCGGCGAAGGATACCCGAACAGTCCGACCCGGGCCGCCGAAAAGTCAGGCCGCGCCTGGAGGCGCCAGGGCGCGCATCTGCCGGTCCTGCAGGCGCGAGAGAAGGAGCTGCGCACAGAGCGCTCCGATCAGCGCCCAGCACATGTCCCATTGCGTGTCCCAGGGATCGCCCTGGGTGCCGAGGAAGGCGTCCGCCGCCGTGCCGGTGGCAGCGGCCACCCACCACTCCACCAGCTCGTAGAACGCGCTCGCCGCAAGGCAGACGCAGAGGACGAGGAAGAAGAGCCACCCGCCGGGCCGCAGCGGCGTCTTGCGCAGCAGCACCTCGCGCGCGAGCAGCGCCGGCACGAAGCCCTGCATGAAGTGGCCGATGCGGTCGTAGTGGTTGCGCGAGAAGCCGAGCGCGTGCTGCATCCAGAAGCCGAGCGGCACCTCGGCATAGGTCCAGTGGCCGCCGATCATCAACACCAGCGCGTGCAGGAAGAGGAGCACGAGCAAGAGCGGCGTGAGCGTCACGGTGCGCGAGAGCAGCGCCAGGAGCGGCAGCGCGAGCAGGATGGGCGCGACCTCGAGAAACCAGGTGAACCGGTCCTTGCACCCGATGAACGAGAGCAGAAGCGCTGCGCCTCCCAGCGCGAGGAGCGCCAGGGTCTCGCGGCGGATGGCCATTGCCGCAGGCTAGCAGCGCGCGAGGCTCCGCGCGCTGTTCCAGGCGGCACCGCGGCAGTCCGCGCCCGGCTACCGCAGCACGTCGGCCAGCGCCGGATCCACCTCGGGGAAACGGAAGCGGAACCCGGAGTCGAGCAGCTTCCTGGGGACTGCGCGCTGGCCTTCGAGGAGCGCGGCCGCGAACTCGCCGAGGAGGATCTTCAGGGCGCCCGCAGGCACCGGCGCCCACGACGGGCGATGCAGCGCCCGCCCCAGCGCCCTGGCGAAGTCCTTCATGGTCAGGATGCCGGGCGCGGCGAAGTTGACCGGTCCCCGCAGCGAGTCGCGATCGATGCAGAAGAGGATGCCCGCCACCTCGTCGTCGAGGTGGATCCAGGGAAACCACTGCCGTCCGCTTCCGACCGGTCCGCCCACGAAGGCCTTGAAGGGCGGCAGCATGCTCGCGAGCGCGCCGCCGGTCTTGCTGAGCACGACGCCGGTGCGGACCTGCACCGAGCGAACCGGCGCCTTCCGCGCCTCGGCTTCCCAGCGCTGGCTCACGTCGGCGAGGAAGTCGGCGCCAGGTCCGGCGCTCTCCTCCAGCACCTCGTCGCCGCGGCCGCCGTAGTAGCCCACCGCGCTGGCGTTCACCAGCACGCGGGGCTTTCGCTGCGCGCCGGCGATGGCGTCAACCAGGGCGCGGGTGGTGAGCACGCGGCTGTCGAGGATCTCCCTCTTGTACGCGGGCGACCACCGTTTTCCGGCCACGCTGGCGCCGGCCAGATTGACCACCGCGTCCGCACCCTCCGCGCTCCAGGGAGCGGTCCCGAATCGCGGCAGGCCCACCGCCTCGTCGCCACGGGCGCGCAGCGCCGCGCAGAGCGCGCTGCCGATCAGTCCGCTCGCTCCTGCCACCAGCACTCGCATGCGGGGAATGATGCGTGACCGATTCGAGCGATTCGCAGGATGATGTAGAGTGCCGGCCCCGTGAACGAGCTCTGCTGGATCACCCTGCAGGTCCCCGACGTGGAAGCGTCCCGCCTGTTCTGGCGCGAGGTCATCGGCCTGCGTGAGAAGTCCGCCAGCCCGGCGTGGGTGGAGCTGGAGCTGCGGCCCGGGCTCCTGCTCGCGCTCCATCCGGTCTTCTACCCGAACGCGCTGATCAAGCGCGGCTACGATCGCGGAGGTCCGGTCATCGGCATCCGGGTGGCCGACCTGAACGAGATGTCGGCGCTGGTGCTGCGCCGGGGCGCGCGCGCGCTGGGGGAGTCGCAGGAGATCCCGGGAGGCCTCTCTCGCGATTTCGAGGATCCGGACGGCTACGTCTTCGAGCTGGTGGAGTTCCGCCCCGCAGCGCCCTGACCCAGGGCGCGCACCCGCCGGCGCACGATTTGCGCCTCTTTCGCAGCCCGGTTCCTCTGGCGCGGATGGCCCGGGCAATGCATGGCGTCATGGCATGAGCCGCATACTCGACGAGCTGACCGGCGCGGTAGGACTGGCTGCCACCGTTCTCTTCTCCGACCTGTTGCGACCGACCTATTCAAAATGGGGCTGCACCGACACCGAAGTGAACGAGCCCCTGCCCGGCGACGACATCGTCCCCGGCCCGGCGCTCCAGTCCACGCGCGCCATCTCCATCGCCAGCGAGCCGCGCGAGGTGTGGCACTGGCTGGCGCAGATGGGCCGCGGCCGCGGTGGAATGTACAGCTACCGCATCCTGGAGACGTCGGACGCCGACCACATCGTCCCCGAGCTGCAACACGTGCAGCCCGGCGACTTCATCCGCGGCGCCGGCCGCACCTGGCGGGTGATCGAAGCGGAGTTCGCCAGGCACCTGGTGCTGAGCACCGGCATGAGCAGCTGGACGTTCGTGCTCCGCCCTCTCGACAACGGCAGCGGCACGCGGCTGCTGGTCCGCAACCGGCTCCCCGAGAGCGGCATCGCCTGGAAGCGCCTGATCGACCCGACCACCTTCGTCTTCGAGCGGCGCATGCTCCTCGGCCTGCGCGAGCGCGCCGAGCGCAACTGAGCCCCCGCGAGCGCGGCGAGGGCAACTAGGATAGACCAGCGGGCGTGCCGGAGCTGCCCGACGTCACCGCCTACGTCGAGGCGATCGCGCAGCGCGTCCGTGGCCAGCCGCTGCGCGGCGTGCGGGCGGCGAGCCCGTTCGTGGTGCGGACCTTCGATCCGCCCCTGGGCGCCGCAGCCGGCAAGCGCGTCGTCGGGGTCGACCGGCTGGGCAAGCGCATCGTCCTTTCGCTCGAGGAGGGCCTCTTCCTCGTCATCCATCTCATGATCGCGGGCCGCTTCCGCTGGGAACAGGCGGGAGCGAAGATCCCGGGCAAGGTGGGGCTCGCCGCGTTCGACTTCCCCTCCGGGACGCTCCTGCTCACCGAGGTGGCGACGAAGAAGCGCGCGTCCATCCATCTCGCCCGCTCGCTCGACGAGTTCCGGCGCGGCGGCATCGAGCCCCTCTCGGCCACCGCGGAGCAGTTCGAGGAGGCGCTCCGCAGCGAGAACCACACCCTCAAGCGCGCGCTCACCGATCCGCGCCTCTTCTCCGGCATCGGCAATGCGTACTCCGACGAGATCCTGCACCGGGCCCGGCTCTCGCCCGCGCTCCTGACGCGGAAGATGTCGGCGGAGGAGGTGGCGCGGCTGCGCGAGGCGACCCGGTCCATTCTGCAGGAGTGGACCGACAGGCTCTGCGCCGAGGCGCGGGAGAAGTTTCCCGAGAAGGTCACCGCCTTCCGGCCCGAGTTCGCGGTGCACGGCAAGTACCGGCAGCCCTGCCCGGTCTGCGGCACGCCGGTGCAGCGCATCGCCTACGCCGACAACGAGACCAACTACTGCCCGCGCTGCCAGACCGGCGGGCGGCTGCTCTCCGACCGCAGCCTCTCGCGCCTGCTCCACGACGACTGGCCCCGAACCATCGAGGAGCTGGAGGAAAAGATGCCGGCGCGGCGCAAGCCGTGAGATCTGCACGAGGTTCATTCGCGCCCATTCCCACCGCGCGGCCATTGTCTGGTTCTCGCTTGCAGTTCAACCTTCCTCGGCGTTCCACTCACGCGCTCGTCAAATCCCCGGCTTGAGCTGTTCCCTCAGGCGGTCTGGGACAGGAGCGTTGGCGGGTTCGTTCAGCCACTCCGGCGGCACTTTCGTTGTGGTTGCATTCGACGCGTACAGGCGGCTAATCCTCGAAGCTGTCGCTCGGCTTCGGCGCAGGTCCGCGCGCGCGGCCCGGCTCGCGCGGCGCCGGCTCCGGCGCTGCTCCCGCCTGCTTTCGCGCCCTGCGGGCCATCTCGCGGTACTGCGGCAGGTGGGGCTGCAGCAAGGCCCGCTGCACGGCCTTCTCGTCCGCGCTCCGGGGCACGTGCACGGGCTTGCCGGTGTTGGGGTGATAGCCGGAATAGTACATGTCCGTCGCCAGCGTCATCGGCGTGGGCGTGAAGTCCTGAACTTGTTGAGGCCGCCAGCGGTTCTCCGCCAGGTAGTCGGAGAGCTCCACCATGTCCTTCACCTCGCAGCCGGGATGGCCGGAGATGAAGTAGGGAATCAGGTACTGCTCCTTGCCGGCCTCCGCGCTGTACCTCTCGAACAGCTCCTTGAAGCGGACGAACATCTCCTTGCCGGGCTTCTTCATCACCTTCACCACGCCGGGCGAGACGTGCTCGGGCGCGATCTTGAGGTGGCCGCCCACGTGATGGGCGACCAGCTCGCGGATGTACTCGTCGCCGTGCTTCTCGTCGGCGAAGGCGAGATCGTAGCGGACTCCGCTGGCCACGAAGGCGCGCTTCACTCCCGGCAGCTCGCGCGCCTTCTTCATCAGCTGGACGAGCGGCGCGTGATCGGTGCCGAACTTCTCGCAGACGGTCGGGTAGACGCACGAGGCGCGGCGGCAACGCCGGTGCCAGTCGTCATCGGTGCAGACCATCTGCCACATGTTGGCGGTGGCGCCGCCGAGGTCGCTCACCACGCCGGTCCAGCCGGGCAAGGTCCGCAGGCCCTCGATCTCGCGCAGGTCGCTGGCCTCGCTGCGCGAGACCACGTCGCGGCCCTGGTGCTCGGTGATGCAGCAGAAGGAGCAGCCCGCGGCGCAGCCGCGCATGATGGTGACGCTGAAGCGGATCTGCTCCCAGGCGGGGATCTTCGCCTCTCCGTACATGGGGTGAGGCAGCCGGGTGAAGGGCAGCTCGTACTCGGCGTCGATCAATTCGGTCGAAGGCGGCGGCGCGGGCGGGTTCACGAACACCAGGTCGCGGCCGTGCTTCTGGATGAGGATGCGCGCGTTGTCGGGGTTGTGCTCGAGATGGTAGAGGCGCGAGAACTCCGCGTACGTCCTCTTGTCCGCGGCGACCTCCTCGTACGAGGGGAGCCGGATCTCCTCCCGGTTGCGCTCGCCGACCAGGTGGCGCCAGGAGTGCTCGGGATCGTCGCGGAAGCGCACCGCGGTGCCGCGCACGTCGGTCAGGCCGCAGACGTCCTCCCCTGCAGCGAGGCGCGAGGCGATCTGCAGGATCGGACCTTCGCCCATGCCGTAGACGAGCACGTCCGCCGGGCAGTCCGAGAGGATGCTGCCCCGGACGCGGTCGCTCCAGTAGTCGTAGTGCGCGAGCCTCCGCAGCGATGCTTCCACTCCGCCGATGACCAGGGGCACGTCCGGGAAGAGCTTCTTCAGGCGGCGCGCATACACCGCCGTGGCGTAGTCCGGACGCCTGCCGGGCGCGGCGTCGGGAGTGAAGGCGTCCGACCCGCGGCGCTTCTTGCCCGCGGTGTAGTGGTTCACCATCGAGTCCATGTTGCCGCTGGAGACGCCGAAGAACAGGCGCGGGCGGCCGCAGGCCGTGAAGTCCAGCAGGCCGCTGGCCTCGTCCCAGTGCGGCTGGCTGATGATGCCGACCTTGAAGCCGCGGGAGGCGAGCAGGCGGCCGATCAACGGCACGCCGAACGTGGGATGATCGACGTAGGCGTCGCCGTTGACCAGCACGACGTCGAGTTGCTCCCACCCGCGGCGGCGCGCGTCATCGAGGGAGACGGGCAGCCAGGCGTCGGGTGCGGGCCGCGCCGGAGGTTGCGCCTTCCGGCGCGTGCCAATGTTCACCAAGGCGGGCATTCGCGCCCTTATAACCGCCCGGCTGATGTAGGTAAATTGCGCTTTCCGTCAGGATTGAACTGCTGCGGTATCCCGCCTCGCTCTGGTATCCTAATCATCATGCCCGACGCCTCGACGCCGTTGCCCGCGGGCGAACCCGCACCCGTCGCCGGCGCGGCCGGTACCACCTCCGATCCGCTCGCCGGCGACTGGTCGGAAGGGCTGCCGGGCCCGTTGCGCGCGCTCGCAGTGCAGAAGCCGCGAGTGCTCGCGATGGAGGGCGTGCAGGCGCCGGCGGAGGCGGTGGCCGCGCCAGCGGCCTGGGAGACCGCGACGGCGGATCCGCTGCACTCCGCGCCGCCGCCGGCAGAGCCGCGTCCGCTGGAAGCGGAGGCGCCCGCTGGCGACGCGCCGACTCCCTGGAGCGAGCCCGTGGCGCAGCCTGCGGAGCCCGTGGAATGGGAGGCGGCCACCGCCAATGCCTGGAAGCTTCCTGCCGAGGGCACGGGCGAGACGCGTCCCGCGCCGCCCGAGGCCGTGAGCGAAGCAGGCGAGGCCTCCTGGCTCGCTCCACCGCCGTCCACCGGGCAGAGCGAGGAAGCGCTCTGGCCGGTGCCCTCCGACCCCGTGCAGGAGTGGGAACCGCAAGCTGCCGCGCCGGAATCAGAGGCGGCCCCGGCGCCGCAAGCGGCGGCGCTCCCCGACGCGCCGGCCCCCGACTGGAGCACCCTCAGCAGCGGACCGGACTGGTCGGCGCCGCCCGCACCCGCGCCGGTCCCCGATGCCTGGGCCATGCCGGCGCAATCCGGGTCCGCCCCGGAGTGGCTGGCCACTCCCGCAGGGCCGCAGGTTTCCGACCCGCAGGCCCCCGACTCCGCGACGGAGTGGAGCGCGCCCTCCGCGAGCGACGCGGAGTCGGAATGGTCGCCGCCGCCTCCGGCCCCTGCTGCCGCACCCGCCTGGAACGCTCCCGCGGTGGGCGCGAGCGCGCTCGAGCAACTGGACTCGGAGCCGCCCGAGCCGGAGCCGGGCGCCGCGGCGAAGCTGTTCGGCAGCGTGCCGGCGGGAGGATCGCTCAGCGGCGACGACGACGTGCCCGCTCCCGAGGTGCTCGCCGATTCGGAAGAGGTGCTCACGCCGCTCGATCCTCATGACGACCCGGACCTGCCGGTGGCCCTGGACGTTGCCGAACCCGCCGCCACGCAACTGGCGGCGCTGCGGCCCGCGACGGCGGAGGCGTTGAGGATCTCCGGCGAGCACCGCGTCGCGGTCCACACGCGCGGCGGCCGCACCCTGCGCGGCACGGTGCGCGACGTGGATCTCTCGAAGCCGCAGTTCGCCCTCCAGCCGCAGGGGGGCGGCAGCACCGAGACCATCTACCACTCCGACGTGAAGGTGATCTTCTTCATGCTCCCGCCGGGGGAGAAGGTGAAGGCCGCAGAGGGCGGCCACGTGCGGGTGAAGCTCTCGGACGGCCGCGTCATCGAGGGAGGGCGCGACGGAGCGGACGCAAGGCACGGCTTCTTCCTCGTGCCCGGCGACGCCGCGCGCACCAACACCCGCCGCATCTACGTGGCCCGGGACGCCGCCGAAGAGATCGAGGGCTGAACCCCGCTCTCAGTGCAGGTACTTGTCCGAGCCGCTGCCCCCGAAAGGGCCGCCCCGCTTCTCGTCGCTGCCGCGCACCACCCGGAGCCGGCTGCGGCGCAGGCGCCGGTCGATCCACCACACCTTTGCGCGGAGGAAGACGTTCCGCGGCGCGACCCCGCCGGCGAGCAGCACGCCCGCCCCCAGGCCGAAGAGCTGGGGCAGGTAGGGGACCCAGCCGGTCATCAGCATGAAGAGCACGGTGATGCCGGCGGAGATGGGCAGCATCCAGCGCGCCTGCACCGGCACGAAGTAGAGGAAGATCTGCGCATTCGGCATCAGCACCGCGAAGGCGGCGATCAGACCCTCCAACGACGACCAGTTGCCGGCATAGCCGTGGAAGCGCACCGCGGCCACGGCCAGGCCGAGGAGCGCGGTGGCAATCGCTCCCAGCGCCCCGGTGGCGAGATAGAAGACGACGAAGCGCCGCGTGCCCCACATCTGCTCCAGGTACGCGCCCAGGAGCCACAGTCCCAGGAGCGCGAAGAGCAGGCTGAGCGGGTCGGGGTTTAGGAAGGTGTAGGTGAGCGGCTGCCAGACGCGCCCGTGGAAGAAGGCGTCGGGAACGAACACCACCAGGTCCGCCAGGATCGCGCCGGACCTTCCCAGCACAGCGACCAGGATCGACACCGCCACGGTGATGCCGCCCAGCCACTTCACGCCGCGCGTGAGCGGAGGCACTCCGAAGGACATCGTCGGCTGGCCGCGCGGCATCCGCTCTCGAGTCTAAGCCGTCAGGGCCGCGGGCGCTCGCGATAGAAGAGCGTGATCGTCAGGCAGTGGAACTCCTTGTCGGAGCTCTGGGTGACGATCTTGTCCACCATCTCCAGCTGCGGATTGTCGCGCAGCCAGCGGGTGATGTTGTCGCCCATCGCCTCGCGGTCGCGCGCGAGCGTGGTGGAGAAGATCTTCATGCCGGTGAACTGCACGGACGTCATGATCGAACCTCGCGCACGATCTGCGCAACCTCGGAGTCGGTCAGGGTGCGGGCGGAAGCCTTGGCGCGGGCCAGCACCGCCCTGGCCAGCGGCTCGTCCGCGGGGATCTCGTGCCGGGCCAGCCAGTGCTTCACGTTGGAGAGGCCGCTCATGGGGCCGATCTCGATCTGCTGCTCCTTGCCGAACTCGGCCGCGGGCACGCCGCTGTAGATGCGGTCCGCGAGCCAGGAATCGCCCTTGCGCTGCGCCTTGACGATGGCGGCGGCGTGGACTCCGGTGGCGGTGCGGAAGGCGTCGCGGCCGGAGACCGGATAGTTCACCGGCAGCTCGTGCCCCGTCGCGCGCGCGGCCAGCTCGACGAAGCGGACCAGCTTCGACATGTCGCGCGGGCCGTAGACGGGGTGGCCCATCAGCTTGAGGTTCACGAGCAGTTGGTCGCAGGCGGTGTTGCCGACGCGCTCGCCGATCCCCGCCGCGCAGCCGTGCAGGCGCGTGGCTCCGGCGGCGCCCGCAGCGAGCGCGTTCCAGAGCGCGAGCCCGCGGTCGTTGTGGCCGTGCCAGTCGAGGCCGATGTCCGGCCCCGCCACCTCGCGCGCGAAGCGCACCAGGGCCGCGGCTCCTTCCGGCGTGGCGTGGCCCACCGTGTCGCAGAGGCAGAGCCTGCGCGCCCCCGCGGCGATGGCGCTGCGGAAGAGCCGGCGCAGGTCGTCCGGCTTGCTGCGGGTGGTGTCCTCGGTGACGTAGGCGACGGCGAGGCCCTGCTTCACCGCGAACGAGATGGCCTCGACCGACTGCTTCTCGATGAAGGCGAGATCCCACTCCTCCGCGTACTGGCGGATGGGCGAGCTGCCGATGAAGGCGTAGACCTCCAGCGGCACCCCGGTCTCCTGGACCAGGTCCGCGGCGGGCGCGATGTCGCTCACCACGGTGCGGCAGGCGACGTTGAGGCGGATGCCGAGGCGCGCATCCCGCTTCTCCTCCGCGAGCCGCTTCACCGCCGCGCGCTGGTGCGCGCCTGCCCCGGGGAGCCCCACGTCCAGCTGCGCCACGCCCAGCTCGTCGAGCAGGTGCAGGATCTCGACCTTCGCCTCGATGGGCGGGTCGGTGGCCGAGGGGCTCTGGATGCCGTCGCGCAGCGTCTCGTCCAGCACCTCGGCGCGCGCGAGCTCTCCGAGCCCCTGCGGGTTCCAGTCGTGGAAGAGCTCCGGCACGAGGCGGAATCCTACGCCGACTCCAGGAGGAGCGCGATGCCCTGCCCGCCCCCGATGCACGCCGAGCCGACGCTGCGCCTGGCGCCCCGCCGCTTCATCTCGTAGAGCAGGTGGGCGGTGATGCGCGCTCCGGACGCCGCCAGCGGATGGCCCACCGCGATGGCGCCGCCGTCCACGTTGGTGCGGTCGCGCGGCAGGCCCAGCTCCTTCTCGACCGCGAGGTACTGGGGCGCGAACGCCTCGTTGACCTCGAAGAGATCGAAGTCGGAGAGCTTCGCCTGGTGCCGGTCGAAGGCGCGCCGGATCGCGGGGGCCGGGCCGATGCCCATGATCGACGGATCGCATCCGGAGATGCCCCAGCCGATCAGCTTGCCGAGCGGCTTGAGCCCTCTCTTCTCCGCGAACTGGCGGGTGGCGAGGACCAGCGCGCCGGCTCCGTCGCAGATGCCGCTGGCGGCGCCGGCGTGGATCACGCCATCCTTCTTGAACACCTTGGGAAGCTTCGCCAGGCTCTCCACGGTGGTCTCGGGGCGGTTGTGCTCGTCGCGCGCGAACTGGACGACGGCGCCCTTCTTGCCGGGCAGCTCCATGGGGGCGATCTCCTCGGCGAAGCGGCCCGACTCCTGCGCGGCGGCGAAGCGCTTCTGGCTGCCGACGCTGTACTCGTCGACCTCGCGCTGGCTGATGCCGTACTTCATCGCCAGGTTCTCGGCGGTCATCGCCATGGGCAGGCCGCCGTAGCTGTCGGTGAGCGCCTCCCAGAGCGAATCCTCCAGCTTGGGGGCCTTGCCCAGCGCCACGCCGAAGCGCAGCCCGCGGGCGACGTGCGGCGCCTGCGACATGTTCTCGGTGCCGCCCACCAGCGCGCATTCGCTGTGACCAGCCAGCATCTCCAGCGCGGCGTCGACCACGGCCTGGAAACCCGAGCCGCAGAGGCGGTTCACGGTGAGCGCCGGCACCGCCTGCGGCAGGCCGGCCTTCAGGCCGACGTGCCGGGCCAGGTAGATGGCATCGGCACTGGTCTGCACGACGTTGCCGAAGACCACGTTGTCGATCTCGTCCGGCTTCACGCCGGACTGGGCCACGGCGGCCCTGGCGGCGTGCACCCCGAGGTCGGTTGCGGACTGGTCCTTGAGCGAGCCGCCGTAGGTGCCGAACGGCGTGCGCTTCGCTGCCAGGAAGACGAGCTCAGTGGGAATGGGCTTCATGGTCGGCTCCGGAAGAGGGGCGCGGAGCATAACCAGTTCGCGGCCGGGTCGCGAGTGGCCGCGGCCACCGGGCGCACCCCGCTTGACACATCGCAGCGACCCCGCAGGTTCGGGTCGATGATCTTCAGTTTCCGACCGCCGGCGACCGCACCGCCGCGGCGGCGGCGGCCTGGGGCGAATGCCCTCGGAGCAGTACGGTGCGCCCATATTGCGAGGCTGGCATTCGTCGTGAAGGCCGGACTGGCAAGGCAGGTGAGGGCACCGGCAGAACGCGCGGCCTGCTTGCGAAGGCCGAGCAGTCGTTGGGAGCCCCGCCCTACTGAGCAGGTCCGAACGCTCTTGACGGAGGTGCGCGTCGATGATAATTAGTCCCCAATCAAATGAGGCAACTTCGATTCACACTGCCGCTGCGGGGCGGCGAGCGGCCCGGAGCCGGGCGCAAGCCGAAGGGCCGGCGGCCCATGGTTTCGCATCGGGCACGGCCGCGGTTCGAGAAGCCGGCCGCCGTGCAGGTGACGTTGCGCGTGGCCGGGCACGTCTGGAACCTTCGCAGCCGCCGCTGCTTCGGCGTCGTCGAGGGGTGTCTTGCCGCGGCCCGGGAGCGGTTCGGACTCCGGGTGATCGAATTCACCGTGCTCGGAAACCATCTTCACCTGGTCGTCGAGGCGGACGACGACGAGGCGCTGTCGCAGGGAATGCAGGGGCTCAACATCCGCATCGCCAAGGCGCTGAACCGGCTGATGGACAGGAAAGGCCGCGTCTTCGCGGACCACTACCACTCGCGCCTGTTGCGCAGCCCGACGGAGTTGGTGAACGCGATCGCATACGTGCTCGGCAACGCCGCCCATCATTACGGCGGCGAGGCGCAAGACCGGTTCTCCTCCCGGGCATACGAGGCGCCGCGCCGGCGCGAGATCCTCTCCCGTCCTCACACCTGGCTCTTGCGCTCGGGGTGGCGGCGAGCGCGCACCGTGCCGCAGCGGCTCGCCGCGAATGGGTGGCCGCCCCCCTGGGCCCCACGAGCCTCGTGAAGGCGCGGCGGCGCACCGGGTCGGCCACGAGGCCGGTGCACAGTGGGCCAGTCCCACCGCCGTCGCACCAGAAGGGTGGCGCCCGCAGCGCGCTCCGCAGTGCGCGCGCAAGTACGCGTAACCACTGGTAACGCCAGCGCGGGCGCAGCGCCCACTGCGGACCGGCGCGTCGTCGAAGGGGTGAACGATGATCCGGTCGCTCGGGGCGGAGGAGGCGGCGGCGCGCGCGGATGCGCTGGCAGAGGTCTTGCTCGACGCCGTCGCGGGCGGCGCCTCGGTCAGCTTCATGGCCGACATGAACCGGCAAGAGGCCATCTCGTACTGGCGCCGCATCGCCGACGCCGTGGCGAGAGGAGAGCGCGTCCTCCTCGTGGCCGGCGAATTCGACGGCACCGCGCAGCTCGTCCTCGACACGCCGCCGAACCAGCCCCATCGCGCCGAGCTGGCGAAGATGCTGGTGCACCGCCGGGCGCGCCGCCGCGGTCTGGGCCGCGCGCTCTTCGCGGCGGTGGAGGCGGAAGCAAGACTGCGAAAGAGGACGCTGCTCACCTTCGACACCATGTCGGGCAGCGGCGCCGAGCAGCTCTATCTCTCCTGCGGCGCGGTGAAGGTCGGCGAGATTCCGGAGTACGCCCTCTTCCCTTCCGGCGGGGTCCCGGCGGCGACCAGCATCTTCTACAAGCGCCTCTGAGGCGGACGCCTCCTGCGCCGCCGCGCCCGGAACTGCCTACCGAGCCGGAAGACGAGCACGGCGAGGAGCACCGCGAAGATGATCCGGGTGCCCTGGACCAGCCACATCAGCCCAGCTTCGCCAGCCGGCCCAGGAGCTCCTGGCCGACCTGCGCGGTGCTCGCCGAAGGCCCCCCGAGGAGCGGCACCAGGTCCTGTGTGTGCGCTCCCTCCCGCACCTGCTCCTCCACCGCCTGCTCGAGCAGGCGCGCCTCGCGCGGATGTCCCAGGTGCTCGAGCATCAGCGCTCCGGAGAGCGCCATCGCCAGCGGATTGGCCTTGCCCTGGCCGGCGATGTCGGGCGCGCTTCCGTGCACCGGCTCGAAGAGCGAGACCTGGCCGGGATGGACGTTGCCGCTCGCCGCCAGCCCGAGACCGCCCGTCAGGGCCGCGCCCAGGTCGGTGAGGATGTCGCCGAAGAGGTTGTTGGTGACGATGACCTGGTACGCCTCGGGCTGGCGGACGAGGTCCATGGCCAGCGCGTCCACGTAGACTGCCTTCGCCTGGACTGCGGGATGCCGCCTCGCCGCCTCCGCGAAGACACGCCTCCAGAGGCCGTGTCCGTGGAGGAGCACGTTCGCCTTGTCGGCCATGCAGACCTTCGTGAGGCGGCGCTTTTCCGCGAAGTCGAAGGCCGCCTCGACGATGCGCTCCACGCCCTTGCGGGTGTTGATCTCCACCTCCTGCGCCACCTCGTCCGCCGTGCCCTTCTTGAAGGTGCCGCCGGTGCCCGTGTAGAGGCCCTCGGTGTTCTCGCGGAAGACGGTGAAGCGCAGCTCGTTACGGCCCTTGCCCTTGAGCGGGCTGAGGCGGTCGTCGAGCAGCAGGCAGGGGCGCAGGTTGATGTAGAGGTCCAGCTCGAAGCGCATAGCGAGGAGGATGCCCTTGGCGTGCTCGTTCCCCGGGACGCGCGGGTCGCCCACCGCGCCGAAGTAGACGGCCGCATAGTCGCGGCGCAGCGTCTCCATGAAGCCCTTGGGCAGGATGGTGCCATCGCGAAGGTAGCGGTCGGCCCCGAAGTCGAACCAGTCGAACTGGAGCGGAAGCCCCAGCGACTCGAGCAGGCCCACGCCGATGCGCGCGACCTCGGGGCCGATGCCGTCGCCGGGGATCACCGCGATGCGGGAGGCCATGGGCCGCGCAGACTAGAGGGGCTGCGCAGGCCGGTCAACGACGGAGCGCCCGCCGGCCGCGTCAGGCGCGCTTCTGCCGCTTGACCTTGTTGGCCTGCTTCCCGAGCGCCGTCCGGGTCTTCTTCGGCAACCTGGAGATGGTCTTCTTGCGCCTGGCGGCCGCAGCGGCCTTCTTGATGTTCCGCCGCGCCGCCGCCTTCTGCCTGGGAGTGGTCATGCGCCGCAAGGTGCGCACGGGCGTGCGTTGCTGCACGGAGTTGGCCGCGCCGCGCAGCCGTGCTAGCTCGCGCCGCATGATCATCCTGCTCGCCCTGCTCTCCTGCCTCCTGGAAAAGAGCGATGCCTGGGGACCCGACGGCAAGCTGCCGCTGCGGGCCGAGACCGTGGTCGATGGGCTCGAGACGCCCTGGAGCCTCGCCTTCCTGCCGGGCGGAGACGTGCTCGTCCCCGAGCGGCCGGGGCGGGTGCGGCTGCTGCACGACGGCAAGCTGGAAGCCGCCCCGGTCCTGACGGTGAAGACCGGCGAGAGCAGCGAGGGCGGCCTCCTCGGCATCGCGGTCGATCCGCGCGACGCGACCCGGCTCTACCTCTACGCCACCGGTCCCGGGCCCGAGAACCAGCTCCAGCGCTGGACGCTCGCCAGGGACCACCGCAGCGCCAGGCTGGACAAGGTGGTCCTTTCCGGCATCGCCGCCTCGCGCTACCACGACGGGGGGCGGATCCGTTTCGGCCCCGACGGCGCGCTCTACGTGGGCACCGGCGACGCGCGAAAGCCTGAGCGCTCGCAGGATCCGAAGAGCCTCAACGGCAAGCTCCTGCGCGTGGACGAGAGCGGCAAGGCCGCGCCGTGGCTCCTCGGCATCCGCAACACCGAGGGATTCGACTGGACCGACGACGGCGCCATCGTCCTCACCGACCACGGCCCGAGCGGGGAGATCTCCGGCCGGTATGCACACGACGAAGTGAACCTGGCCCACCAGGGCGACAACCTCGGCTGGCCCGACATCTACGGCTGCGAGACCAAAGCGGGCATGGTCTCGCCGCTGATCACCTGGGCGGGCCACGCCCTCCCGCCGGGCGGCGCGGCGGTCTATCGCGGCAAAGCCTTTCCCGAGCTGCGCGGGGACGTGCTGGTCGCCTCGCTCGGCGCGGAGCAGATCCACCGCGTGCGCATCGAGGGCGGCAAGGTGACGCTGCACGAGGTGTACTTCCGCCAGAAGTACGGACGCCTGCGGGAGATCGTGATGACGCCCTCCGGCGAGCTCTGGGTCACCACCTCCAACTGCGACACGCGCGGCGAGTGCGGCCCGCACAAAGACCGGATCCTGCGAATCGTGCGACAGTAGCGCGCATGACCCCTCTACTCCTCGCGGCCCTCCTCGCCGCAAGCGCCCCCGTCACCAAGACCGGAATTCCCTACCTGACCGACGAGCAGGCACAGCCCAAAGAGCTGGTGAAGACCATCGAGTCGCGCAGGCCCGGCGGCAAGCTGCTCAACCTCGACCGCGTGCTCCTGCACAGCCCCAACTTCGCCAAGGGCTGGAACACGATGTTCGCTGCCATCCGCAACCAGCTCGCGCTGCCCGGCAACCTGCGCGAGATCGCCATCATGGCCATCGCCGTGCTCAACAAGGCCGACTACGAGTGGATCCAGCACGAGCCGGAGTTCCTCAAGGCCGGCGGCACCAAGGAGCAGCTCGCCGCCATCAAGAAGCTCAAGATCGACCCCAAGCTCTTCAAGCCCGAGGAGCGGGCCGCCTTCCAGCTCACCGTGGAGATGACCCGCGACGTGAAGCCGAAGCAGGCCACCATCGACAGGGTCCGCAAGCTCCTCCCCGACGAGCAGGTGGTGGAGCTGATCGGAACCATCTCCGGCTACAACATGGTCTCGCGCTTCCTGCTCGCGACCGGCGTGGAGGCCGAAGACACTAAGCGGTGAGCTTCTCGAAGACCGCGGTGCCGTGGTGCTGGATGGCCGGGACGATGCCGCCCTCGCCCACCAGCGCCTGGATGATCTTCGAGGGCTCCTCCGCGGGAAAGGCCTGTCCCGCGACGCGTACCTGGCCGCGGGCGAGGTCCACCTCGATCTCCTCGCCCTCCTTCGCCAGCTCGTAGAAGCGCTCGTCCTGCACCACCAGGAAGGGCAGCGCCTCGTTGACGAGGTTCCGCTTGTGGATGAAGGCGTAGCTCCTGGCCACGATGGCCTCGACGCCCGCGCCCTTGAGCGCCAGGACCGCCTGCTCCCGCGAGCTGCCCGAGCCCCACCCTTCCGTCGCCACCACCACGCGCGCGCCGCCCGCGACCTTCTCCACGAAGTCGGGACGGACGAAGTGGAACGCCTTCGCCCCCAGCTCGGCGAGCGAGGTGAGATGGCAGAACTGGCCGGGGATGATGGCGTCGGTGTCCACGTTGTCGCCGAAGCGCTGGATGCGCGAGCGCACCAGCGAGGCGCGCTGCCGGTCCGCCGCGCGCGCCTCGCGGGCCGACGGCGGCGCGGCTCCGGCGCTGGACGGCGGCAACTGCGGCTCGACGATGCGCACCTCCGGCGCGCGGCGCGGCTTGCGCCCGCCGAGGATGCGGTGGAACCGCTCCCGATCGACTTTGGCGAGGAGCGGGCGCGGGTCGGCGATCTTCATCCCCGCGGCGCTCGCGGCCACGGTCGCCGCGGAGGCCAGGTGCGCGAGCGAGCCGTCGCCCATGCGGTTCTCGAAGTTGCGGTTCTGCGAGGAGAGCCACTTCTCCCCCGGACCGGCCTTGCGCGAGGCGACGCCGAGGCACATGGAGCAGCCCGGCGGATCGACGCGGAACCCGGCCCGCTCGTAGGCCGCCCAGAGCCCTGCCCTGCGCAGGTTCTCCTGGATGGAAAGGTCTCCGGGCACGACGATCTGCTTGTCGTTGCCGGGCCGCGATACGCCCGCGGCTTCCAGCACCAGCGCCGCCAGCACCAGCTCCTCTTCGGTGGTGGTGCAGGCGCCGATGAAGAGGCCCTGCAGCCCGGTGCCGGCGAGCGCGGTCACGCCTTTCACGTTGTCCGGCGAGAAGGGGACGGCGATCTGCGGCTCCAGCTCGTCGAGCGGCACCTGGAACTTCTCCGCATAGGGCGCATCCGGGTCGGCGCGGAAGGCGCGCACGGGCCCGGCCGCCTCGGCGTCGTCCTCGTCGCGGCGGCCCGCCAGCCACGCCGCCGTGACTTCGTCCGCCTCGAAGATGCCGTTGAGGCCGCCGAACTCCGCCGTCATGTTGGCGATGGCGAAGCGCGAGTCGGTGGAGAGCTGGCGGACGCCCTCGCCGCGGTACTCGACCGACCGCTCCATCGCCACGGTGTTGCGGCCGAGCAGCCCGAGCGTGCGCAGGATCACGTCCTTGCCCGCGATGCCGAAGGGCAGCTTCCCGCTGTACTCCACCGCGATGGCCTCGGGCACCTGGATCCACGAGCTGCCCAGCACCATGGCCACCACGATGTCGGCGCCGCCGAGACCGATGGCGAAGGCGCCGAGGCCGCCGTGCGACGAGGTGTGCGAGTCGGCGCCGAGCACCACGTCGCCGGGGCGCACCAGGTCCCGGTAGAACTTCGTGTGCAGGATGGTCTGGTTGGAGTCGTAGAAGTGGCGGATGCCGCTCTCGCTGGCGAAGCTCTTCGAGAGCTGCACCAGCTTCTGCGTGCGCTTGTCCGAGGCCAGCGTCACCGGGTCGACGGTGTGATCCACGGCGAGGAAGAAGCGGTCCTTGTCGTGCAGCGCGGGACGGCCCAGCATCGAGTAGGTGCGCTCCATGCCGTTCCAGGCCAGCTCGGAGGCGATGGTCCAGTCCACCGAGATCTGCAGGACGTCGCCGGCCTGCACCCACGGGCGGGAAAGGCTGCGGGCATGCGCCGCGAGGATCTTCTGGGTGAGCGTCATCGGACGGCGCGTCGGATCGGCCATGGCGGCCTGCTAAATGCATCGACTTCCGCCCGCGCGCAACCCGGGGGAGCGGTGGGATACGCTTTGGCGCCATGGACCTGCCCCACCACCAGGCTTGCCGCGGACTGACCGAGGCGCTCAGCGCCATGGCGGCCGAGCTGCCGCGCATGGGACGCAAGCGCACGCTGCGCGCAGGCGAGTCGCTCTACCGCGCGGGCGACCCGACCGAGACGGCCTTCCTGATCGTGCGCGGCCGCATCCGCGCGCTCGCGCCCGGACGGTTGGACAGCTACGGGCCTGGCGAGCTGGTGGGCGAGCTCTGCTTCTGCGCCGTGCGCACCCGTCAGGAGGCGGCCTCCGCGACCCAGGCCACGGAGGTGGTGGAACTGGGGCCTGCGCAGCTGGTCGCGGCGCTGCGCCGGAACGAGGCGTTCGCGAACGGCCTGCTCGAATGGTACTGCCAGCGCCTCGGCGAGGCGCGGCTGCTCGCCGGAGAGGCGCAGCTCGCGCCCGCGGAAGCGCGCGTGGCCCGGCGCCTTCTCGAACTGGCGCTGGCGGAAGGGATCGCCGACGGCGAGGCGCGCATCCTGGTCCGCAGGCCCACCCACCAGGAGCTCGCGCGGGCAGCGCTCCTCTCTCGCGAGCGCACCAGCAAGGTGCTCTCGGCGTTCCGCGAGCGCGGCGACATCTCCTATGGCAGGACCGGGCCCGTCCGGATCCTTCCGGAACGGCTGCGGCTGCTGGTGCGCGCGACGTGACCTGGGACACGTCCGCCTTCGGCCGCCCGCCATCCGACCTCGCGAACCCTGGAGGAACCCATGCTGGAGAGAAATCTCGGAACCGCCGATCGCTGGATCCGCATCGTCATCGGCATCGCCCTCGTCTCCCTCACCTTCTCCGGCCCGCACACGATGTGGGGGCTGGTGGGCATCGTGCCGGTCGCGACCGCGTTCGCCGGAAGCTGCCCGCTCTACACGCTCTTCGGCGTCAAGACCTGCAGAGTCTGAGCGGGCGTGCGATGCTGCGCGGAGCATGGAGACCTGGTACGAGCGGCTGAGCACGCTGGACTCGCTGTTCCTCGAGCTGGAGGATCGCTCCGCGCACATGCACGTCGGCGCCGTCGCCCTCTTCGAGGGCCCGCCGCCGCCCTACCGCGACCTGCTCGGGCTCATCGAGGCGCGGCTCGCCCACGTGCCCCGCTACCGGCAGCGCGTGCTCTTCGTGCCGCTCAAGCAGGGGCGGCCGGTGTGGATCGACGAGGCGCAGTTCGACCTCGAGTACCACGTGCGCCGGACCGCCCTGCCCGCGCCCGGGGGAGAGGCGGAGCTGAAGAAGCTGGTGGGGCGCCTGCTCTCCCAGGCGCTCGACCGCGAGAAGCCGCTCTGGGAGATGTGGCTCGTCGAGGGGCTCGGAAGCGGCCGCTTCGCCATCGTCTCCAAGACCCACCACTGCATGCTCGACGGCATCTCCGGCGTGGACCTGGCCACGGTGCTGATGGACACCGAACCCGCCACCGCGCCGCCGCCCGCTCCCGAGCCGTGGACGCCGCGCAAGGCGCCGAAGATGTCCGACCTGCTGGTGGAGTCGCTGAAGCAGCAGATCTCGCACCCGCTGCGGATGGTGCGCGAGGCCCTGGAGCCGAACAGCGAGGCCGTGAAGCTCCTCACCGAGCTGTTCTCCGGCCTCAAGCCGCTGGTCGGCATGGTCTCCATGGGCCAGGCGCCGCCCTCTCCCCTCAACGTGCCCATCGGGCCGCACCGGCGGTTCGAGATGGTGGAGCTGCCGCTCGCGCCGATCAAGGAGGTGCGGGGAAAGACGCGGGCCACGGTCAACGACGTCATTCTCGCCGTGGTGTCAGGCGCACTGCGCGGCTGGCTGACCGCCCGCGGCCAGGCGCCGGCTGCGGACCTGCGCGTGCTGGTGCCGGTGAGCATGCGGACGCGGGAGGGGCGCGGCACCTTCGGCAACCAGGTCTCGGCGGTCTTCTGCGACCTGCCGCTGACCGAGGCGAGCCCCCTCGAGCGGCTGCGCAAGGTGCACGACGCGATGATGGTGGTGAAGAAGAGCGGCTCGGCGGTGGGAGCGCACACGCTCTCGCGCCTGGGGGACTTCGCGCCTCCCCAACTCCTCGCCCAGGCAGCCCGGTTGCAGGCGGTCACCCGCATGTTCAACCTGGTGGTGACCAATGTGCCCGGCCCTCAATTTCCCCTCTACCTCCTCGGCAGGCGCATGCTCCGCTGCTATCCGCAGGTGCCGCTGGCGGCGCAGCAGGCGGTCGGCATCGCGCTGCTCTCGTACGACGGCTGCATCGGCGTGGGCCTCGTCGGCGATGCCGACGCGGCGCGCGACCTTCCTGCGCTGGGCGAAGGGATGAGGGAGGCCCTGGACGAGCTGCATGCCGCGCACTGAACGAGGCATCCACTACGAGGCGCTGGGCGACCCGGCCAGACCTCCGCTGCTCCTGATCATGGGCCTCGCGCTCTCCTCGCGCGCCTGGGACCGGCTGCCCGAACACCTGGCCCGGGACTTCCACGTGCTGGTCTTCGACAACCTCGGCACCGGCCGCTCCCCGCGGCGCGGCGTGGCCTACAGGATGCGGCATCTCGCCCACGATGCCCTGGCCGTCCTCGACGCCGCCCGGGTGGAGAAGGCGCACGTGTTCGGCATCTCCATGGGGGGCATGATCGCGCAGGAGCTGGCCATCCGGCACCCCGAGCGGGTGCGCTCGCTCGCGCTCGGGTGCACTTTCGCCTCCTGGCGCAAGGCCACCGCGCCGCGGCTGCGCACCAAGATCGACCTGGTGCTCCTCAACCTGGGCAGGGTCACGCCGGGCCGGATCGCGCGCATCCTCGTCTCGGCCGAGTGGCACAGGTCGCATCCGGACTCGGCGCAGCAGTGGCTTCGCCGCGCCGAGCGGACCGCGCTGCGCTTCGCCACCGCGCAGGTGCTGGCGATTGCGCGCCACCACACCCTGGACCGTCTCCAGCACATCCGCGCCCCCACGCTGGTGCTCACCGGCGACAAGGACCGCCTGGTGCCGCCGGCCAACAGCGAGGTGCTGGCGAGGTCCATTCCCAGGGCCAGGCTTCAGATCCTGCGCGGCGCGGGGCACGTGTTTCCGCTGGAGCGGGAGGAGGAGACGGTGCGCGCCCTCCGGCAGCATTTCCTGGCGAGCTAGAAAAGATCCGGCGCCGGACCACGACCGCGCCGCCCGGCGGTGGCTGGACGGGTTCGTTCATCGCCAGTTGCGGGTCGGTTCACCCTCTAGAACCGCACCTCCACCACCATGTACTCCGCCCGTCCGCGGGGACGATCGACGACGACCTCGTCGCCCTCCTCCTTGCCGAGCAGCGCGCGGCCGAGCGGGGACTCCACGCTGACGCGCCCGCTCCCCGGGTCCGCCTCGTCCGAGGCGACCAGGGCATATTCCAGCCGGCGGCCGTCCTCGTCCTCCAGCGCGACGCGCGCGCCAAGGCGCGCCTTGCCCTGCTCGCGCAGTTGCTCCACCGGGGGCGTCTCGGGCGGGGGCGCCTTGGCGCGCGGCGGGACCACCACGTCCGGCGTGGCAGCGTCTTCGTTGGTGAATGCCTTCGACATTTGCCCCAAGGGTAGCGCCGCCGCCCGCGGTGATCTAGGGTCCGCGCCCATGACCACCCCGGCTCCCGTCGACGACAAGGCGATCGAGAAGGCCCTCGCCCACCATGCCTCCCACCAGGCCGAATATCTCGAGGAGCTGAAGAAGCTGGTGCGCATCCCCAGCGTCTCCTTCGAGGGGTTCGACAAGGCGCAGGTGCGCAGGAGCGCCGAGGCCACCTGCGATCTCATGAAGCGCAAGGGGCTGCAGAACGTGCAGACGCTGGAGATGCCCGGCGCCCATCCCTATGCCTACGGCGAGTGGACCCAGGCGCAGGGCCGGCCCACCCTGCTCCTCTACGCGCACCACGACGTGCAGCCGGCGGGCGAGAAGGAGAAGTGGATCATCCCCGACCCGTTCGAGCCCACCGAGAAGGACGGGCGCCTCTTCGCCCGCGGAGCGGCAGACGACAAGGCGGGCATCCTCGTCCACATCGCCGCCATCGACTCCTGGCTCAAGGCGCACGGCTCGTTGCCGGTGAACGTGAAGATGATCATCGAGGGCGAGGAGGAGGCGGGTTCGGGGTCATTGCCCGCGTTCCTCAAGAAGCACAGGCAGCTTCTCCAGGCCGACGCCATCGTGCTCACCGACACCGCCAACTTCGACACCGGGCTGCCCTCCATCACCACCGCGCTGCGCGGGCTGGTCACGGTGCAGGTGGAGGTGAAGGCGCTGCGACAGCCGGTGCACAGCGGCATGTGGGGCGGGCCGGTGCCCGATCCCACCATGGCCCTCTGTCGCATCCTGGCGCGGCTCACCAACGAGGACGGAAGCATCAACCTGCCCGGCATCTACGACAAGGTGCGGCCGCTCACCGCCGAGGAGAAGAAGTCGATGGCGGCGCTCCCCACCAGCGAGGAGCTCTTCCGGAAGCAGGCCGGCATGCTCCCGGGGACGAAGCTGCTCGGCGGGCGCGCGCCCTGGGAGATGAACTGGCGGCAGCCCTCCATCGCCGTGAACGCGTTCCAGGCCAGCTCGCGCAAGGACGCGCGCAACATCATCTGCGACAGCGCCTGGGCCCGGGTGGGCATCCGCACCGTGCCCGACATGGATCTCGCCGAGGTCACGGAGAAGCTCATCGCCGCCCTGAAGAAGGACCCGCCCTGGGGCGTCACGGTGGAGGCCACCAAGGAGAGCGACGGCGGCTGGTGGTACACGCAAGGCGACGTCCCCGCCTTCCGCGCCGCGCGCAAGGCGCTGCGCGAAGGGTACGGCAAGGATCCGGTGAGCATCGGCTGCGGCGGATCGATCCCGTTCGTGGATCCCTTCTCCCGCGAGCTGGGCGGCGCTCCGGCGCTGCTCATCGGCGTGGAGGACCCCTACTCCAACGCCCACTCGGAGAACGAGAGCCTGCACCTCGGCGACTTCGCCAAGGCCACCAAGAGCGCGATCCGGTTCTACGCGGAGCTCGTCCGGGCGAGCTGAGAGCACCGCGGCGCGGAGACGGAATCGTCCAACCTCTTCCGCGCCCGCGTTCAGCGGTACACGTGCACCGGCTCGCCCTTGCGGCCCTCTTCCCGCAGGGGCACCCCGGCGCGCGCGCAGGCAGGGCCGACGAAGTAGACGGTGCCCTTCACCGGCGAGCTCTTCCGGTAGCGCGAGCGGATCATCTCCTGGACGTCGCGGACCGCGCGCAGGAAGCGTACCGGCTTGCCCCCGGTGCGCGCGTTGTCGCCCGAGGACTCCGTCTCCGCCCAGAAGGATCCCGAGCGCAGCTCACCCTCCTCGTCCGGCAGCGAGCGGGAGAAGAAGATCACCGGCGAGAGCACCTCGTCGATCTTCCACTTCCCCCGGTCCCTGCCCTTCTTGAGCGCGTAGCCGATCACGTCGCCGGCGGCGAGATAGTAAGCGGGGTCGACCAGCTCCGTGTCCGCGCCCGCCAGCGGCGCTGCGAAGCCGGGATCGCTCAGCACCGGCCACAGCTCGAGCTGCAGCGGCTCGAGCCTCCGCAACAGCTCGCGCTCGTCCTCGCCGGACATGAAGAAGCGGATCTGCAGCGCCAACTACTTGCCCTGGGTGGGCGGGAACTGTCCGCGCGCCTGCGCGGTCTCGAAGAGGCGGGCCACGTCCTCCTCGGTGAGATCGAACATGTCCTGCAGCGCCTTGAGGATGTTCAGCTCCACCGGCGGCAGGTTCCCGTCGGCGACGATGACGGCGCAGGCGAGGCCGAACGCCAGCTCCCGGGACTCCTTGTCCGGCAGCCGGTCGACGATCGAGGGCAGGATGTGCTCGAGGCTGTGGGCCTCCGCGACGCGGCGCGCTGCGTGCTCGATGGCCTTGCGCAGGTCGTCGGCGTGGATCCCGTGGAACTCGGGCCGCTCGAACACCAGCCGGTAGATCGCCTCCAGCTCCACCTTGTCGATGGCGCCGTCGGCCGCGGCGGCGAGAACCATGGTCTCGAACATCGCGGCCTGGCGGCTCGAATCGTTGAAATGGATGCGCGGGTTCGTCATCGGCTGGCGCAGTCTCCCAAGTGGCGGGGCCGATGTCCACCGCCACCGGATGTGTTAGGCAGCGGCGATGCGCAAGGCCGGACGCAAGGGGTGGGTGCGAGTCGGGCTTACCTGCGCGGCCGCCCTTTTCGCCTGCAAATCCACGCCGCGCGCGCGGCCGACAGCACCCGCCGCTGCGGCGGCGGCGAGCGCGGCGAAAGAAGCAATTCCCTCCGCGCAGCGTTTCCCGCCGCAGCCCGGGACGGTGATCGCAGAGGTGGACGGCGCGGCGGTGCTGGCTCTTGCCGCTCCCGCCTTCGCCTCGGTGTCGCGCGAGCAGCGGCTGGTCGCCTACTGGGCGGCGCAGGCGCTCGCGGCGGGCGACGCGCTCGCTGCCGAGCAGGGATACCGGCACAACCGCGCCATCATCCGCATCCTCCGCGGCATCTTGACGCGCCCGCAGGCGGTGCCCCCGCAGCTCCTCTCGCGCATCCGCTCCTTCGCGCGGGTGGTCTACCTGAACCACGGCATCCACGACGCCGCGACCGGGCGCAAGCGGCTGCCTCCGTTCAGCGCCGCGGAGCTGCGCACGGCGGCGCTGGCGGCCCAGGCCTCGGGCGCGGACTTCGGCCTGGGGGGAGCGCCTCTGGAGTACGCGCTGCGCGCGCTCGACGGGCCGCTCTTCGACCCGCGCGTGGCCGCCTTTCGCACCGTGCACGGCAAGGATCTGACCGAGAGCGCGGTGAACCTCTACGACGGCGTGACGCTGCAGGACCTCAAGTCCTTCCGCGAGCGCGCGCCGAGGAGCTCGCAGCTCGTCAAGGAAGCCGGAGTCGTTTCCGAGCGGCCCTACAAGCTCCCCGCCGCCGCGAACGCGCTGGATCGGGCCCTGCCCTATGCGGCCCCGCCGCAGCGCGCCGTGATCGAGTCGCTCAGCTCGGTGCTCCGCTCGGGCGAGCCGGACGCAGCGGCGCTGGCGCGACGCAGCTGGGCGGAGGCGTTCGGGCCGGTCGACTTCTTCGCCGGGTTCCTGGACACCAGCGTCGATCCGCGCGGCCGCAAGGCGCTCTTCGGCGGCGCGGTGGGGGTGGCGGACCCGGAGCGTACCCAGGCCCTTCAGCTCGAGGGCCGGCGGCCCGCGGAGGCGCTCTTCCTGGTCGCTGCGGCGGGGGCCTTCCGTCCCGTGCGCATCTTCGCGCTCACCGTGCCGGAAAAGACCGCGCTCTTCGCGGCGGCGCAGGCGGCCGCGGCACAGGTGGGCAGCGCCCGGCTCATCTCCGCGCTCGCCGACCCGCGCTTCTCCGACGGTCTCGCCCGCTGCGACCCCTCGCAGCGGTTCGCGCTGCTCGCCCTGCGCGAGCTTTCGCGGACCGGCGAAAGCGTGCTCGAGGAAGCGCTCGCGGACGTCCAGGCGCAGCTCGAAGGGCCCACAGCCCTGAAGCTGATGCCGGATGCGGCCTGCCGCGAGCTGTGGCCGCAGTTCGTGGCCCTGCAGTGGCTCGCGTCGCTGGCGGCCGTGAGCGAGGGCGATCCCATCGAGGACGACCGCGCCCGCGCCGCCCAGCTCCAGCTCTGGTGGTTCACCTCCAAGGGCGCCCTGGTCGAGCGGCGGTCCGGCGGTCGGACCTTCTTCACCGTGCCCGACCCGGCCCGCTTCCGCGAGGTCGCAACGGAGCTGCGGGGTCTCCTCGCGCAGAGCCAGGCGGCGGGCGATTCCGGCCGCCTCCACGAGCTGCTCCAGCGCCACGCGAGCCGCCTGGATCCGCACCTGCGCGACGAGGTGCTCTCGCGCCTGACCGGCATTCCGCGGCGCGTCTCCGTGCTTCCGCCGCGGCTGGACCCGGTGCTGCGCGACGGAGCGGTGGTGGACGCGCAGGCCGCCGCAGTGCAGGACCTGGACGACCAGGTGCTGCGCGACTGGGCCCGTTACTGAGCGCGCCGCGCGGCTACGCCGAGTAGCGCGCCAGCGCAACGGTGATGTTGTCGAGGCCGCCGTTGCGGTTGGCCTCGTCCACCAGGTCCTGGCAGGCCCTCTCCAGATCCGACTCTGCCGCCAGGATCTCGGCGATGCGGTCGTCGTCCACCATTCCGGTGAGGCCGTCGCAGCAGATCAGGCACACGTCGCCGGGCTCGAGGTCCCAGGCGCTGACGTCCACCTCGGTCTCGTCCGCCATTCCCAGCGCGCGGGTGATGACGTTCTTGTGCTGGAAGTGCTCGATCTCGTGGTCGGACAGGCGTCCGGTCCGGATCAGCTCGTTGAGCAGCGAGTGATCGCTGGTGGTTGCCTGCAGCTCGCCGCGGCGGAACAGGTAGCCGCGGCTGTCCCCCACCCACCCGAACCAGGCCTTCTTCTCGCGCAGCACGCAGCCCACGAAGGTGGTGCCCATTCCGCGCCTGCCCTCGCCCTCGGCCGCCTCGCGGATGCGCTGGTTCGCCCACCTCGCCGCGACCGAGAGCAGGTTGGTGCCCTCGTCCTTCTCGTGGTCGTAGCGAAAGGGCCAGGTCGCGTCCGGATCGCCGGTGAGCTCGAAGAACCGTTTCACCGTCTCGACGCCGATGCCGCTCGCGACCTCGCCCGCCTGGTGCCCGCCCATCCCGTCGCAGACCACGGCGACCTGGTGCTGCGGAAGCACCAGCAGCGCGTCCTCGTTGTGGTCGCGCTTGCGTCCGACGTCGGTGGCGCCTGCGAACTGGAACGGCATGCGCGCAAGTGTAGCCCATCCCCTGCCGCAAGCCCTCGGAACCGTCCTTCACGGCTTGCGCCGCATTGCGACAACTTCCCACAGTTCCTAGGTTTTTCCGACACGAGGAGGGTGACCTTGGCGAAGCAACCAGGCAGGGGCCACAAGCGCCGCGCGTCGGCGCTGGAGCGGAAGGCAACACAGCACCACGACTTCGTCGGCGATGCGGCTCCCGAGCGCGCCGAGGCGGAGTTCCAGAAGCGGGACCGCCAGCAGGTGGAGGAGAACCGGGAGGTGGTGCGGGAGATGGCCGCGGAGTTGCGGGATCTTTCCGCGGGCGTCCCTGCGGACGGATCGCTGGGAGCCGAGATACCCTTCCGCATCCCGCGGTCGGTGGACGAGGCGAGGCAGGTGGTGCGCGACGCTCCCGAGGCGCTGCGCGAGAAGGCCCGGCAGCGGCTGGACAGCCTGCCCGAGCCCGCGAAGACGGCGCTGGATCTCGCCGCCTCCACCGCAAACATCCTTCTCGCCCCGGCGCGAATCGGACTGCACCTCGCGCGGGAGGTCCTGCGGCTTCCGTTCACGGTGATCGGCGCATTGCGCCACCGGGAGGCGTAGGTGTCGCTGGCCGCCCGCTCGCGCCTCGTGCAGGGGCTCGTGCGCCGCGTCCTCCGGCCCGTGGCAGGCGGTGGGCGGCAGGCGCGCCCGCCGCTGCCTTCCGGGCGCCGGCTGCTCCTGCTCCACCTCGACGGGGTGGGCCGCAGGCAGCTCGAGCATGCCATGGCGCGCGGCTACGCGCCCACGCTGCGCGGCCTCATCGAACGCGGGCCCTACCGGCTCTCGCCCTGCCGGGCGGGAGCGCCCACCTCGACTCCGGCGTTCCAGGCCGGACTGCTCTACGGCGCGAACCACGACATCCCGGGCTACACCTGGTTCGACAAGCGGCGAGGCCGCGCCGTCCGCATGGACCGCGCCGCCGACGCACGGCTCATCGAGGAGGAGCTGTGCCAGTCCGGAACTCCGCTCCTGGCCGGAGGCTCCGTCTACTGCTCCATCTTCTCCGGCGGCGCGCGGTCGCGCAGATGGGCGCTCTCGGGCTGGAACGAGGACCTTTGCGCCGCCGACTTCGGCATCGAGGAGCTCTCGCGCGCCCCGCTTCTGCCGCAGGCCCGCGACCTCCTCGCCGCGGCCCTGGTGCACAGCGCCACCGCCGGCCGCATCGCCGGGGCCCTGGGCATGGACGTGGCCTCCGGGGTGGTGGAGACGGCGCGCTGGGCCACTCACGTGGGCTCCATGCAGCACGAGCCGCAGTTCCTCTTCCACCGCGTGCTGACCGAGTGCCTCTTCGCGGAGTTCGCGGCCAACTCCTGCGTCATCGACATCGCCCGCGGCACCCCCATCGCCTATGCCTGCTTCATCGGGTACGACGAGTACGCGCACCGCCGGGGCCCCTACTCGCGGATGGCGCTGCTCAAGCTCTTCGAGCTCGATCGGATGCTGGGCCGCATCATCGCCGCGGCCGCGGCGCTGCCCGAGCTCGGGTACGAGCTCTACCTGTTCAGCGACCACGGCCAGGCCACCACCACCCCGGCGGAGATGGTGCTGGGCGAGTCGCTGGGCGAGCACCTGCTCGCAGACGGGCGGACCGTGGGAACCGATCCGGTGGCCTTCGGGGGAGCCGGCGGAGGCGATGCGGCGGCCACCGCCTCGAGGGCGCGCTGGATGCGGCGGGTGTCCTCCGCCCTTCCCGGCCTGGCGGCGACGGCGACCCTGGCGTGGGCGCGCCACCTCGCGCGCTCGCTCGACGCGTCCCAGCCGGACCACGCCGACGGCCCCCTCCTGATCGTGCCCGCGGGCGACATCGCGCACCTCTATTCGACGCGAGTCCCCGAGCCGCTGCGCGAACCCGAGATCCGCGCGCGCCACCCCGGCCTGCTCGAGCGCTGCGCCAGCTCGCCGGCGGTCGGGTTCGCGCTGGTGCGCGGAGAGAACGGGCCCATCGCCCTTCGGGGCGGACGGCGCCTGGCCCTGCACCGTCCCCAGGACGCGCTCGATCTGGCGCACGCCGCGGGGCATCCCCTGGCGGCCGTCTACGCCCGCGACCTGCTCCGGCAGCGCAGCGCCGGCGACGTGATCCTGCTCGGCACCGGCGCGCCCGGCGGCACGGTCGCGTTCCCCTTCGAGTTCGGCTCGCACGGCGGCCTCGCGGACGACGAGGTCGAGACCTTCATGGTCCACCCCGAAGAGCTCGGCGAGGATGCCTTCGCCGCGGTGTTGCGGCCGCGCGATCTGCACCGCTTCTTCCTCGAGCGCAGCGGCCGCGTGCCGCGGGCGCTGCCGCAGGAGGCCGATGCCGCTTGCGCCTCGTGACCTGGAACATCCACGGCGGCGTGGGAGCCGACGGCCGCAGGGACCTGGGCCGCATCGCCGGGCTGATCGAGGAGATGGGATGCGACGTGGCCGCGCTGCAGGAGGTGGGCGACCCGCACCGCCATGCCCGGGACGCCGAAGTGGCCGATCACGCGTCGTGGCTCGGCCGGCGCCTCGGCTGGTTCGTCGCCTATGGTCCGAACCTGATCGTCCGCGGCGCCCCCTACGGCAACGCGGTGCTCTCGCGCTTTCCCATCGTGCGCGCCCACAACTACGACCTCTCGGTGCCGCGCCGCGAGCCGCGCGGGTGCCTGCGGGCCGACCTGTCGCTCCCCGGTGGGAGGAGCCTGCACCTCTTCGACCTGCACCTGGGGCTTTCCGGCGGCGAGCGGCGGCGGCAGGCGGCGATGCTCTTCTCGGCAGACCTGCTCCGCGACACCGCGCTCGCTGCGCCGCTGGTTGTCTGCGGCGATTTCAACATGTGGTCGCCGCTCCCCGGCCCCATCCTCCGCCTGCTCCGCACCGCGCTCCGCGACGCCGCCTCCTCGGTGGGAACGGCGCGGGCGACCTGGCCCTCCAGCCTGCCCTTCCTGCGGCTCGATCGCGCCTACGTGGACGCGGCGGTGGACGTGCGGGCGTGTGGAGTGGTCAACGATCGGCGCACCCGCGCCGCCAGCGACCACCTTCCGCTCTGGGTCGAGATCGATCCCAAGGCGCCGGCGCAGCAGGGGGTGGCCGTGGGAAAGGTCGGTGCCTAGGTTGCGCCCACGGAGGGTCTCCCACGATGGCAACCGAAGCCCAGGGCTCGAACGGTCACGGCACGACAGGCATTCTCGGAAACTTCAACCCGGAAGACGCGCAGCAGATGCTCGAGCAAGGCCGCGCCGCTCTCGACCAGGCGCTCGAGACCGCGTCGCAGTTCATCCGGGAGCGGCCCATCGTGTGCCTCGCCGGCGCGCTCGCGTTCGGCTACGTCCTCGGGAAGATCGTCTCTCGCTGAGCGGGAAGGAGACCCGAGTGGCCATCAACAGCGGATATCAGGGGCAGGGCGCGATGGATCACGGCAAGCGCATGGTCGAGGAAGCGCGCGCCTTCAAGGCGGCGATCGGCAGCCGCGCCGACAGCTTCACCCGCAGCGTCGACCTGCGCGGCCGGGTGGACCGCAATCCCATCGGCATGGTGCTCGCCGCCGCCGGCATCGGCTATTTCCTCGGAGGCGGGCTCTTCTCACCCGTCACCGGCAAGCTGGTGAAGATTGGCCTGCGGGTCGCGCTCATCCCGCTGGTGAAGAGCCAGCTCGCGAACCTGGCGGGCGCCCAGGCGCAGCCTGGCGAGGGAGCGGCCGGCTCCACCTTCTGACGCCTCTTTACCGCAAGCATTTCGCGGGGTTCGTGGACAGATTGCGTCAGGGTTCTGCTCACTCTCAAGACGCGCGGCCGACGGCCGCCTGGAGGCGTGTCATGGACGTGAACGTGAAGGACATCCGCAAGCGCGGACTCAAGGCGCTCAAGTACCTGCAGGACATCGACAAGGACGACATCCTCGAGGCCATGGGGCTGGAGGAGCGCTCCAGCGCGTGGGCCACGACCCTGGGAACGCTGGGCATCTTCGCGCTCGGCTGCCTGGTGGGCGCCGGCATCGGCCTCGCCTTCGCCCCCAAGAGCGGCGAGGAGTTCCGCAACGAGCTCGGCGAGCGCATGCGCCGCAAGGCCGACGACCTGGGCGTGAGCCAGGAGTCGCTGAACCGCTCGCAGATGCCGGTGACGTAGTCGCCCCAGGACCTCGACAGCAGACACCCGATCGGAAGCTTCAGGGAGCGACGAGCGCCGACCAGAGCTCGTCGACCCCGAGGTGCTCCCTGGCGGAGAAGCCCGTCACCCCGGGCACGGCGAGCTGGCCGGCGATGGCGTCGAGCCGCTGGTTGCGGTGGGTGCGCGAGATCTTGTCGATCTTGGTGGCGGCCACCACCACCCGCTTCCCCAGCGACTCGCCCCAGCGCACCATCTCCACGTCGCTGGGCTGCGCCCCGAGCGCTCCGTCCACCAGCACCACCAGGGCCTCCAGCGGCTCGCGCCGGGTGAGGTACTCCTCGATCATCTCCTGCCACTTCTCGCGCTCTTCGCGCGGCCCGCCCGCGAACCCGTAGCCCGGCAGATCGGCGAAGACGAGATGGTGCTGCGGGCCGCGGCCTCCGGCGCGCGTCTTCTCCGCGACCACCAGGTCGAAGAAGTTGATCAGCCGCGTCCGCCCCGGCGTTCGCGACACCCGGGCGAGCGCCTTGCGGGCGGCGAGCGCGTTGAGGGCGGAAGACTTGCCGACGTTGCTGCGGCCGCAGAACGCGTACTCGCGCGGACCGGGAGCGGGCCAGCCGCTCGCGGCAGCGGCCGACTTCACGAACTCCGCCGAGAGGACGATCACGGCCCGAGCCCGGCCGCGGGCACCCGGCGCGCTGCCGATGCGCTCACGGATGCTCTTTCAGCCTGAGCGACAACTTCGGCTTCCGCGCCGCGCGATCGGCGGTCCAGTGGTCGATGCGCTGCATGGCTTCCTTGACGTCGAACGGCTTGAGCGAGGGCGACTGGCCGCCGTGGCAGACGAGGCAGGTCTGCGGCCCGGGATCGACCAGCCCGAACAGCCGCGAGAGCTCCTTGTCGCGCATGACCGCCGCCGGCTGGTACCAGCGGCCGCCGCCGTGACAGGTCTCGCAGGAGACGCCCTGCACGTCCGCCTGGCCCTCGCGCCCCTCGTCGCGGGAGTGGCACTGCAGGCAGAGCGGCTGCTTGCGCTGGTCGGGGGTGAGCGCCTGGGCGGCGCGGGCATGGGGCCCGGCGGCCCAGATGCGGTAGGCCTCGGCGTGGCAGGTGCGGCAGGAGGCCGGGCCGACCAGATCCGACGCCAGGGCCGAGGGAGCGATGCAGAGGAGGAGGGCGAGACGCGTCATGCGGGGGCGCCAGTGTACACTCAGCGAGTGAGGATCTGGGGATTAACCGGGAACATCGGCTCGGGCAAGAGCACGGTCGGGCGCCTGCTCGCCGCAGCGGGCATCCCGGTGGTCGACGCCGATCAGGTGGCGCGCGAAGTGGTGGAGAGGGGCCGCCCCGCCCTTCGCGAGATCGCGTCGCGGTTCCCCGGCGTCCTGTTGCCGGACGGCTCGCTGGATCGCAAGGCGCTGGCCCAGCGCGTGTTCGCGGACACGGACGAGCGCGAGGCCCTGAACCAGATCATCCACCCCCGCATCGCCGAGGAAGTCGCAGCGCGGCTCGCGGCGCTGGCGGCTGCGGGCCATCGGCTGGCGGTGTACGAGGCGGCGCTGATCGTGGAGAACGGGCTCCAGGCCGGCCTCGACGGCCTCGTGGTGGTGGTGGCGCCGCCCGAGCAGCAGGTGGCCCGGCTGCGCCTGCGCGACGGAATGAGCGAGGCCGACGCGCGCGCGCGCATCGCGGCGCAGCTTCCCTCCGCCGAGAAGGTGCGCCACGCCACCGTCGCCATCGAGAACTCGGGCACCGAGGCGGAGCTCGCCGCGCAGGTGGACCGGCTCGCCGCGCGCATGCGCATGGAGTCGTGATGTACCTCGTCACCGGCTATCCCCGGCTCCTGGCGCGGCGCATGGCGGAGGCGTTGGCGCCGAAGGGGCCGGTGCTCCTGCTCGTGCGCGAGAAGCACGTCGCCGCGGCGCGCGAGTTCGCCTCCACCCTGGGAGACGCCCGGGTGCTGGAGGGCGAGGCGTCGGCGATGCACCTGGGCCTCGCCACCGCCGAGTACCGCGAGCTCGCCGAGGCCTGCACCGACGTGGTGCACGCCGACGAGTGGACGCAGCTCGCCGCGGACCGGCCGACCCTCGAGCGCGTGAACGTGGAGGGGACGCGGGCGGTGCTCGAGCTTGCCCAGGACTGCCGCAGGCTGCGGCGCCTGACGCATTTCTCCACCGTGATGGTGAGCGGCGACCGGGTGGGCGTGGTGGCCGAGGACGAGCTCTCGTTCGGCCAGTCCTTCCGCAACTTCTACGAGGAGACCAAGTTCGAGGCCGAGGTGCTGGTCCGCCGCGCGATGGGCCGCATCCCCTGCACGGTGCTGCGGCCGGGAATCATCGTCGGCGATTCTCGGACCGGCGAGATCGACCGGCTGGACGGCCCCTACCTGGTGGCGGGGATCCTGCTCTCCGCCCCTGCGCAGGTGCCGCTCCCGTTGCCCGGCGACGGGGTGGCGCCGCTCAACGTCGTCCCCATCGATTACGTGGTCAGGGCCGCGGTCGCCATCCACCACGACCCGCGGGCGGTGGGGCGCACCTTCCACGTGGTGGACCCCAACCCCTCCAGCTCCCGCCGCGTCTACGAGCGCGTCGCGGAGAGCGAGGGCAGGAAGCTGCCCCGCCTCTCCCTCGGGTACAAGCTGACCGACAAGCTGCTCCGGCTGCCCGGCCTGGAGCGCCTCACCCGCGAGCAGCGCATGGCGTTCGCCTCGGTCAACCACCTGGGCTTCTACTCCAGCCGCAACACCCTGGAGATCCTCGACGGCACCGGGATCCGCTGTCCGCCCATCGAGAGCTACCTGGACAAGCTGATCGACTTCGCCCGGGTTAAACTGCGCGCGCCATGACCAACCAGGACCTGGTGCAGCGGGCGCAGGCCGTGCTCTTCCAGAACTATCGCACCCAGCCCATCGCGCTGGTGTCCGGCGAGGGGAGCTGGGTCTTCGACGCCGACGGGAAGAAGTACCTCGACTTCATCGGAGGCATCGCCACCGTCAGCGTCGGGCACGCAAACCCGCGCGTGCGCGCGGCGCTGATCGAGCAGTCGAAGCTGCTCTGGCACGCCTCCAACCTCTACGTCACCGAGCCGCAGATCCGGCTCGCGGAGATGCTGACCCGCCACTCGGGGGCGCTGCGGCGCGCCTTCTTCTGCAACAGCGGCACCGAGGCGAACGAGGCGATGATCAAGCTGGCCCGGCACTACCACGCGGTCAACGGCGCGCCGGAGCGGATCGAGATCCTCTGCTTCCACAACTCCTTCCACGGCCGCACCATGGGCTCGCTCGCAGCCACCGGACAGCCCAAGTACCAGCAGGGCTTCGGCCCGTTGCCGCAGGGATTCCGCTTCCTCGAGTACGGAGACGCGGGAAAGCTGGAGGACGCCATCTCGGACAGGACCTGCGCGGTGATGCTCGAGCCGGTCCAGGGCGAGGCGGGTGTGCTGCCGCCGCTGCGCGGGTACCTGCGCGCGGTGCGGGAGCTGTGCACGAGACACGGCGCCCTGATGCTGGTGGACGAGGTGCAGACCGGCATGGGCCGCACCGGCGCCTGGTTCGCGCACCAGCACGAGCGCATCGAGCCGGACGCCATGAGCCTCGCCAAGGGCATCGCCGGAGGCATGCCGCTCGGCGCGCTCCTCGCCCGCGAGGAGGTCGCCAGGGTGTTCACGCCGGGCACGCACGCGAGCACCTTCGGCGGCAACCCGCTCGCCACCGCGGCGGCCTGCGCGGTGACGGAGCTTCTCGAAGGGGGTCTGGTCGAGCGCGTGCAGAGGGCGGGTGAGCGGCTGTCGCAGCGGCTCGCATCGCTGGGTGCCCGGACTGCGGGCGAGCGGGGAATGGGCCTCCTGCGCGGGCTCCTCCTCTCGGAAGACCTGGCGCCCAGGGTGGTCGCCAGGGCCCGCGAGCTGGGGCTCCTGGTCAACGCCATCGGCGAACGCGTGGTCCGGCTCGCACCTCCACTCACAGTGTCGGACGACGAGATCGACGAGGCGGCGGCCCGGCTGGAGAAGGCCATCTCGCTGGCGTGAGGAAGTCTTTTCGCAGGCAGCCCCCGGTGGGATATCTTGATTCCTGCGGCGGAACGTCCGACCATTTCCGGGGGGTTCATGAGCGCGGCGCAGGACAGGGCAGGCCATGTCGACCTGCCCGACGACATCCAACGGGAGCTGCGCGATCTCGAATCGCGCGGCGCCGGACTGACGCATTACCATCTGCTCGGCGTTCCCATCGACGCGGACGGCGGCGCCATCCGCCGCGCCTACCTGGAAAAGTCCAAGCGCTTCCATCCCGACGCCTGGTACCGCAAGGAGATCGGGCCGTTCGCGCCGCTGCTCTCGAAGTGGTTCCAGAGGCTCTCGTCCGCGTACCAGGTCCTCTGCGACGAAGAGCTGCGCGCCGACTACGATCGCGAGCACCGCGCCGAGCTCTCGCAGGCGGACGCCGCCGCGGTGCAGCGGCGCGAGCTCTCGCGCGCGGAGCAGGAGCGTCGCGAGCGGGAGCGCCGCGAGCGGCTCCTGCGCACCAAGGGCTTTGCCCGCATCGGCGCCGCGCGCAAGCTCTACGAGGAGGCGCTCGAGCACGCGCAGCACGGCGACCGCGCCAACGCCATCTCCGCGCTCAAGGCCGCCCGCGAGCTGGACCCGAACCGGCGCGAGATCGCGGCCAAGCTGATCGAGCTGGAGCGCGGGCAGGCGCGGGCGCGTGCCACCTCTGCGCTGGCTTCCGGAAAGGAGCGCGAGGAGGGGCGGCGCCCCGCCGAGGCGCTGGCCGCCTACGCTGCCGCGTTCCAGTACGATCCGGCGAGCTTTCCCGCAGCGGCGGGCGCGGCGCGCAGCGCGTTTGCCATCGAGGACATCCGCGCCGCCCTCACCTGGGCCACCCGGGCGGTGGAGATGCAACCCGACGACGCGGCCGCGCGCCTGCTCCTGGCCCGCGCGCTCGCCGCCAGCGGCCAGAAGGCGCGGGCGCGCGGCGAGCTGAACACGCTGCTCTCCAGGAACCCCGACAACAAGGAGGCCAGGGCGCTCTTGCGGGCCCTCTAGGCGCGCGTGGGAGAGCTCGTCATCGGCATCGATCTGGGCACCACCAACTCGGTCTGCGCAACCGTGCAGGGCGGACAGCCCATCGTCATCCCCAACCGCAACGGCTACCGCCTCACCCCGTCGGTGGTGGCGTTGGCCCGCAACGGCAAGCGGCTGGTCGGGGCGCTGGCGCGGCGGCAGGCCGTCACCAATGCCGAGCGCACGGTGGTGGCGGTGAAGCGGCTGATGGGCCGCCGCTGGTCGGTCAAGTCCACCCAGGACACGCTGCAGCGGATGCCCTACTCGGTGAAGGCGGGACCGCACGACGACGTTCGCATCGTGCTCGGCGACAAGGACTACTCGCCGCCCGAGATCTCCGCCATGCTGCTGACCGAGATCCGGCTCGACGCGGAGGCCTTCTTCGGCCAGCCGGTGTCCAAGGCGGTGATCACCTGCCCCGCCTACTTCAACGACTCGCAGCGCAACGCCACCAAGGACGCCGGGCGCATCGCCGGCCTGGAGGTGATCCGCATCATCAACGAGCCCACCTCTGCGGCGCTGGCGTACGGGCACGGCAAGGCGGAGGGCGAGCGGCAGGTGGCGGTCTTCGATCTCGGCGGCGGCACCTTCGACTTCACCGTGCTGCACATGTTCAAGGGCGTCTTCGAGGTGGAGGCCACCGGCGGAGACTCGCTCCTCGGCGGCGAGGACTTCGACAACCGCATCGTCGACTGGCTGGCGGCTCCCTTCCAGGAGAAGCACGGCACCGACCTGCGCAAGGACAAGATGGCGCTGCAGCGCCTGCGCGACGCCGCGGAGAAGGCCAAGTGCGAGCTGTCCGCGGTCAAGCAGGTGGACATCAACCTTCCCTTCATCTCCGCGACGCCCAAGTCGGGTCCGCTGCACCTGCAGGCCACCCTCACCCGCGACCAGCTGGAATCGATGACCAAGGACCTGGTCGACCGCTGCATGCAGGTCTGCGATCAGGTGCTGGCCGAGGCCAAGGTGCACGCCGCGCAGATCGGCGAGGTGCTGCTGGTGGGCGGCCAGAGCCGCATGCCGAAGGTGCAGGAAGAGGTGAAGCGGCTCTTCGGCAAGGACCCGTCCAAGTCGGTGAATCCGGACGAGGCGGTGGCGCTGGGGGCGGCGCTGCAGGGCGCCATGCTGCTGCACGAGGAGCGCGAGATGCTGCTCCTCGACGTCACTCCCCACAGCCTGGGCATCGCCATCGCCGGCGGCTTCTTCCAGAAGATCATCGCCCGCAACACGACCGTGCCCACCAGCGCGCATCACGTCTTCACCACCGTCAAGGACGACCAGACCAGCGCGAAGATCACCGTGCTCCAGGGCGAGAGCGAGCTCGCCTCCACCAACGAGCTGCTCGGCGAGTTCATGCTCACCGGCCTGCGGGCGGCGCCGCGCGGCAAGGTGGACATCGACGTCATCTTCGACATCAGCGCGGACGGCATCGTCTCGGTCAGCGCGCTCGACGTGCAGACCGGGGCCCGGCAGAGCATCACCGTGACCGCCTCCTCCGGACTCACCGAGGACGAGATCAAGAAGGCGGAGGAGGCCAACGCCGACTGGATGCTGGGGCAGAAGGAGGATCCCCAGTTCGAGGAGCGCAAGACGCGGGCCGAGGAGCTGTTCCGCGAGTTCGAGGCGCTCTGGCCGCGGCTCACCCGCGCGGCGCAGAACGGCCTCGGCCAGGAGCCGGTGCAGCGGGCGCAGGCAGCGCTCTCCATCGCGCGGCTGCAGGTGGCGCAGCGCGAGAGCGAAGGCCTGGCTGCCTCCCTCGACCGCCTCGAGCGCATGCTCGGGGCGCTCAAGGGCGCCGTCGAGCGCGGCGGGGACACGTAGATGAGCGGCGGAGGGCGATTCTCGACGCTGCTGCTCGAAGGCCTCGACCATTACCGCAAGGGGCGGATGCTGGAGGCGGTGCGCGCGTGGGAAGAGGCGTACCTGCTCGAACCCACCAATCTGCGGGCGCGAGAGTTCCTCCGCTCCGCGCTCGAGCGGATCCACGCCCACATGACCCCGCAGGGCGACGCCAAGGCGCTGCAGGCGGGCGCATCCGCCGCCCATCCCTGGCTCCCCGCCGACCGGCCCGAGGTGGAGAAGACGCAGGCCTTCTCGCTGCCGCCCCCGCCGCCCCCTCCTTCGGGAAGCGCTCCCGCGAGCGCGCCGGCGAAGCCCGCGCCGGCGGTTGCGAGGCCCGCTGTCGCAGCGAAGGCCGCGGCGGGAAAGGCCGCGGCGCCTGCTGCTGCCCCGCGACCCGCGACAAAGCCGGCGGCAAAGCCTGCAGCGAAGCCCCCGCCTCCGCCTCCTCCTCCGGCCACGCCGTGGGACGACGGTCCCTCGGTCGCCATCCCCGTCGCGCAGTCGGAGGACTGGACGGACGAGACCAGCGGGGCGTGGTCCATCCACAAGGAAGCGCTTCCCAACGAGGCGATCGCCGACGACGAGGCCGAGGTGTGGATGCGCGGCGCGCGCGAGCTGCTCGCCCTCAACGACTTCTCCGGCGCGCTGGAGCTGCTCGGCAAGGTGCTGGAGCGCAAGCCCGGCCACAAGGAAGCGGCCCAGCTCCACGAGGTCTGCGAGCAGAACCTGACCTTGATGTACGAGAGCAAGATCGGGGCGATGGAGGGGCGGCCCCGGACCGCGATCCCGCCCGACGAGATCATCTGGCTGAACCTCGACCCGCGCGCCGGGTTCGTGCTCGCGCAGATCGACGGCGAGGTTTCCTTCGACGACCTCTACGCCATCTGCGGGCTCAAGCGCCTCGACACCGCGCGCATCCTCTGCGAGCTCCTCGAGCAGGGCGTGGTGCAGGTCGACGGCCCCGCAGCCATCGCCAAGCGCACCCTCCGCTCCAGCTAGCCGCCGCCCGCCGATGGCGGGCTTTGCGGCTGCCCACGCGCGCCGTTCAGAGGATGTAGCGGGAGAGGTCTTCGTCCTTGAGCACCCGGTCGAGCTTCTCGCGCACGTAGGCTGCGTCGATGCGGAGGGTCTGGGCGGCAAGGTCGGGCGCGCCGAAGGAGACGTCCTCCAGCACCTTCTCCAGCACCGTGTGCAGCCGGCGCGCGCCGATGTTCTGCGAGCGGGTATTCATCTCCTGCGCCACCCTGGCGAGCTCCTCGACCCCGCTCTGGTCGAACACCAGCTCCACGCCCTCGGCGCCGAGGAGCGCGGAGTACTGGCGGGTGAGCGCGTTGCGCGGCTCGGTGAGGATGCGCACCAGGTCGGCCTGCGAGAGCGGCTCCAGCTCCACCCGGATGGGGAAGCGGCCCTGCAGCTCGGGCAGCAGATCGCTGACCTTGGCCACGTGGAACGCGCCTGCCGCGACGAAGAGCACGTGGTCCGTCTTCACCGGCCCGTACTTGGTGTTCACCGTACTGCCCTCGACGATGGGCAACAGGTCCCGCTGCACGCCGCCGCGCGAGACGTCCGGTCCCTGCGCCTGCCCCGCCGGAAGCGCCACCTTGTCGATCTCGTCGATGAAGACGATGCCGTTGGACTGCACCCGCTCCAGCGCCTCGCGGACCAGCGAGTCCTTGTCCACCAGCTTCTCCGCCTCTTCCTGCGCGAGCAGGCGGCGCGCGTCGGGAACCGGAAGCTTGCGCTTCTTGGTCTTCTTGCCGAAGGGCAGGTTGCCGAGCATTTCCTGCAGGTTCAGCCCCATCTCCTCCATGCCCTGGGTGCCGAAGATCTGCATGGTGGGGGTGCTCCGTTCCTGGAGCTCCAGCTCCACCGAGCGATCGTCGAGGCCGCCGGCGCGGAGCATGCCGCGCAGCTTCTCGCGGGTGGAGTCGCGCGAACCCGGCAGGAGCAGGTCGAGGAGCCTCTCCTCGGCCAGCTCCTCGGCGCGGGGCTGCACCTCCTTCTGCCGCTCCTCGCGGACCAGCGACACGCCGGCCTCGGCCAGGTCGCGGATCATCGAGTCCACGTCCTTGCCGACGTAGCCGACCTCGGTGAACTTGGACGCCTCCACCTTGACGAAGGGCGCGCCTGCCAGCCGCGCCAGCCTGCGCGCGATCTCGCTCTTGCCCACCCCGGTGGGGCCCACCAGGATGATGTTCTTGGGCATCACTTCGTCGCGCATCTCGGGCGAGAGGCGGAACCTGCGCCAGCGGTTGCGCAGCGCGATGGCCACGGCCCGCTTCGCCGCCGCCTGGCCCACGATGTAGCGGTCCAGCTCCGCCACGATCTGGCGGGGCGTCAGCTCGGAACCCGGGGTCATAGCTCCTCGATGCTGATCTGGTCGTTCGTATAGATGCAGATGCGGGCGGCGATGCGCAGGGATTCCTCGACGATCTGCCGCGCGCCGAGCTGCGAGTGGCGCAACAGCGCGCTCGCCGCCGCCTGCGCGTAGGGGCCGCCGCTGCCGATGGCGGCAACGCCCTCGTCCGGATCCACCACGTCGCCGGTGCCGGAGAGGATCAGCGTGCGCTCCTTGTCGGCCACGATCAGGAGCGCCTCCAGCCGGCGCAGGAAGCGATCGGTGCGCCAGTCCTTGGCCAGCTCCACCGCGGCGCGGGCCAGGTTCTTGTTGAAGTCCTTCAGCTTGCCCTCGAACCGCTCGAAGAGCGTGAACGCGTCGGCGGTGGCGCCGGCGAATCCGGCCAGCACCGACCCGTCGCCCAGCCGGCGCAGCTTCTTTGCCCCGTGCTTGAGAACGGTCTTGTCCAGGGTCACCTGGCCGTCCGCGCCGAGCGCGACCTTGCCGTCCCTGCGCACGCACACCACCGTCGTGGATCGGATCGTCACGCTGCCATGGTAACCCTGCGGCCGCCGCGCCGCGATGATAAGCTTGGCAACGGATGGCCGGCACCGACGTGAACATCCTCTTCGGCGGCTCGAGCAGCGAGCGGCGCGTGTCCGTCGCCTCGGCGCAACACGTCTCGGCAGTGCTCGACGAGGCGGCGGCCTGGTTCCTCGCCCCGACCGGCGCGGTGCACATCGTCGGGCGCGACGAGCTGGCGCGCTTCGAGAGGCCCTTCGAGCACGACTTCTCGCCCTCCGCGCCCGCCGCCTTCCCCTCGCTGGTGGCTGCGCTGGAGACGCAGCCGTCGCGGGTCTGGTTCCTCGCGCTGCACGGCGGCGAAGGCGAGGACGGCACCATCCAGCGCATGCTGGAGGTGCGCCACATCGCCTTCACCGGGCCTGGCGCAGACGCCTCCGCCCGCGCCTTCGACAAGGAGGTCGCCAAGCAGGTCGCGGCGAACGCGGGCGTGCGCATCGCCAGGTCGGTGCACCTCTCCAAGGACCCGAAGGTGATGCGCGAGGCGCTGCGCGACCTGCTCTCGATCTACGGGCGCGTGGTGGCAAAACCGGTCGCGGGCGGGAGCAGCGTCGGACTCTTCTTCGTGGGAAGCGCCGCCGACGCGGAGCGGGTGGCGCGCGAGATCGAGGAGTCGGAGGAGGCCTACCTGGCAGAGGAGTTCGTCTCCGGTCCGGAGCTGACCGTCGGCGTGGTCGACGGGCCCGCAGGCGCGCGCGCGCTGCCGCCGAGCGAGGTGCGGGTCGAGGCGGGGCGCGCCTTCGACTACGAGGGCAAGTACCTGGGCAAGGGCACGCAGGAGATCACGCCCGCCGAGGTGCCGGCGGAGGTGACCCGCGCCGCGCAGGAGCTGGCGCTGGCGGCGCACGCGGCGCTGGGATGCGAGGGCTATTCGCGCACCGACGTCATCGTCTCGCCACGGGGACCGGTCTTCATCGAGCTGAACACCTTGCCGGGCCTCACCCGCCGCTCCTTCATCCCTCAGCAGCTCGCCGCCGAGGGCACCGCCATGCTCTCGTTCCTCGAAGGCCAGATCGCCCTCGCCCGCCGCCGCCGCGATCGCTAGCCGCTGCCCGCCGAAGGCGGGCTTTGCGGCTACACACGCGCGAGCGTGACGCTGGGGTTCTTCGTGAATACGGAGACACCCTCCTGGTCGCTGCCCGCCGAAGCCGACCGCGCTCCGCGGCAGGAGCTTCAGCTCTTCTTGTGCGCCCTGGGATGAGCGTCTTCGTAGACCTGGAGCAGGCGCTCGGAAGAGACGTGCGTATAGCGCTGGGTGGTGGAGAGCGAGGCGTGGCCGAGCAGCTCCTGGATGCCGCGCAGGTCCGCCCCCATGTCGAGCAGGTGGGTAGCGAAGCTGTGCCGGAGCGCGTGGGGATGCACGTGCCGCCGCGCCCCGGCGATCAGCGCGTAGCGGTCGAGCTGCCTTGCCACGCTGCGCGCCGTGAGCCTGCCGCCGCGGCGGTTGACGAAGAGCGCGTCGCTGCGGGGCCGCAGCTCGTGACGGCGGGAGAGATAGCGCTCCAGCGCCGCTCGCGCCTTGGCCACCAGCGGCACGAGGCGCTGCTTGCCGCCCTTTCCCAGCACGCGCACCGAGTCGTGCTGGAGGTGCGAAACGTCCAGCCCCACCAGCTCGGAGACGCGGAGCCCGGCGCCGTAGAGCAGCTCCAGCGCGGCGCGGTCGCGCAGTCCCGCGGGAGTCCGCGCGCTCGGCGCATCGAGGAGCGCGAAGCAGTCGTCCACGGCGACCACGTTGGGCAGCGAGACGCGCCGGCGGGGGAACACCAGGCGCCGCGCCGGGCTGTCGGCGATATGGCCCATGCGGACGCGGTGCTCGTAGAAGGCGCGCAGCGACGCCTGCTTGCGCCCCAGCGTCGCCGGCGCGTTGGCGGAGAAGCGCGAGGCGAGGAAGGCCCGCAGGTCGTCGCGGGTGGCGGCGTCGAGGGTGGTTCCGCGCTGGTCGAGAAACTGCGCGAGCTGAAGCACGTCGGACACGTATGCCCTCCGCGTGTGCGGCGAGGCCCGCTCCACCTGCGCCAGGTGCGCGGCGAACGCGTCCACTTCCGGGTGCATGCGTCGATTCTGCGGCGATCAGGGCACGTCCGCCAGAAACACGCCGCCCTTGCCCGCCGCGATGACGGCGTAGGCCACGCGCCCGCCGGCGCCGTCGGCGAAGAGCGAGCTCGGGTCCACCTCCTCGACGAAGAACCTGATCTGCCCGGGCGGAGGCCCTGCCGCGGGAATCACCGCCAGGTCCACCGCGCGGAGCGCGCCGCGGTGCGGCCGCTGCACGAGGATGCGCTTCCCGTCGCTCGACAGCTCGAAGCCGGCCACCTCGGGCGCGAGCAGCTCCGGAGCGCCCCCCGCGAAGGGAGCGCGCAGGAGCGAGCAGGTCCGCGGGCCGCCGGCGCAGCGCGCCTTGTAGTAGACGGCGCCGGAGGAGAGCTGCCAGCCATGGACCCCTTCGTCGATCCTGTGGGGCGCGGGATCCTTCGCCTCCAGGTCCACTCCCCACAGCTCCAGGCGGAAGTCCCCCTTCTGCGGCGCCTGCGCGAGGTAGAGGACGCGGCGGCCGGAGGCGGAGAAGCCCTGCACCTTGCCGGCGATCTCGCGCGGCGGCTCGCCCGGGCGCGAGACCGTCAGCGTTCCGGCGCGGGCGCGCAGGTCGTAATGCGCAAGGCAGAGCAGATCGCCCGCGGCGTCCCAGCGCCAGTCGGCCACCCGCGAGCCGACCGGCCGTGGGGCTCCCCCGTCCTTCGGCACCCGGGAGAGCTCTCCGGCCGAGTCGCCCGGGTGCCCGGAGGTCGAGAGCAGCGCCAGCTCCTTGCCGTCGGGAGAGAAGGCGAACGCAGTGGCCGCGGCGATGCGGACGCCGTCCACCAGGAGCGGCCGATCTCCGCCCGCGGGCGGCGGAGGCCCCAGCGCCGCCAGCGTGCCGCCGGCGCCGAAGGCGAAGTCAGAGGTGCCGAGGGCGGCCTCGTGGGTGCCGAGCGTGCTCCCGTCAATGACCCAGAGCCTCCCGCCCGCCGCTGCGGACGCGCGCGCCGCCAGGCGGCTTCCGTCGGGCGACCACTCGATGGCCTGGACTCCGCGCAGCGCCACGGTTCGCTCGCCGACACCGACGCGGTCGTCGCCCACCCACCCCAGGAGTCCGCCCCTGGACCAGGCGAACGACCGCGCCCGCGCCGCCACCCGATGCGGCTCGGAGCCAGGCGACGCGACCCACAGCTCGCCCGCGCCCTCGCGGAACTGCCAGCGGGCGAGCCACGCGAGCTGCGTGCCCTGCGGCCCGAAGGCGTAGGCCCCCTCCTGCGTGGAGACTCCCGCCCCGACCTTGCGAGCGTCGAGCCAGAGATCCCCGGCCAACAGGTCGTCGGGAACACCCGGTTCGCCCGGGTGCGCGGGATCGAGGAGGAACGCCACCGACCCCTCGTGCGCCATGAGCCCGCGGGCGATTCCCGAGGCGAGCTTGCGGCCCGGCGGCGCCTGCGTGCAGGCGAGGCAGAGCAGCGTCAGGGCCGCAGTTCGGTGGATGCGCATGTGGCCGGTTCGGGAAGGATGGCGATTTTCTGCTCCGCCGCCCAGGCGGCGAAATCGCGCCGGGCGCGCTGCAGCAGCCTGGCCTTGCGCTCCTGCTTCCTGTGCCGCTCCGCGAGCGGCGCAAAGAGCGCGTACACCACGTTGCTGGGCTGGTAGGCGTACCCCGGCGGGTGGGCCTCGCCGGTGACGTGCCGCAGGAGCGCGCCCAGGGCGGTGGTTCCCGGCGGCGGCTCGAACTGGCGTCCGCGCAGCCGCGCCAGGACCCGCCGGGCCGCCAGATGGCCGGAGGCGGCGCTCTCCACGTAGCCCTCGACGCCGGTGATCTGCCCCGCGCAGAACACGTGCGGCCGCGCCTTCAGCGTCCCGTCCGCGGCCATCACCTGCGGCGCGTTGAGGAAGGTATTGCGATGCACCTGCCCGAGGCGCACCCATTCCGCCTTTGCCAGTCCCGGGATGCACGAGGAGAAGATGCGCTTCTGCTCCGGCCAGGTGAGGCGCGTCTGGAACCCGACCATGTTCCAGGCCGTCCCTGCGGCGTCCTCGCGCCTCAGTTGCACCACCGCGTGCGGCCGCGAGCCGGTGCGCGGATCGGAGAGGCCCACCGGCTTCATCGGCCCGAAGGCGAGGACGTCGCGGCCCCGCTCCGCCATCACCTCGATGGGAAGGCAGCCCTCGAAGTAGCGCGCCTCCTCGAAGTCATGGGGCTTGACCTTCTCCCCCCGCAGCAGCTCGTCGACGAAGCGGCCGTACTCCTCGCGCGTCAGCGGCAGGTTCAGGTAGTCGGCGCCTTCGCCCTTGCCGTAGCGCGACTGGGCGAACGCCACGCCCAGGTCGACGGAGTCACCGGCCACGATGGGCGCGATGGCGTCGTAGAACGCGAGCTGGGACGCGCCGACCGCCTCCGCCAGCGAGCGGGCCAGGGCATCCGCGGTGAGCGGCCCCGTGGCCACGAGGCAGAGGTCCGGCCCCGGCGGCAGTTCTTCCACCTGCTCGAAAGCCACGCGGATGCGCGGATGCGCCCGCACTTGCGCCGTCAGCCCGCCGCTGAAGGCGACGCGATCGACGGCCAGCGCGTCGCCCGCGGGCACCCGGCAGCGATCCGCCTGGAGGAGCACCGGCGAGACCAGCCGGCGCAGCTCCTCGTGGAGCAGGCCGATGGCGTTCTGCGGATTGTCCGAGCGCAGCGAATTGGAGCAGACCAGCTCGGCCAGGCCGTCCTCCTTGTGGGCGGGCGAGCGGCTGCGCGGCTTCTGCTCGTGCAGCACCACGGCGACGTCCGAGTCCGCGAGCAGCAGCGCCGCCTCGGTGCCCGCGAGGCCCCCGCCGATGATGTGAACTTCGCGCTGCATCGCGCCGTTGCTATACGCCGCTGCGGCGCATGGCAAGCGCAGGCAGGCGCTCGTCTGTTGCGGGCAGGGCAGCCGTCCTTACGTTGAGGCTGTTCCGCAGCCGTGCCGGTGGCTCGCGGCGGGGGTACGCCCCCGCGGTGACGGTGGGCTGGTCGAGCGGGTCGTGGGCGTCGAGGCCGGCCGGACTGCGGGGCGTTTCCTCAGTCGTCGAAGTCGACGCTCGAGCCGCCGCTGGTGGAGACGCGGCTCGAGGCGCGTCCCAGCACGTGCACGTTGCTGCCGCCCGACAGCGAGCCGCGCACCACGCCGCTGGCGCGGATCTCCGCGCTGGCGCCGCCGCTGCCGTGCACGTTCACCGCGCGGGCGGCGAGCGAGGCGGCGCGCACTCGCGTGCCGCCGGAGATGCGGAGCCTGACGGTGTCGGCTGCGCCCGAGAGCTGCACGCGCGCGCCGCCCGACCCGGAGACGGAGAGCAGGCTGGCGTTCAATCCCCTCACCCGCACCTCCGATCCGCCGCTCGAGTGCACCTCGAGATCCTGCCCGGGCTCGAGCTCGGCCCGCAGCCCCGCTCCGCCCGTCGCGTCCAGCCGATGGACGGCGGGAATGCGCACCCTCACCCGGACCGGCTGCTCGCTGGAGACGCTGGTGTCGTACCGGAAGCGGATCGACAGCGTGCCGTCCGCCACCTCGGTCACCACCAGCGGCAGGAGGTTCTCGTCGGCATCCACCTGCACCGGCGCCTGCGGTCCGATCTCCACCTCCGCCCGGATGCCGGAGTGCACCGCGACGGAATCGAAGCGCGGAAGGTCGCGCAGCTCGCGGGTCGTCCTGCCGTTGCCGCGCACCGATTCGTGGGCGCAGGCGGCGGAGAGCAGGGCGATGAGGACGGATCCTCTCACCTGCCGCAGTACGCCGGCTCGCGCAGGCTATTTCACGCGGCGGGCGGGCTGGCCGTCTCGCTTCCCGGCTCGGGCGCCTCGCGGCGGTAGCCGCACTCCTTGTCCGGACAGGCGATGAACGCGCCCTCGCGCTTGGAGTACTTCTGCAACAGGTACGGCTTGTTGCACTTGGGGCAGGGACCGGGGATGGGCCGGTCCCAGGCGGCGAACTTGCAGTTGGGATAGTTCACGCAGCCGAAGAAGCTCTTGCCGAACCGCGACTTCCGCTCGGCGAGGCCGCCGCCGCAGTCGGGGCAGACCACGCCCTTGAGCGTGATCGGCCGCGTGGTCTTGCAGGTCGGATAGTCGCTGCAGGCGAGGAACCGGCCGAACCGTCCCCGCTTGTTCACCATCGGCTTGCCGCAGGTGGGGCAGACCTCGTCGGTGGGGATGTCCTCCACCACCTTGATCTTGCCGTCCTCCTCGATGAAGTCCTTGGTGTTCTTGCAGTCCGGATAGCCGGAGCAGGCGAGGAACCGGCCCATGCGCCCCCACTTGATCACCATGGGGCTGCCGCACTTCTCGCAGACCAGGTCGGTGGGCTTCTCCTCGCGCTTGACGTCGCGCATCTCCGCCTCGGCGACGGCGAGGGTCTTCTTGAAGGGCCCGTAGAACTCCGCGAGAACGTCCTGCCAGACGACCTTGCCCTCCTCCACCTCGTCGAGCTCCTCCTCCATCTTCGCGGTGAACTCCACGTCCATCACGCTGGGAAAGGAGTGGAGCAGGAGCTCGGTGACGATCTTGCCCAGATCGGTGGGGAAGAACCGCCCCTCCTTCTTCTCCACGTACTCCTTGTCCTGGATGGTGGAGAGGATCGCGGCATAGGTGGAGGGCCGGCCGATGCCCTTCTCCTCCAGCTCCTTGACCAGCGACGCTTCGGTGAAGCGCGGCGGCGGCTGGGTGAAGTGCTGCTCGGGCAACAGCTCCACCAGCTCCAGCCTGTCGCCCGCGGCCAGCGGCGGGAGCTGCCGCGAGACATCGCCCTTCTCTTCGTCCTCGCCCTCCATCTTCTCGGCGCCCGCCTCTTCTTGCGGTTGCTCCGCCTCCTGGCCATAGACGGCGAGGTAGCCGGCGAACTTGAGGATCTGTCCGGTGGCCCGGAACGTCGCCCTGCCCGCCGAAATGTCCGCCGTGGTCTGGTCGAAGACCGCCGCCACCATCTGGCAGGCGATGAAGCGGTTCCAGATCAGCTCGTAGAGCCGGTACATGTCCCTCTCGAGGAAGGGCTGCACCTTCTCCGGCGGGTACTCCAGCGAGGTGGGGCGGATGGCCTCGTGGGCGTCCTGCGCGCTCTTCTTGGTCTTGAACTGGACGGGCTCGGCGGGGAGGTAGTCCTTCCCCCAGCGCCCGGCGATGTACTCGCGCGCGCCGTTCACCGCATCGGGCGAGAGGCGCACCGAATCGGTGCGCATGTACGTGATCAGCGCGGTCTGGCCGTCTTCCCCCAGTTCGACACCCTCGTAGAGGCGCTGCGCCAGCGTCATCGTCTTCTTGGCGGTGAAGCCCAGGCGGTTGGCGGCGTCCTGCTGCAGCTTGGAGGTGATGAACGGCGGCGGCGCGTTGCGGCGGCGCTCCTTGCGGACCACGTCGGCCACCACGAAGGACTGCTTGCGCAGCTCCTCGACCAGCGGGGTGGTGATCTCCACGCTGCCCAGCTCAACCTTCTCGCCGTCGAGGCGGATGAGCTTGCTGCGGAACTGCGGCGGCAGCGCCGCCTTCAGGTCTGCCTCGATGCTCCAGTACTCGACCGGGACGAATTTCCCGATCTCCTCCTCCCGCTCCACCACCAGCCGCACGGCCACGCTCTGCACCCTGCCGGCGGAGAGCCCGCGGCGCACCTTCTTCCAGAGGATGGGAGAGATCTGGTAGCCGACCAGGCGGTCGAGCACGCGGCGCGCCTGCTGCGCGTCGTAGAGGTCGTGGTTCAGCTGGAGCGGCTTCTGGATCGCTTCCTGGATGGCCTTCTTGGTGATCTCGTTGAAGAGGATGCGCGAGGCGGGCACCTTGCTCTTCTTCAGCTGCTCGAAGACGTGCCAGGCGATCGCCTCGCCCTCGCGGTCGGGGTCGGTGGCGAGCAGGATCCGGTCGACGCCCTTGGCCGCCGCCTTGAGCTCCGCGACCACCTTCTTCTTGGCTTCGATGACCTCGTAGACGGGCTCGAAGCCGTTCTCGACGTCCACCCCGATCTTGCTCTTGGGCAGGTCCATGACGTGACCGACCGAGGCCTTCACCACGTAACCCGCGCCCAGGTACTTCTTGATCGTCTTCGCCTTGGTGGGCGACTCCACCACCACCAGCGTGGAACCCTTCGCGCGTGCAGGAGCCTCGCCCTTGCTGCTCGCCTTCTTGCTCGTGGTCTTGCGGGCCTTCGTCGTCGTTGCCGTCTTGCTGGTTGCCATCATGTCCCTCGGGGCGGCGGTAGATGCCGGCACTCCCAAATGGGTTCGAAAGCTCAGCGGCGCAGGAAAAATTTCCCGGGCCTCTGCACGACCATCCCTTTCAGCTCCAGCTCCGCGAGCTTGCGGAGCGCCTGCGGCGCAGCCATACGCGACCTCAGCGCGAGGTCGTCTACATGAGCCGGGGTGCTCCCGTCCAGAAGTGCCCACAGGCGGGCGCCGTCCTGGTCGAGGGCGGCGGCACCGGGCGGCGCCTCGTCCTTGAGAGCCCGGGCCGCGGCGGAAGGTTCAGATGTCGGCGCGGCTGCGGCGGTTCGCCCCATCGCTTCCGGGACCGGCCATCCCATCGCCCGCAGGACTTCCAGGGGCCCCGGCGCCGCCCTGGCCGCCTCGTGGCGCAAGAGCGCGTTCGGCCCCTCGGCCAGCGGATCGCGGGCGCCGCCCGGCACCGCGAAGATGGGGCGCCCCAGCCGGGCTGCGTGATCGGCCGTGATCAACGCTCCCGACCGCAGCGCCGCGCGCACGACCACCACCGCGTCCGCGAGCGCGGCGACGATGCGGTTGCGCCGGGGGAAGTTCCCTGCGGCGGGTGGGGTGCCGGGCGGGAACTCCGTCATCACCGCGCCGCCATCCCGGGCGATGCGGTGGAACAACTCCTCGTTCTCCTGCGGATAGACGACATCGATGCCCGATCCGAGCACCGCGAGGGTACCGCCGCGACCTCCGCAGGCGCCCTCGTGCGCGGCGCTGTCGATGCCGCGCGCTCCGCCGGAAACCACCTGCAACCCTGCGGCCGAGAGCGCCTCGCCGAATCCGTGCGCGATGGCAAGCGCATCGTCGCCGGCGTCGCGCGATCCCACCACCGCCACCCGGGGCGCGGCAGGCGCGAGCCGCCCGCGGACATGGAGGATGGGCGGCGGGCTCGGGAGCTGCCGGAGCGCCGGCGGATACGCCGCATCTCCCAGCAGCACCACGCGGGCGCCCGCCTGCCGGCTCGCCTCGAGCGCCAGGGCGCCGAGCTTCTCCAGATCGGGATGCTGCGAGAGGTAAGCGCGGGCGTCTTCGGTGAGGCGCAGCTCGCGGGCGTCGTCGAGGAGCGCCCGCGCGCCCTGCGCCATCGCCTGCTCGAGCGAGCCGAACCTCTTCGCGATGCGCAGGAGGGTCGAGGGTCCCACTCCGGGAACCGCCGACAGCGCGCAGGCGGCGAGCACGGAGGCCCCCGCCCCTTCGTCCCCGCCGTCGACTGTCCTGGTCTCGGAGCTCACCGCGCACATCGCTCAGGATCGCCGGCGACGCCAGACGCCGGATTCGGACGTGTCAGTTGCTGCCGCCTCCGGCGCCGGCGGCGTGCATCTCCACCACGTCGCCGGACTGCAGCTCGCGCACGCTCCTCACCACCAGGGCGGTGCTCAGGTGCTCGCGCGCGTCCACTACCAGGAGCAGGCCCACGTTCTCCGGCGGAGTCTGCACGCTCATCGCGCGCATGCCGCCCGCGCCCGCCGTATAGGCCTTGGTCACGCCGGCCGCGTTGAGGCCGTCGCCGTGGCGCACCACCTCGAAGGTGTTGCCCTCCTGCACTCCGTCGGCGCTTCCGCGGTTGATGAACACCTGGTTGGCCTCGCCGTACGTGGTGAGGCCCGCGTCCACCGCCTGCACGATGCGGCCCGTCACGTCGGCGGTGTTGGGCTTCGGGGCGATGCGCTTGTCCTCGGGAGTCCAGGGCCGCACGCGATCGCCGCGCTCCATCTCCTCGAAGCTCCGCTCGATCTGCAGCGTGGCCTGCTGGCCGTCCACCGCGACCACCTTGCCCACGCCCACCGTCCGGGTCTGGGTGGCAAGCGTCTTGTGCGAGACGGGATCGACGATGGGCCCTTCGGGCCGGAAGATGAGCAGCTTGTCGCCCTTCTTCACCGGCATCTCGCCCTTGAAGCGCGCGTAGGCGGTGTCGTAGGTGGCGAGCAGCTCCTTCTCCTCGAACGAGGCCTCGAGCGTTCCCGCGTTCTTCAGCTCTTCCGGCGTGACCATGCCGGCGCTCCGGGCGCTGACCGCCGGCGGAGGCGTGAAGGCGAGCTTGCCGCTCACGCTCACGCTGCGCAGCGCCGCGTTTCCTTCCCGGCTGTTCCTCCGCATCACGTCCAGGTCCGGCGACGAGGGCGGCGACACCGAGACGTCGGGCGAGGCGCCCGCCTCTTCTTCCGGCGCGTTGCGAGCGGTGGCATCGACGCCGGCCTCTTCCTCCACCTGCGCCGGCGCCTGCGGGCCGCCTTCGCCGGGGAGGATGTGGAGCTTGTTGCCCGGATAGATCCAGTGGGGGTTCTCGATGCCGGGGTTCTGGCTCCAGATCTTGGGCCAGTACCAGGGATTGTTGAGGAACTTCTGCGACAGGTCCCAGAGCGTGTCGCCCTTCTGGATGGTGTACTCCTCGGGAGTGCCGGGCACCGGCTGCAGGGTGCCGTCGGGCGGAGGCGGCTGCTGCTGCCCGGTGATGGGCGCGTTCTCGCGCGGCGCCGCCTCGGGCTGCGCCTGCTCGCCGCCGGCGGGCTTCCCGGCAGGCTGCGCATCCGGCTCCGGCTGCGGCACGGGAGCAGGCGGCTGCGCCTGCGCCGGGGGCTGCTGCTCCTGGTTCTGCGCCCGTGCTCCGGCGGGAGCCGCCATCGTCACCGCCAGCGCGCTGCCCAGAGCCGCCCTGCGCCACCGCGCGATCGTCCGCGTCCGCATCAGTTGCCTCCTCACAAGTCGTGCAGGAGCGCCTGCGCCCGGGTCGTCTCCGGCGCGTCGGGGTGCTCCCGTGAAAGCTGGTTGAGAACGGATTTCGCCTCGTCGTTCCGGCCGAGGATGCGCAGGCAACGCCCGCGCTCGAGCAGCGCCTGCGCCACCGCGTCGCCCGCGGGATACTTCTGCGGCACGCTCTCGAACAGCTCCAGCGCGCCGGCGCAATTGCCGTGCGCCTCGCGAACGAGGCCGGCGAGGTAGAGCGCGTTGTCGGCGGCGCTGTGGTGCGGGTGCGCTGCGACGAAGGCCAGCAGATCCGCCTCCGCCTCCTCGTGCTTGCCCTCGTTGAGCTCCTGCACCGCCTGCGCCCAGGCCCGGTCGGCGCCGAACTCGCGGGCGACGGTGGGGTCGACGTCGAGCCGCGCCAGCGCCTCCTCGTCCGGCTCGCGCAAGGCCAGGCTGCTGGGCAGAACGGGGGCATGCTCCACCGGGTTGAACCGATCGCCGCGCCGCAGCCGCCCGCCGATCTTGACCGTCCGCAACTGCGGGCGCGGCTCCTTTGCCGGCGCCACCGCGCGCGCCGGCCGGGCCGGAGCCGCTTCCTGGGGCGCCGGCCTTGCGGCGAGCGCGGCGAGCTTCACCTCCAGCTCCTCGATCCGCCGTTGCTGCTGCGCCACCAGCGCCGACTGCGCCTGCAGCTGGCCACGAAGCTCGTTCAGCTCCTCCGCTTCGACCGACGGTCTGGGCTGCGTCGCGGCGCAGCCCGCGAAGAGGGCGATGAGAGCGGCGTGAAAAAGACGCAAATCGATCTCCGGATGCGGGGCAAACCGCAGTCCGGATGATCGCCGCGGGAGGGCGGACCTGTCAAAGAATCTGCAGCATTATCGCGCTTGAATGAAGGCGAGATGCCGACCTGTGCGCCCCTTGTCGCGGCGATGGCTGAAAAAGGCGCCGGTGTCGCAGGAGGTACACCCTTCGACCTGCTCGATGCGCTCCGCGGGCACCCCCGCCTCCCGCAACGACCGCTCCACGCAGAAGCGCAAGTCGAGGTGTGGCCTTGGGATTTTCGCCGGATCGTCGGCGGCCCCTTCGCCGAAGAGGGCGCGGAAGGCGGCGGCCAGCTCGGGCGAAACCTCGTAGCAGCAGCGCCCGATGCAGGGGCCGATGGCGGCGAGCATCTGCGCAGGATCGGCGCCGGCCGCGTGCTGCAGGGCCCGCACCCCGCGCGCGGCGATGGAGAGGCGGGCGCCACGCCATCCCGAATGCACGGCGGCGACGCCTTGCCCGGCGTGCAGCAGCACCGGCACGCAGTCCGCGACGCGCACGCCCACCGCGCCTTCGCCGAGCGCCACCACGCCGTCGGCCCCCTCCGCCTGCGGCTCGGTGGGCGCGAGCACTTCCCGGCCCCGGTCGTCGACGATGCGGTCGCCGTGGACCTGGCGGGCGGTTGCGATCTCCGCCCCGAGGCCGGCGGCCTGCTGCAGCAACCGGTGGTTCTCGCGCACCGCCTCCTCGCTGTCGCCGACCGATCCGCCCAGGTTCAGCGAGGAGAACGGGCCGCCCGACACGCCGCCTTCACGCAGCGAGAAGCCATGCACGACGCCGGCGACGGAGAGCAGGTGCGAAGTCCGGAAGAGCATCGGAACATATTCTAGCTTCGCGCGCGCTGCGGTGGATGTTGCCGGCCGCGCCTACAGGTCGTGCAGGTATTCCTGGATCTCGCGGGCTGCCTGCTCCTCCGACGCGCGATCGACGGAGCGATTGGCCAGTTCCTGCGGGTGCTCCACGAGGACGATGCGCTCGCCGCGCGCGTCCCCGATCACGTTCCCCTGCGCATCGAGGTCGCTCACCCCTTCCAGCACCACCCTGCCGGCGGCACGCTTCACCTGGTAGAGGGTATGCGTCCCCGAGCCGCTGGCGTCGCCGAGGAAGAACTGATCGCCGTCCACCCGCCAGGTGCAGGCGCGGTCGGAGATGCCGGGCTCCTCGCCGTCCACCGAGACCGCCAGCGCCAGCCGGCAGCCTCCGTTCTCGTGGAGCAGCAGCGCGCCGCGCTCCACCAGAGTGTGCTCCGTGCCGTTGCCGTCGGTGAGGCGGGTGCCCGACTCGCTGATCTCGATGAACTGATCGCCGCCGTCCAGTTGCGCGCGCGAGCGGATGGATTCCACTGCGTACTTGCCGGCGGCGAGTGCGGGCTTCTCCGGATGCGCCGCGACGTGCGCGCAGCCGATTCCCGCTGCCAGAACCAAAGCCATCCCCACCCGGACTGCCGTCATAGTTCCGCCCTCCGCCCGTGTGTGTGAGCGCTGCAAGGCGACGGCCATCGCAGGGCGGGGATGTGGGGGCGGATCTGGGTACCGGTTTCGCCAGGCGGAGAACGGCCGTCGGCTACGAGAGAGCGCGGCGCCCCTTGAGCTGTTTACGGACGAACCAGGCGACCGCGACCAGCGCCGCCGCCACCAGCACCGCATCGATGCGGTGGAACCACGGCTTCAGGTCCTCGATGTGCTCGCCCAGCTTCATGCCCACCCAGGCGAGGCCCAGGCACCAGGGCAACGATCCGGCGAAGGTCTAGGCGATGAATTTTCCCATCGGCATGCGGGCCACCCCGGCGGGAAAGGCGATGAAGGTGCGCACCACCGGCAAGAGGCGGGCGATGAAGACGGTGACGTCGCCGCGGCGGGCAAAGAACCGGTCGGCCTGGTCGAGATGCGCGGCCGAGAGCAGGATGTAGCGGCCGTACTTGAGGATCAGCGGCCGGCCGCCCCAGGCGCCGAGATAGTACGCGGGCACGCTGCCCACGACGCAGCCGATCGCGCCGGCGAGCCCCAGCGCCCAAAGGCTGAAGCGGCCTGCCGGCACCAGGCTGCCGGCGAAGGGCATGATCACCTCCGAGGGGAGCGGGATGCAGGCGCTCTCGATGGCCATGAGCCCGGCGACGCCCGCGTAGCCCATGGCCGAGATGACGCCCTGGATCCAGAGCGCGACCGATTCGAGGACCTGGTGCATCAAGGGAGCACCCGCAGTTTCTCCCGCCGCGCCGGCGCCGGCTCCGCGCCGTAGAACACCTCGTCGTAAGGAACGGCGCAGTCGGTCTCGCGCGGTTCGGGGTACGAGGACCGCTCGCCGCGGTAGTTCCGGAACACCGTCTCCCGGCCGCGGCGTTCGACGACGTAGTCGGGCTGGAGCGTCACCTTCCCGCCGCCGCCGGGCAGGTCCACCGCGAGGTGCGGCACGGCAAGGCCGCTGGTCCAGCCGCGCAGCTCGTCGAGGATCTCCACGCCCTTGGCGAGCGGCGTTCGCAGGTGCTCGAGGCCCTCCGCCACGTCCATCTGGTGCAGGTAGTAGGGGCGCACCCGCATGGTCAGGCACTTCTGCATCAGGTCCTTGATGCAGCGGGCGCTGGAGTTCAGCCGTCGCATCAGCACCGCCTGGTTCTCCACCGGCACGCCGCGGTCGACCAGGCGCTCGCACGCCTCGCGCGCCTCCGCCGTGATCTCCTTGGCGTGGTTGAAGTGCGTCACCACGAAGAGGGGAGCGAAGCGCCGCAGGGCCGCCGCCAACTCGTCGTCCACCCGCATCGGCAGGCAGACCGGGATGCGCGTGCCGATGCGGATGATCTCCACGTGCGGCACGGCGCGGACCGCCGAGAGCAGCTCCACCAGGCGCGGCGTCGAGAGCAAGAGCGGGTCGCCGCCGGAGACGAGCACGTCGCGCACCTCGCGGTGCTCGCGCAGGTAGCGCACCGCTTCGTCCAGCTCCTCGCGGGAGATGCCGCCTTCGTCGCCGGAGGTGATGCGCCTGCGGGTGCAATGGCGGCAGTAGACCGAGCAATGGTCCAGCGCGAGCAGCAGCACGCGGTCGGGATACTTGTGGACGATCGCGCGGACCGGCCGGTGCTTGTCCTCGCCGAGCGGATCGCGCAGCTCGCCCGGGTGCGCGTGCGCCTCGGCCCGCACCGGGATGGACTGCATGCGGATGGGGCAGAAGGGATGGCCCGGATCGATCAGGCTGAGGTAGTAGGGCGAGATCCCCAGCCGGAAGGTGCCGCGGGTCTCCAGGCACCCCGCCCGCTCGTCGTCCGTCAGGCGCACGAACCGCTGCAGCTCTTCGACCGAGCGCACGGCGTGGCGGAGCTGCCAGCGCCAGTCGCGCCACTCCGCGTCGGAAACCCCGGGAAAGAGCTCTGCCCGTCTGGACTGCATGAGGGCGCGCAAGATGCTTCGCTCCGGCGCGCAGGTCAAGGACGCGCAATCACGAGCGCCCCGAAGCCCGGAATGTGGAGTTTCAGGCGATCGCGCCCAATTCGGGATCGGACCGCACCGCGGCGGCCGGAGCGCCCGCTTCCACCGCGCGCCGCAGCCAGTTGCGGGCGCGGTCCTCGGCGCCGGCGCGGAGGTTGGCGCGGGCGGCCACCACCGCGGCGTCCGCGGATTGCCAGATGGAGAAGCTCTGGCCGGCGAGCATCGCGGCCGACTCGTTGTCTCCGCGGGAGAGCTCGATGCCCGCCCGGAGCCGCAGCGCCGCCGCCTGCCGGAACGGTCCTCCCGCGTTCTCCAGGCGGGCCACCGCGGCGAGCGCCGCCTCGAGGTCGCGGCGCAGGAGCGCGTTGCGCGCCTCCTCGGTTGCGGCCGCCACGTCGGCGCGCTCGGTCGCGTCCTCCGAAGGGGCTGCGGCCGGCGCCGGCGCGCGTCCGGCCTCGCCCGCGAGCCGTGCCCGCTGGAAGTTCTGCAGCGCGAAGAGCGCGAGGAAGAGCAGCAGGAACGGATCGGGGCCGAGCGCCCAGGTCAGCCCCGCCCCGACCAGGACCGCGAAGGCGACGGAGATCCAGGAGGCGGCCACCAGCGAGGGCTTGCGGCGCACGCCCTCGAGGAACGCAAGCATCATGTTCCCGCCGTCCAGGGGCAGGATGGGCAGCAGGTTGAACGCGGCCCAGACCACGCTCACCCACATGAACTGGCGCATGAAGAAGGCGCTCACCGAGCGGGGATCGGGCGGCCAGGCGCGCACGAGCAGGTATGCCGCGGCTCCGAGCAGCAGGCCAGAGACGGGTCCGGCCACGGAGAGGACGAACTGGCGGCCGGGCCCGGGGCGCTTCAGGAACTGCGGGAAGGTGACGCCGCCGAAGGCCTCGAGTCGGATCTCCGGCCGGCCCCCGAAGGCGCGCCCCACCACCGCGTGCCCGAGCTCGTGGACCAGCACGCTCACGAAGACGACGAGGATCCAGGCCAGCATCTTCCAGCCGAACCCGTAGCCGGTGCCGAGCAGCACTGCGGTGATGAAGAACCACGGATAGACTGAGACCGGAAACGGTCCGACCTTGAAATGGAGCACGGGGTGGGAGTCTAGCGGCCGGGCGGCGGTTCTGCAGCCGCCTTGACCCCTGCCCTCTCGCGCATGGTATCTCGCGAAGCGGCGGGGAGGCATTCTTGAAGACGGCGGCGGCGAACAGCATTCCCAGGAAGGCGGCGGAGCAGCCGTTCCAATACCCGCTGGAGCGCGAGTACGTGGAGCCGGACTGGAGGCGCCTGCCCGGCTACCGCTCCGTCTCGCAGGCGGAGTGGGAAGACGCCACCTGGCAGCGCAGGAACACGGTCAAGAACCTGCGCGAGCTGAAGGAGGCCCTGGGCGAGCGCCTCGGCGACGCCCTGGCCCAGGACATCGAGCGCGACATCCGCGAGCGCGCCACCATGTCCATGCTGATCACCCCGCACATGATCAACACCATGGACGAGCGGGACCTCTACGCGGACCCGCTGCGCCGCTACATGCTGCCGGCCTTCAGCGACCGCCGCACCGACTGGCCCAGCCATCCCCGCGCCTCGCGCGACAGCCTGCACGAGCAGGAGATGTGGAAGGTGGAAGGGCTCACCCACCGCTACCCCACCAAGGTGCTGGCGGAGATGCTCTCCACCTGCCCGCAGTACTGCGGCCACTGCACCCGCATGGACCTGGTGGGCAACTCGGTGCCCCAGGTCAAGAAGCTCAAGTTCGCGGTGCAGCAGAAGGACCGCCACCAGCAGATGCTCGATTACCTGCGCGCGACTCCCAGCGTCCGCGACGTGGTGGTCTCGGGCGGCGACATCGCCAACCTTCCCATCGCGGCGCTGGAGCCCTTCGTCAGCGCGCTGCTCGACCTGCCCAACATCCGCGACATCCGGCTCGCCTCCAAAGGCTTGATGGGCATTCCCCAGCATTTCCTCCAGGACGAGGTGCTGCAGGCGCTCGACCGGCTGGCGAAGAAGGCGGTGGAGCGCGGCGTCTCGCTGGCGCTGCATACCCACGTGAACCACGCCAACCAGGTCACGCCGCTCCTGGGGAAGGCGGCGGGGAAGCTGCTCGCGATGGGCTTTCGCGACGTGCGCAACCAGGGGGTGCTCCTGCACGGCGTGAACGACTCGCAGAAGGCGCTGCTCGACCTCTGCTTCATGCTGCAGGACCACGCCCGCATCCTGCCGTACTACTTCTACCTGTGCGACATGATCCCCAACTCGGAGCACTGGCGCACCACCGTGGCGCAGGCGCAGCAACTCCAGCACGACATCATGGGCTACCTGCCCGGCTTCGCCACCCCGCGCATCGTCTGCGACGTGCCCTACGTGGGGAAGCGCTGGGTGCACCAGGTGGCGGAGTACGACCGCGAGAAGGGCATCTCGTACTGGACCAAGAACTACCGGACCGGCATCGAGGACGACGACGAGGCGCTCACGCGCAGGTACGAGTATTACGACCCCATCCACCTGCTCCCCGAGTCGGGGCAGAGGTGGTGGCGCGCCCAGGTCTGATCGCTCAGATGTGATCGAGCAGCGCAAGCTCGGTGGGCGCGCCGCGTCCGGGCAGAGGCGCGGTGTCGTCGAGCGGAGCGAGCATGGCGATGGCCGCGCTCCTCTCGCTCTCGGGAACGAGGGCGCGAAGCTGCCCCGCCGGCCAGAAGCGGACGCGCAGGCGGCCGGTGCGGTGCAGGCAATCGCGCAGCGCACCCAGCAGCGATTCGCGGGCGGCGTCGCTGGTCCAGCCGGCGTCGAGCACATCGACGCTGTCGCGGCCGAAGCGGATCATGGCCGCCCCGTCGCCCGACCTGCCTTCGACGACCATCCCCCATTCCGGCTCGCCCATCGCGCGGGAGCGCGCCAGCTCGCGCAGGCGGCGAAGCTGGAAGCGCAGCGGCCAGCCGTCGCGGACCAGCGAGAAGCGGCCGCCGCGCTCGCGCCCCGCCTCGAACAGCCGCGTCATCGATCCCTCGTCTCCGGCGACGGCCTGGCGGAAGGGCCCGGCGGTCCGGGGCAGCCCGCCCGCGTCCACGGTGCATTCGCGGCTCTCCAGCGTGTGGAAACCGAGCCGCTCGTAGTAGCGGACGTCGATGTCGGAGAAGAGGATTGCGGCGTGCGCGCCTGCCCGCCGGTACTCGTCCATGGCGGCGCGCAGCATGGCGGCCGCGTATCCACGCCGGCGCAGGGCGGGCGGGGTGAAGACCGCGCCGATGCCCAACAGCCGCAGCGGCCTTCCGGCGCAGGCGCCGCGCAGATCGTACGCCTTCATCGCGGCGGTGAGCCCGCCCTTGTCGAACCAGCCGAGGAGCCGGTACCGGCCTTGCGCCTCGGCGGCATCGGCGAGCCTCCGCTGGAAGAGCTGGAAGCGTTCCTCGCCGAGCCCCCCGCCCCAGATCGGCTGGATGCCACGAAAATAACTCGCCCGCTCCTCGCCGCTGAGGTCGCGCAACATCGCGCAAACGGTACCATGCTCCGCAGATTGCGTTCGCCGCCGCATTCTGTAGGGTGCGCCCGTGGACGCTCCGGTCACCATCCGCTTCTTCTCGCTGCGCGAGGCGAATGCGCTCCTGCCGACGCTGCGCGAGGAGTTCGCCCGAGCGCGGTCGCTGCGCGACAGCCTGCTCGGCGTCCAGCAGAAGCTGCAGGAGGCCGGACACGGCATCGACGGACCCGACGTGACCGTGGACGCCTCCGCCCCGGCCGCCGTGCAGAAGCTTCAGGCGCGCGCGGTGCGCATCATCGGGCAGCTGCGCGAGATCATCCGCGCCGTCTCCGAGCTGGGCATCGAGATCAAGGCCGCCGACGGGCTGGTCGACTTCCGCAGCAAGCTGCACGGCCGCACCGTCTACCTGTGCTGGAAGTTCGGCGAGGATCGGGTGGCGCACTTCCACGAGCTGGACGCGGGCTTCGCCGGGCGCAGGCCCATTCCCGAGGACGGCGACTTCACCGGCGACCTGCTCCACTGACGCGGTTCCCGCTTGCGCGGACCGCGTCAGCGCCGTTGGAGGAACCTGCGGCCGGAGCCCAAGCGCAAAAGGTTCTCGCTCTACCGCCGGGCGATCATCTCGATCTCCACCCGCGCGCCCTTGGGCAGCGCCGCCACCTGCACCGTGCTGCGCGCGGGCGGGCTCTTGGGAAACCTCCGCCCGTAGATCTCGTTGACGATGGCGAAGTCCGCCAGGTCGACCACGAAGATGGTGGACTTCACCACGCTCTCGAAGCCGGTGCCGGCCGCCTCCAGGACCGCCCCCAGGTTCTCCATCACCCGCTCGGTCTGCGCGCGGATGTCCCCGGCGATCATCTGCTGCGATGCGGGGTCCAGCGCAATCTGCCCGCTGGTGAAGACGAGATCTCCCGCGATCACCGCCTGGGAATACGGTCCAATCGCCCGTGGGGCCTTCTCCGTCGACACGATTCCAGTCGCCATGGCGCGCGCACTCTGCGCGAGCGGCGCGGCGAACGTCAAGCGCCGCCGGCCCTACTTGACGCGCACACAGCGTTGGCCGTCGGGGGCGTCGGGCCGGTACTCGTACTCGCCGATCCAGCCCTGCGCCTTGTTCTGCACCGTGCAGGCGCTGCACTCGAGGCGTTTCTCGCCGGTGACGTGGTCGCAGTCGGAGACGTCCTTGATGGCGTGCGCGCAGCCGCCGGCCAGGAGCGCGAGCAAGAGGGCCCTCTTCATACCCGCTCCACCGAGTGCACGCCGGGGATCTGGCCGATGGCGCGCAGCACGTCGTTGAGCTGCTTCACGTCGGCGATCTCGACCTCGAAGGTGCTGATGGCGCCGTCGCCGTTGGCGCGCGCGTTGGCCTGCACGATGTTCACCCCCACTTCGGCGAAGGTCTCGCTCATGCGCGCGAGCAGTCCCTTGCGGTCGTCGCTCATGACCCGGAGGTTCACCACCCGCTTGAAGTCCGCGTGCGCGTCCCAGGCCACCTCCACCCGCCGCTCCGGGTCCGTCTCCATCGCCTTGCGGCAGCCGCGCACGTGCACGGTGACGCCGCGGCCGCGGGTGATGAAGCCGACGATGGGATCGCCCGGCACCGGCGCGCAGCACTTGCCGTAGCGGACCAGGACGTCGTCGATGCCGCCGATGCGCACGCCGCCGCTGGTGCGCGAGCGCTGCGCCACCCGGCGAAAGAGCTGGGTGAGGGCGCTGCCCGCGGGCGCGCCGTCGGCCTCGACCCGCTGCTCGGCGGCCTTGAGCTTGTCCTGGGGGAAGAGCTTGTGCAGCACGTTCGCGGGAGAGAGCTTGCCGTAGCCCACCGCCGAGACCAGGTCCTCGGCCCGCGAGTGGCCCATGTCGTTTGCCGCCTTGAGGAAGTCCGCGCTCTTCGCGATCTTCCCGAAATTGAGATCGAAGCGCTTGAACTCGCGCTCGAGCAGGTCGCGGCCGATGTCGATGCTCCGCTCCCGTTGCTGGTTCTTGATGAAGCTGCGGATCTTCGCCTGGGCGCGGCTGGTCTTGACGAAGCTGAGCCAGTCCTTGTTGGGCCGCGCGTTGGGGCTGGTGAGGATCTCCACGCTGTCGCCGTTCTTCAGCTTGTAGCGCAGCGGCACCATCTTGCCGTTGACCTTGGCGCCGACGCAGTGCGCGCCCACCTCGGAGTGCACCGCGTAGGCGAGATCCACCGGCGTGGATCCGACCGCGAGGCTCTTCACGTCTCCCTTGGGAGTGAAGACGAAGACCTCGTCCTGGAAGAGGTCCACCTTCACCGTCTCGAGGAACTCGCGCGGGTCCTTGAGGTCCTGCTGCCACTCCATCAGCTGGCGCAGCCAGGCGAACTTCTGCTCGTCCTTGCCGCCCGCGCCCTTGCCTTCCTTGTAGGCCCAGTGCGCCGCGATGCCCTCCTCGGCGATGCGGTGCATCTCCTCGGTGCGCATCTGGATCTCGATGCGCTCCCCGGTGGGGCCGATCACGGTGGTGTGCAGCGACTGGTACATGTTCGGCTTGGGGATGGCGATGTAGTCCTTGAAGCGCCCCGGCACCGGCTTCCAGAGCGAATGGATCAGGCCCAGCGCCTCGTAGCAGGCCGGCACCGTCTTGAGGATGAGGCGGAAGGCGACGATGTCGTGGAGCTGCGTCACCGAGGAGAGCCCGTTCTTCCGCATCTTCTTCCAGATGCTGTAGACGTGCTTGGGCCGGCCCTCCACCTGCGCGTCGAGGCCCGCCTCCTTGAGCTTGGTGCGCAGGAGCTCCACCACGTCGGCGATGAAGCGCTCGCGGTCCTTGTGGCTCTGCTCGAGCTGCGCCTCCACCTCGCCGTACTCGGCGGGCTTGAGATAGCGGAAGGCCAGGTCCTCGAGCTCGATCTTGATCCACTGGATGCCCAGCCGGTTGGCGAGCGGCGCGTAGATGTCCAGCGTCTCCTGCGCGATGCGCTGCTGGCTCTCGGGCTTCATGTGCTCGAG
>DASSQZ010000236.1:0-29872 GCA_035702105.1 Myxococcales bacterium | reverse complement strand
CCCGCGGAAGCTCCGGCTCGTCGTCCTTGTTCTCCGGCATCATCGCTCGTCCACGTTCCTTTGGTAGATGATCCTGAGGCCGTCCAGCGTGAGCTGGTCGTCGACCACTTCGATCTGCCTGGAGACGCTGCCGATCAGCGGGGCGAGCCCGCCCGTCGCCACCACCTTGACGGCGAAGCCGAGCTCGTCCTTCATCCGCGCGCAGACGCCGTCGACCAGGCCCACGTATCCGTAGACCAGCCCGCTCTGCATCGACGACACGGTATTGCGCCCCACCACCCGCTCCGGCTTCTCGAACGCCACCCGCGGCAGCCGCGAGGCGCGGTGGAAGAGCGCCTCCATGGAGATGGCGATGCCGGGGGCGATGGCGCCGCCCAGGTACTCGCCCCGCGGCGTGACCGCGTCGAAGGTGGTGGCGGTGCCGAAGTCGACGATGATCAGGCCCTGCGACCACCTCTCGTACGCGGCCACCGCGTTGACGATCCGGTCCGCGCCCACCTCGCGGGGATTGTCGTAGAGCACCGGCATCCCGGTCTTCACGCCGGGGCCGACGAAGAGCGGCTTGCGCCCGAAGAAGCGCTTCGCCATCTGCTCGAGCGGAAACGCCATGGGCGGAACCACGCTGCTGACGATCACGTCGGTGACGTCGGCCACGCGCAGCCCCGCGAAATCGAACAGGGACTTGATCTGCAGGCCGTATTCGTCGCCGGTGCGATCCTTTTCCGTCTGCACGCGAAAGGAATCGCGCAGCGTGCCGGCATCGAAGACGCCGAGCACGGTGTTGGTGTTGCCGACGTCGATCGCGAGCAGCATCCGCTGCAGTATCGGGAGCGCGGGAAGCTTACGTCAATCTCCCATTCACGCAGCCGCGCCTACACCAGCGTGCAGCGCTCCACGTCTCCCGCCATCACCCGCTGGATCTGGCCGCGCGCATCGCGCACCAGCAGCGCGCCGTCCTCGGCGAGGTCCACGGCGTCGCCCTCGAAGGGGCTGCCCTCGCCCGCGGCCACCCGGACGCGGTGCCCGAGCGTGCTGGAGAGCTCGCGCCAGCGCTCGGCCACCGGCGCGAAGCCTTCGGTCTCGTGCAGGCTGAGCCACTCCTCCAGGTGCTCGAGGATGGCGGCGCAGACCACCGGCCTCGGCTTCTGCTCGCCGCTCTCCATCAGCAGGCTGGTGGCCGAAGTGCGCAGCTCCCCGGCGAGATCGCCCGGGTGCAGCGAAACGTTGAACCCAACGCCGAGGACCACGTGGCGCACGCGTTCGCCTTCGGCGCGCAGCTCGGCGAGAAGTCCGGCGATCTTGCGGCCCCGGCATTCGAGGTCGTTGGGCCACTTGATGCGGGTGCTCCCGGCGCCCAGCTCGCGGGCGGCCTCGGCCACCGCCACCGCGCCCACCAGCGTGATCTCCGGGGCGCGCGAAGCCGGAAGGGTGGGCCTGAGGATGACCGACAGGGTCAGGCACTTGCCGGCCGGGGCCACCCACGACCGGCCGCGGCGCCCGCGGCCGCGCGTCTGCACCTCGGCGGTCACCACCTCGCCATGGAGCGCGCCCTGCTCCGCGAGCCGGTGCGCCTCGTCGTTGGTGGATTCCACCTCCTCGAAGTGATGGATCCTGCGGCCCAGCTCGCCGTTGGCGAGCAGCGGCTCGATCTGCGCTTCCCCGAGCTGATCGGGCACCTCGACGAGCCGGTACCCGAGTCCGCCGCGGGCGTGGATCACGTACCCGCGGGCGCGCAGCGAATCGATGCGCTTGAGCAGCTCGGCGCGGGGCACGTCCAGCTTGTCGCAGAGCACGCCACCGGGCACGAAGTCGTCGGCGCACTCGAGCAGGAGGCCGAGGACGATGGCGTCCTGGTTGGCGTCGGTCCAATGCCCCGCGTCCGCGCCGCCGACGCCAGCCTGGGGCGCGGCTTCCACGGCTACTTGCCCTCGACCATCAGGCTGAGGTCGACCGAGGGAGCGGAGTGCGTCAGGGCGCCCACGGAGACGTAGTCTACTCCGGTCGCGGCCACGCGCGGGAGGCGCTCCAGAGTCATGCCTCCGCTCGCCTCGAGAGGAACGCGGCCCTTGACCTGGGCGACCGCGGCCCGCAGCTCCTCGTCGCCGAGATTGTCGAGCAGCAGCATGTCCGCCCCTGCGGCGAGCGCCTCCTCGATCTGCCGGGGCGTGCTCACCTCCGCTTCCACCCGGAGCAGCGGGTGCGCGAAGCGCCGCGCCCTGCGAACGGCCTCGCCGACCCCGCCGGCAGCGGCGGCATGGTTGTCCTTCACCAGGATTCCGTCGAAGAGCGCCCCGCGGTGGTTCACGCCGCCGCCCGCGCGCACCGCCGCCTTCTCCAGCTCGCGCATGCCGGGAGTGGTCTTGCGGGTGTCGAGGAGCCTGGTCCCGGTGCCCGAGAGCGCCTGCGCATAGCGCGCGGTGAGCGTGGCGATGCCGCAGAGGCGCTGCAGCAGGTTGAGGGCGGTCCGCTCGCCGGTGAGGATGGCCCGCAGCGACCCCCGGACGCGCAGCACGCCATCGCCCGGGCCGGCCTGCCCGCCTTCGCCCTGCAGCGCTTCCACCTCGCAGGCGGGATCGAGCGCGCGAAAGACCCGGGCTGCGGCGGAGACGCCGGAGACCACCAGCGTCTCCTTGGCGAAGATGAGGCCGGAGCCGCGCGCGTCGGCGGGAACGCAGGCCTCGGCGGTGCGATCGCCGGGGCCCACGTCCTCATCCAGCGCCAGCTCGATGAGGCGGCCGACCGCATCGCCCGGCCGGCCTGCCACGAGCGGCTCGGTCATCCGCGCTCCCATCGGCTGCGTTCCGCCTCCTACCGGGTCCCCTTGCGCGGCGACGGCCGCCGCTTGGCGCCGCTCTTGCCCCGCGCGCCCTTCTGCGCGCCGCGGCCGCCGCCCTTGCCGCCGCCGGTGCGTCCGATGCTGGCGGCGGCCCGGCCCGGCCTCCCGCGCACGTTGGCGCGCGACTGCGTCTTCATCGGCCGCTTCGCCTGCTTCTTCAGCTTGCCGGAAGCGCCGCGCGTTCCCTTCTTCGCGCCGCGCGCCGCGGCGGCGCGGCCCGCCTTGACGCCCTTGCCCACCTTCCCCGCCTTGTCGGCCTTGTTCTTGCCGCCGCGGACGCTGCTCGTGCCCGCCTTCGCCTTGCGCGCCTTGGGACGGCTGCGCGGGCGCGCCCGCGCCGACGCCTCGGCCTGCGCCATCTCCGCGCGGTCCTCGTTCTCCTCCTCCTGCGAGACCGGCCCCCGGCGTTCCTCTTCCGGCTTCTTCTCCATCAGCCCGCGGGCGATCGACTTCACCCGCGCCACCGCCCGCGCCGCCAGCCCCTCCTGCTCGTCCTGGTCGCTGGCCTGGACCGGCGCCTCCGCGGCTTCCTCCGCCGGCATCGGCAGGTCGGCTTCCGGCGGCGTGTTCGGCGCGTGCTCCTCCGGCGCCGCGGACTGTCCTCCCCGCGCCCCGGAGGCGGGGCCGCCGTGCGTGCCGAACTGGTCGAGGCTGCGGTTGCCCTGCTCTCCTCCGGCGCCATCTCCCTGCGGCTGCTGCGGATTCTTGTCTTCCATGGGTGTCTCCAGTTCGGTGACGCGCGCCAGGTGACGCGCGAGCTTCTCCCGCTTTCCGGCAAGCTCCTCGGCCCGGGCGCGGTCCTTCTCCACCACCTCTTTGGGGGCGCGCTCGACGAACCCGGCATTGTCGAGGCGCCTGTTGATTCCCTGCAACTCTGCGTCGGCGCGCGCGATCTCCTTTTCGACGCGCGCGCGCTCGGCCGCGAAATCGATCAGGCCGGCGAGCGGAAGGTGGACTTCCACCTCCGCTTCCACGTGGACCGCGGCCTGCCGCGGGCGCGGCTCGGAGAAGGACTTGAGCTGCACGTCGCTGGCGTTGGCAAGGTGCTGGAAGGCGCGCTCGTGGCGCTCGAAGAGCGCGCGGTCCTTGACGAAGAGGATGAGCGGGATCTTCTGGTTGGGCGGCAGGTTGACCTCGCCGCGAACGCTGCGCGCGCCGTCGATGGCGCGGGAGATCACGTCCATCTCGCCCTCGGCGGCGTCGTCGAGGAGCGACCGATCTTCCCCGGGAAAGGGCGCGAGCATGATGCTCGGGCCGCTGCGGTTCGGGAGCCGCTGCCAGATCTCCTCGGTGACGAAGGGCATGAAGGGGTGCAAGAGCCGCAGCGCCCCCTCCAGCGCGGTGAGCAGGGCGGACAGCGCTCCTGCGCGCTCGCGCGGCGACTTCTCGCCGTAGAGCGCCGGCTTGGAGAGCTCGATGGCCCAGTCGCACAGCTCGTTCCAGACGAACCGGTAGATGCCGTTGGCGGCGTCGCTCAGCTCGAACCGCTCCAGCGAGGCGCGCGTCTGGTCGGCGCAGCGCTGGAAGCGGGAGAGGATCCAGCGGTCGTAGACGGAAGCGGGGGGGGCCTTCGTCCCCGCCGGCGCCTCCGATGGCGCCTCCGCGTTCATCAGCACGAAGCGCGCCGCGTTCCAGATCTTGTTGGCGAAGGCGCGGTACCCGGCGATGCGCTCGGCGGCGAGCTTGATGTCGCGGCCCTGCCCCGCCATCGAGGCGAGGGTGAAGCGGAGCGCGTCGGCGCCGTAGCGCGCGGTGAGGTCGAGCGGGTCGATGACGTTCCCCCGCGTCTTCGACATCTTCTCGCCCTTCTCGTCGCGCACCATCGCGTGCAGGAAGACGGTGCGGAAGGGCACCTCGCCCATGAAGTGCACGCCGAGCATGGCCATGCGGGCGACCCAGAAGAAGAGGATGTCGAACCCCGTCTCCATCACCGAGTTCGGGTAGAACGTGCGCAGCGCCGCGGTGTCCTCCGGCCAGCCGAAAGTCGAGAACGGCCAGAGGCCCGACGAGAACCAGGTGTCGAGCACGTCGGGATCCTGGATCAGCGCCTGCGAGCCGCACACGGCGCAGGCGGCCGGCTTCTCCCGCGCCACCGCCACGTGGCCGTTCTCGCAGTACCAGGCAGGGATCTGGTGGCCCCACCAGAGCTGCCGGGAGACGCACCAGTCGTGGATGTTGTTCATCCAGCGCAGGAACTCGGAGCGCCAGTTGCCGGGCACGAACTGCATCTCGTCGACCTTCGCGATCACGTCGTCCGCGAGCGGCCGGGTCTTCACGAACCACTGCTTGCTGAGCAGAGGCTCGACGATGTTGTTGCAGCGCTGGCAGCGGCCCAGCGCCATGACGTGCGGCTCGGTGCCGCGCTCGAGCCCGAGCTCGGCCAGCCGCGCCTTCAGCGCCGGCCGCACCTTGATGCGGTCCTGCCCCTGGAAGGGGCCGGCGTTGGCGTTGAGGGTCCCGTCGAGGTTGAGGATGTTGATCAGCGTGAGCCCGTGGCGCTTGCCGGACTCGAAGTCCTCGAAGCTGTGCGCCGGCGTGACCTTGACCGCACCGGTGCCGAACTTCGGGTCCACCAGCTCGGCGTCGGCGACGATGGGAAACTCGCGCCCGGTGATCGGGTGGCGCACGTTCTTGCCGATCATCGCCTGGTAGCGCGGGTCGGCGGGATGCACCGCCACGGCGGTGTCGCCGAGCATCGTCTCGATGCGGGTGGTGGCCACCACGATCTCGCCGGAGCCGTCCGAGAGCGGATAGGCGAACCGGTAGAGCTCGCTCCTGACCCCTTCCTCGTGGTCCACCTCGAGGTCGCTGAGCGCGGTGCCGTCCCTCACGCACCAGTTGATCAGGCGCTCGGCGCGGTAGAGCAGCCCGTCCTGGTAGAGGCGCACGAAGGCCTCGCGCACCGCGCGCGAGGACTGCTCGTCCATGGTGAAGCGGAGGCGGTCCCAGTCCAGCGACGCGCCGAGCGCGCGGTGCTGCAGCGCGATGCGGCCGCCCGACTCCTCCTTCCAGGCCCAGACCCTGCGCAGGAACTCCTCGCGGCCCAGGTCGTGGCGCGACTTCTTCTCGCGCTTCTGCAGCTCGCGCTCCACCACCATCTGCGTGGCGATGCCGGCGTGATCGATGCCCGGAAGCCAGCAGACGTTGAAGCCGCTCATGCGCTTCCAGCGCGCGAGCACGTCTTCCATGGTGGCGGTGAGGGCGTGGCCGAGGTGCAGCGACCCGGTGACGTTGGGCGGCGGCTGCACGATGGAGAAGGCGGGCTTGTCGCTCTCGTCCTGCGAACGGAAGAACCCCTGCTCCTCCCACCACGCCGCCCAGTGCGCCTCGACCCTGGCGGGCTCGTAGCCCTTGTCGAGTTCCGCGCGCGTCGCCCTCGCCTCGCTCATGGCGCCGCGTTCAATAGCACAATTCACTGGGGACACCCTCTGCCTTCGGCTCCGCGGGTGTCCCCCGATTGATGCTGGTAACCTGGCGAGATTACGCCCCGCGCTCCTTGATCAGGCGCTCCAGCTCCTCGCGGATGATGGTCTCCGCGAGCTCGGGCACCACTTCCCAGGCGATCTTCTCGATCACCTCCCGGCTCGCGCGCGACAGCGCCTCGCGCAGCGCGGCCTCGCCCCCGTCGGTCGAGCCCGCCGGAGGCACGACGCTGAGGGCGGGCTTGGACGGGTGGGGCGACGGGACCGATCGCAGGGGAGTGGGCGGGGTGGCGGGCGCCTCGTCGTCGAGGTCCACGTCGACGGGAATCTCCTCTTCGTCGAACGCGGGAGGAGCAGGCGGCCGGGCGGGGGGCCTCGGCGGCGGCGCCTTCGACGGCGGCGCGGCCGCAGGGCGCGCCTGCGCTGCAGGCCTCGCGGGCAGCGGCGCAGGAGGGCGGCTGCCCGGGGGCGGAGCCGGGCGCGCTGCGGGCGCAGGCGGCCTCGCTCCGGGCGGTCCGGATGGCCTCGCCACCGCGGGAGCGCCCGGGCGAGCGCTGCCGGGAGGAACCTGACCCGGCGCCCTTGGGGCCGCCGGCCGCGGCATCGGGGCCGTTCCGCCCAGGGGGGCGGCAGGGCGGGCACCCGGCGGGGCGGACGGCCGCGGGGCAGGAGCAGCCGGCCGCGGCGCCGGAACCACCGGTTTGGAGGGAGGCGCAACAGCCGCGGCGGCAGCGGGTTTCGCGCTGGGATTCGACAGGATGGCCTTGACCTGCTCGATGAGCTTGCCGCTGTCGAACGGCTTGGGCATGTGCCCGTTCGCGCCCACGGCCATCGCCCGGGCGGGATCGATGGGCGCGCCGCCGCCGAGGAGCAGGACCGGGACTTCCTTGAGGCCGGCGTCGGCCCGCACGCGCTGGCAGAGCTCGTACCCGCCGAGGCGCGGCATGGTCACGTCGGCGATGATCAGGTCGGGCCTGGACTGGCGCGCCGCCTCCAGCGCCGCCTCGCCATCCTCCACCGCGGTCAGCCGGACGTCCTCGCGCGCAAACGTCATCCTGACCGCTTGCTGGATCGTCCGGGAGTCGTCGGCGAGAAGCAGGTTCTTGGGCATGCGCCGCTCACGTCTACAAGGTCAGGCAACGAGAGGCAAGTTTGGCAAAACGAGGGCCCTGCCGCGTGCTTGGATACGCCGGCAGGGCCCTCGGAACATGGTGGTTCGATGCGGGCGGACTAGTAGTCCATGTCGTCGCCACCGCCGTAATCCATGCCGCCCATCCCACCCATGCCGCCCATTCCACCCATCCCACCCATGCCGCCCATTCCGCCGCCGCCACCACCCGCCGCCTTGGCCTTCTTCTTCGGCTTCTCGGCGACCATGGCCTCGGTGGTGAGCAGCAGGCCCGCCACCGAGGCGGCGTTCTGCAGCGCGGTGCGCGTCACCTTGGTGGGATCGATCACTCCCGCGGCGACCAGGTCCTCGTACTTGTCGGTGCGGGCGTTGTAGCCGAACGAGGTCTGCCCTTCCTGCACCTTCTGCAGCACGATGCTGCCCTCGAGGCCGGCGTTGCCGACGATCCTGCGCAGCGGCTCCTCCAGCGCGTGGCGAACGACGGCGACGCCCACCTTCTCGTCACCCTCGGGGTTGAGGGTCTCCAGCGCCTTGCGCGCGCGGACCAGCGCCACGCCGCCGCCGGGGACGATGCCCTCCTCCACCGCGGCGCGGGTGGCATGCAGCGCGTCCTCGACGCGGGCCTTCTTCTCCTTCATCTCCGTCTCGGTGGCGGCGCCCACCTGCACCACCGCCACGCCGCCCGCCAGCTTCGCCAGGCGCTCCTGGAGCTTCTCCTTGTCGTAGTCGGAGGTGGTGTCCTCGACCTGCCTGCGCAGCAGCTTGATGCGGCCCTCGATCTCCCGCTTCTGGCCGGCGCCGTCCACCAGCGTGGTGTTGTCCTTGTCGATGGTGATGCGCTTGCAGCGGCCCAGGTCCTCGAGAGTGACCTGCTCCATCTTCTTGCCCAGCTCCTCGGCGACCACCTGGCCACCGGTGAGCACGGCGATGTCCTTGAGCATCTCCTTGCGGCGGTCGCCGAAGCCGGGCGCCTTCACCGCCGCCACCTTGAGGGTCCCGCGCAGCTTGTTGACCACCAGGGTGGCGAGCGCCTCGCCCTCGATCTCCTCGGCGATGATGACGATGGGCTTGCCGGTGCGCACCACCTGCTCGAGGATGGGAATGATGTCGGCCATGGCGCCGATCTTCTTCTCGGTCATGAGGATGTAGGGATCCTCCAGCTCGGCCACCATGCGGCCCGGCTCGGTGACGAAGTAGGGCGAGATGTAGCCGCGGTCGAACTGCATGCCCTCCACCACCTTGAGCGTCGTCTCCAGGCCCTTGGCCTCCTCGACGGTGATGACGCCCTCCTTGCCGACCTTCTCCATCGCGTCGGCGAGGATGTTGCCGATGGTCTCGTCGCCGTTGGCGGAGATGGTGCCCACCTGCGCGATCTCCTTCTTGCCCTGCGTCTTGGTGCTGATCCTCTTCAGCTCCTCGACGATGACCTCGACCGCCTTGTCGATGCCGCGCTTGAGCGCCATCGGGTTGTGCCCGGCGGCGACCAGGCGCATGCCCTCGCCGTAGATGGCCGCGGCCAGCACGGTGGCCGTGGTGGTGCCGTCGCCGGCGATGTCGGAGGTCTTGGTGGCGACCTCGCGGACCATCTGCGCGCCCATGTTCTGGAAGCGGTCGGGGAGATCGATCTCCTTCGCCACGGTGACGCCGTCCTTGGTGATGGTCGGGGCGCCAAACGACTTCTCCAGCACCACGTTGCGGCCCTTCGGACCGAGGGTGACCGCCACCGCGTCGGAGAGCGTCCTCACTCCGCGCAGGATCTGCTCGCGCGCCACCTGATGAAAGCTGATCTCTTTCGCCGCCATGCGTCTGCCTCCGGTGAGGTAAGGGGGCGGGAATGTAGACAGGCCCGCGGGGCTGTCAAGGCCGGCCTTGTCAGGCGCGAGGCATTGGACTACTCAAGGCCGCCCATGCCCCTGCTCGCCCTGCTCGTCATTGCCGCCCTGCCCGCAGCGGCGGCCCAGCCGGCCGCTGCCCCGGCTGCGGGAACGCTGGCCGGAAGGATCACCCTCAACGGGCTCGCTCCGAAGCTCGCCAACCTGCCGGTCACGCGGGACATGAAGACCTGCGGCACGAGCAAGCCGGACGAGTCGCTGGAGGTGAAGGATTCAGGGGTCAAGAACGCCGTGATCTGGCTGACCGACGTCCCCCCGGCGAAGGACTTCAAGCCGCCGAAGGAAAAGCTGGACCAGCAGGGGTGCGTGTTCGTGCCGCACGTCCTGGTGGCCCCGGTGGGCGCCACGGTGGACGTGATCAACGGCGACAAGGCGCTCCACAACGTGCGCGCGCAGGCGGGAGCGGAGCGCCTCTTCAACTACGCCATGCCCGTTCCCGGCCAGGTGGTGCCCACCCGGCTGAAGAAGGAGGGCATCTTCCGGCTGAGCTGCGACGTGCACCCCTGGATGCGGGGGTGGCTGCTGGTGCTGCCCACCACGCACTTCGCGGTCAGCAGCGAGGACGGCAGGTACAGCCTTGCCGACCTGCCGCCGGGCAAGCACAAGATCAAGATCTGGCACGAGCGGTTCGGGGAGCGCGAGGCGGAGGTGGAGATCGCCGCGGGGGCCACCGCGACCCATGACGTGGCGTACAATCCGCGCTGATGGCGGCGCAGATCGACCCGCAGTTCCTGGTCCCCTGGGTGCGCGCCGAGCTGTCGCCGGACGCCGCGCTCTTCGACGCGCTCTGCGCCCGCGCCCAGGCAGACGGCCTGACGGAGGACGAGGCCGAGCTGGACGTGGCCGGGCAGCTGGCGGAACGGCGCGGCCTCCTCGCCGCCCTGGAAAGCGCGGCCGGCGATCTGTGGCTGAGCGAGGTCCGCGAGGCGCGCGGCGCGGCGGAGAAGCTGGAGCGCTCTGCCGGAGCAGCCTGCGTGGCCTGGCTGCGGGCCACGCCCGGCGCGGCGGCCCGCCTGGGCCAGCTCGCGGCAACCCTCCTGCGCGAGCCGGGCAGGTCGGTCGCGGAGCTGCGCATCCTCGGCGGCTCGCCCGGTTGTTCCACCCGCTGAACCACGGCCGGGGACATGATGGCCGCTGAAGGCGCCTTCGTGTCCCCAGATGATTGATAGAGTGGCCACATGGGCGATCCCGGCACCCAGCTCGCTCCCGCCCAGGCATCGCTCGCGCCTGCCTCTCCCGGCCGCTACGGGCCGTTCGCGCGCTGGCTCCTCCACAAGCTCTTCGACCCGGTGCCCTTCCCAGGCGACGCGATCCCCACGCTGCAGGCCGCGGCCCGCGAGGCGACCCTGGTCTACGTGCTGCGCTCGTCCTCTCTCCTGCACCTGCTCTATTTCAACTACACGTTCTGGAAGCTGGGCCTGCCGATCGCCCGGGCGGCCACCGGCCTCGGGTACCGCATCTTCGCGCCCTTCGCGCGCTGGTACCTGGGCGGGCCGCAGATCCGGGCTGCGAAGGGCGGCGAGGTGGCCAACGTGGTGGAGGCCGTCCAGCGCGGCGAGGCGGCGCTGGTGTTCCTCCGCGCGCCGCGCACCCTGCCCTCTGCGGTGACCACGCTGCCCGACCCGTTCCCCGCGCTGGTTGCCCTGCAGGCGCGGCAGCAGCGGCCGGTGCTGCTGGTGCCGCTGACCTTCCTCTGGCGCAAGCGGCCCAAGCGGCTGGGCGGATCATGGCGCGACGTGCTCTTCGGAGATCCCGAGGAGCCCGGCGCGATGCGCACCTTCCTCGGCTACCTGCGGGGCCGCAAGAGCAGCTACGTCAAGGTGGGCGAGACCGTCTCGCTCGCCGACGTGAACGCGATGAACGCCGGCGCCGAGCCGGCGCGGGTGGCGCGTCGCGTGCGCGGATGGCTGCACCAGCACCTCGCGCGCGAGACCCGCGTGGTCACCGGACCGCCGCTCAAGTCGGCGGACCGGGTGGTGGCGGAGACCCTGCGCGACGTCTCGCTGCGGCGCACCCTGGCGGAGATCGCCCGCGAGCGGGGCCGCACCCGCGACAGCGTGGAGAAGGAGGCGCGCAAGGACCTGCGCGAGATCGCCGCGCGCTACAACCCGCTGGCGGTCGACCTGCTCAAGCGCTTCCTCAACTTCGTCTTCCACCGCATCTACGACGGCGTCGACGTGGACGAGGAGGGGATGAAGCGCCTGGTGGCCGCCAGCCGGAAGGCGCCGCTCATCCTCTGCCCGTGCCACAAGTCGCACATCGACTACATGATCCTCTCGATGATCTGCGACGACTACGGGCTGCAGCCGCCGCACGTGGCCGCCGGCGACAACCTCGACTTCTGGCCGGTGGGGCGGCTGCTGCGCGCGGGCGGCGCCTACTTCATCCGCCGCAGCTTCCGCGGCGACCGCATCTACTCCGCCACCATGGGCGCCTACGTGAAGCGCCTCTTGCAGGACGGCTTCACCCAGGAGTTCTTCATCGAGGGCGGACGCTCGCGCACCGGCAAGCTGCTCGCGCCCAAGTTCGGCATGCTCACGCTGGAGGTGGACGCCTGGCTCACCGGCGTGCGCCCGGACGCCTACTTCGCGCCCATCTCCCTCTCCTACGAGAAGATCGTCGAGGCGGGCGCCTACCAGCGCGAGCTGCTCGGCGGCGAGAAGCAGAAGGAGGACGCCAAGGCGCTGCTCAGCGCCACCAGCGTGCTGCGCAGCCGCTACGGCCGCATCACCATCCGCGTGGACGAGCCCATCTCGGTGGCGCAGCTCTTCCACGAGCGCGGCGTGGATCCGAAGGCCTGCACGCCGGAGGAGAAGAAGAAGATCGTCCAGCAGCTCGGGCTGCGCATCGCCGCCGGCATCAACGCGGCGGCGCCCCTCGCGCCCATGGGCCTCGCGGCAGCGGTGCTGCTCTCGCACGACCGGCGCGCCCTCAGCGAGGCGGAGATCCTCGATCGCGCCGAGTTCCTCCACGCCGCCGCGGTGGACAACGGCGCGCGCGGCCACACGGCTCCGGTGCGCGCGCTGGTGCTGGACGCGCTCGCCACGCTCTGCGCGGGCGGGGCCGTCGAGCGGCACGAGGCGGGCGGCGAGCGGTTCTACGCCGTCCCCGAGGCGCGCCGGATGGAGCTCGACTACCACAAGAACGGCATCCTCCATTTCTTCGTGGCGCCGGGCATCCTGGCGGGGGCCTTGCGCTCGTTCCGCGGGCAGCCGGCTCCCCATGCCGAGCTGCTCCACCGCGCCCGGGACGCCTCGCGCCTGGTGAAGTACGAGTTCATCTTTCCCCCGGGCAGGAGCCTCGAGTCCACCGTGGAAGAAACCCTCGCGCTGCTCTTCCGCTGGGGGCTGGTGGAGCGCGCGGAGGAGGGAGCGCAGCCGGTGGCGCGCGGGGTGCGCATGCTGGCGCTGCTCGCCGAGCTCTTGCGGCCCTTCGGGGAGAGCGTCTGGGTCGCCGCCGACGCGCTGCGGCTGCTCCTCGCCGGTCCGATCGCCGCCCGCGAGTGGACGCGGCAGGCGCTGGACCGCGGCCGTGCCGCCTGGCTGGCCGGCCGCATCGTGCGCCTGGAGGCGCTCAGCCGTCCCACGCTGGAGAACGCGGTGCAGATGTTCCGCGACCGCGGAGTGGTGGTGGGGGCGAAGCTCTCCCTGACGCCGGAATGGGCTTCGAAGGAGAAGCTCGACGAGCTGGCGGACGAGGCGGATCTGTTCCTGAGGTGAGGACTTACCGCACGTAGATGGTGTGCGAGGGGCCGTAGGTCGCCGCCTCGTCCATCGGCGCCTCGCGCGGCGCGCGCTTCGCCTTCGCGCCCGCGCACCCCTCGAGCACCGCCAGCACCAGCACCAGGGCCATCTTCATGACGCAAGTGTAACTTCGCCAGGCGGCTCCGGTTCAATTGCCCCGCAGCCAGGAAGGCAACCGGTCGCGGGCTGCTGCCTTGAAAGCTGCGGTGCATCGTTCTAGGTTGCGCCAGCTCAGGACAGGAGACAGAGGAAATGGAAACCACCGCGCGCGTTCGCGAGATCCTCAGCTGGTACCCGTCGGACAACCCGGGAACCCTGACCAACCTGTACCGCCTGCTCATGCACGGGCGCCTCGGCGGGACCGGCAAGCTCGTCATCCTCCCCGTGGACCAGGGATTCGAGCACGGGCCCGCGCGCTCCTTCGCGCCCAACCCGCCCGGCTACGACCCCGAGTACCACGTGCAGCTCGCCATCGACGCGGGCTGCAACGCCTACGCGGCGCCGCTCGGGTTCATCGAGGCGGTGGCGGGCAAGTTCGCCGGGCAGATCCCGCTCATCCTCAAGCTCAACAACAGCGACACCCTCTCCAAGGGCCACTCGCCGGAGAGCGCGGTGACCGGCTCGGTGAAGGACGCCGTGCGGCTCGGCTGCGTGGCCATCGGCTACACCATCTATCCGGGCTCGGCCGCCCGCAACCACATGTTCGAGAACCTGCGCGAGCTGGCCGAGGAGGCCAAGTCCCACGGCCTCGCCGTGGTCACCTGGTCCTACCCGCGCGGCGAGGGCATCACCGACAAGAAGGGAGAGACTGCGGTGGACGTGGCGGGCTATGCGGCGCAGATCGCCTGCCAGATGGGCTCGCACGTAGTGAAGGTGAAGCCGCCCGGCGAGTTCATCTTCCAGCCCGAAGCGCAGAAGGTGTTCGAGAAGTACAACATCCCCTGGAAGACCCTGGCCGACCGCGTGCGCCACGTGGTGCAGAGCTGCTTCAACGGCAAGCGCATCGTCATCTTCTCCGGCGGCGAGGCCAAGGGGACGCAGGACATCCTCACCGAGATCCGCGGGCTGCGCGACGGCGGCGCCTTCGGATCGATCATGGGCCGCAACGCGTTCCAGCGCCCCCGCGACGAGGCCATCCAGCTCCTGCGGCAGGTGATGGACATCTACACCGGCAAGTAGCGGACTATTGCGGCTCGGGATCGGGCGGCGGACGCACCGCCGCCCACTGCGCCGCGGACGGGGTGAGCGTGGCGCTGAGCTGCTCGCCCACGCCGCCGATCAGCTCGCCGGTACAGGGCTCTTCCGAGCAGTCGAGCTTCGCCTGCGTGGCAGGCCCGTCGCCGGGCAGCTCCGGCCGGACCAGCCCTGCCCTGCAGGGCTTGCCGTGGGGCACGAACAGCGTCGCGAGGCCGTCGACCAGACCCGCCCGCCCCTCCCACGCGTCGCTGCCGCAGACCGCGCGCACCGCCACCTTCGCGCGCGGCTGTCCCTGCGGCCGCACCACCTGGACCATGATGCGCGCCGGCCGCTCGAAGGCGGTGGTCCACATCACCGGGCTCCGCGCGACCACGGTCGCATAGCCCGTCTGCGGCGGGGCGTGGAAGCGTTCCGGGGGCGTGACCTCGCACTTCCACGGTCCCTTGGCGAGCCCCGGCCACTTGGCCTCGCCGAACACGTCGGTGAGACCGGCGTAGGAAGTCTCGCCGTCGGGCGACGTGCAACGGACCTTCGCGCCGAGGATGGGCTGCCTCTGATCGTCGTCCACATGGACCACGAGAGGCCCGGGCATCTGGAAGAGGATCGCCATGATGGCGATGACCCCTGCAAAGACGCAGATCACCACCACCGCTTCCAGCCTGGCCGCGAGCCGGTAGCTCCAGAACCAGGGCGTGAAGGCCGCGTGCTGGCGATCGACCCCGTTCTTCATCTCGCCGTTGCCGCGCACCAGCACGTGACGCTGCGCAGCGCGCCTCATGGCGCCCATTCCGCGCAGTTGTTGTCGGTCTCCCAGATCTCCACCTTGCTGATGCGCACGCGGGTATCGTCGAAGCGGCGGCCGAGCTGCTCGCAGAGGTAGCGCGCCAGCTCCTCGGCGGTGGGGTTGCGCTCGCCCTCGCGGAACGGCTCCACCTCGTTGATGTTGGCGTGGTCGAAGCGCCCGCAGATCTCCAGCGCAGCCTTCTTCAGCTCGGCGAAGTCGATCACGTAGCTGGTGCGGTCCAGCTCCTTGGCCTCGGCGTGGACCCGCACGCGGTAGTTGTGCCCGTGCATCGCCTCGCACTGCGTCTCGGAGAGGCGCACCTGATGCGCGGCGCAGAACCAGAGCTGTTTGGAGACGCGATACATGCGGGGCGCAAGTTCTACGCTCCGCCCTCCCCCTTCCGCAACAAGAGCGGCGTCGCTGGCGCGCGGCATGGCGGCAGTGCCGCGGTCGTCCGCGCACCGCGCCGGCCTTGACCGCGCGGTGAGGCCGGCCTATCACCGGCGCATGCGGGCCACGGTGAACGGCGACGCGATGGAGCTGCCGGACGGCCTCACCATCGCCGCGCTGCTCGAGCACCTGCGCATCCGCGCGGAGCGGGTGGCGGTGGAGCGCAACGGGTCCGTGATCCGCAAGGCGCGCCACGCCGAGGAGAAGCTCTCCTCCGGCGACGTGGTGGAGATCGTCACCTTCGTGGGCGGAGGCTAGGCACCATGGACGAGCTCGTTCTCGGCGGGCACCGCTTCACCTCGCGGCTGGTGGTGGGCACCGGCAAGTACAAGGACTTTCCCACCATGAAGGCGGCGCTCCTCGCCAGCTCGGCGCAGATGGTCACGGTGGCGGTGCGCAGGCTGGATTTGCAGGCACGCGGCGAGGCGTCGCTCCTGCACTGGATTCCCGAGGGCATGGTGCTCTTGCCCAACACCGCCGGCTGCTTCACCGCCGAGGAGGCGGTGCGCACCTGCCGCCTCGCGCGCGAGCTGGAGCTCGGAGGGGAGAACCCGCTGGTCAAGCTGGAGGTGCTCTCCGACCCCAGGACGCTGCTGCCCGATGCGGAGGAGACGCTCAAGGCGGCAAAGCAGCTCGTCTCGGAAGGCTTCCGGGTGCTGCCCTATACCAACGACGACCCGGTGGCGGCGCGCAAGCTGGAAGACGCCGGCTGCGCCGCGGTGATGCCGCTCGGCGCGCCCATCGGCAGCGGGCTCGGGCTGCGCAATCCCCACGCGCTGCAGATGATCCTCGAGCGGGCGAAGGTGCCGGTGATCGTGGATGCGGGCGTGGGCACCGCCTCCGACTGCGCCGTCTGCATGGAGCTGGGCGTCTCGGCCTTGCTGGTGAACACCGCCATCTCCGGGGCGCAGGACCCGGTGGCCATGGCGCGCGCCATGAAGCTCGCCACCGAGGCGGGGCGGCTCGCGTACCTGGCCGGGCGCATTCCCCGCAAGCTCTACGGCAGCGCCTCGAGCCCGCTCTCCGGGGTGATCGGCGCCGCGTGATCCGGCTGTACCTGATCACGCCGCCCGAGGGGGATCCGCTTGCTGCGGCGGAGGCGGCGCTTGCCGTGCTGCCGCGCGGGGCCGTCGGCGTCCAGCTCCGGCAGCCGGGCCTGCCTGCGCGCGACCTGCTCGCGCGCTGCCGCGCGCTGAGGGCTGCCTGTGCCCGCGCCGGCGCCGTGCTCCTGGTGAACGACCGCGCCGACGTGGCGCTGGCGGGAGGGGCCGACGGCGTCCACCTGCCGGCGCGCGGCATCTCGGTGGGCGATGCCCGGAAGCTCGGGCTGGCCCTCGTCGGCGTGAGCGCGCACTCGCCCGGGGAGGTGGCGCGGGCCGCGGAGGACGGCGCCGACTTCGCCGTGTTCGCACCCGTCTACGACAGCGGGGAGAAGGTCGGGCGCGGGGAGCGCGCGCTCGGTGACGCCTGCCGCGCCGGGCCCATTCCCGTGCTCGCGCTCGGCGGAGTCGACCCGGGCAATGCGCCGCGCTGCCTGGCCGCGGGCGCACGGGGCGTGGCCTGCATCCGCTCGGTTCTCGGCGCGGCGGACCCTGCGGCGGCCGCGCTGCGCCTGTGGCAGTCTCTCGGCCTCGCGGCCGATCACTGAGGCGCGCCCACCTGGGCGAGGAAGTCGGCGCTGCGCAGGCTGTGCCCCACGTGATGTTGCAGGAAGAGCGCCAGCGGACGCTGCGCCTGGTGGCAGGCGTCCTCGAAGGCGCGCCGATCGGCGGGCCTGCCGGAGCCGTCGGCGCTCACCGGCGCGTCGGCTGCGGGCAGGCCGCCTCCCCGCAGTTGCCAGAGCGCGGCGCGCGCGGCGATGGAGAGCGCGAGCAGGTGCGCGCCCGGCGTGCATCGCGCGCAGACAAGGCCCCCTGCGTCCGGGTCGAACGCCGCCCGCCCGGGCGGGACCGCCGCGCCGCAGCGCGCGCAGGCCCCGAGCTCGGGCGCGAGACCGGCCGCCGCGAGCGCGCCCAGCTCCAGCGCCCGCAGGCGCGCGCTGGTGGCAGCGCCCACCTCCAGCCGGGCGAGGAACTCTTCCAGGAGCATGAAGAGGGCGTCCGCCGGCTCCCCCGCCCGGGTCAGGCCGTGCACCAGCTCGGCGGCATAGCCGGCGTGGGCGATGCGGTGCAGGTCCTCCCGCAGCCCCGCGTGCGCTTCCACCACGCGGGCCTCGCGCAGCCCCCAGAGTTCCTGTCCCTCGCGCTCCGACACCAGCGCCTCCACGCGCTGGAACGGCTCGAGCGCGCCGCCGAACCGCTTGCGCGAGCTGCGGGCGCCGCGGGCGAACGCCGAGATGCGGCCGCGCCCGCGCACCAGCAGGTGCACCACCGCGTCGGCGTCGCCATAGGGGATGGCGCGCAGCACCAGCGCATCCACGCGGTGAGCGCGGAGGTCCACTAGGCGACCTGCGAGCTGCGCGGCCCGCCCTCCGCTACGGCACCAAGGCCACCGGCCATTGCGGCAGTGTAGCCTCGCGCGCGGGAGCCGCCAACGCTCAGGGCGTACCCAGCTCACGCAGGAAGCGGGCGCATTCGGAGGCCACCGGCTGGTCGCGCTCCTGCTTTGCCACCGCGCACTGCTCGAACTCCGCGCGGGCCTGCTTCGCCTTCTGCTGCCGGACCAGCGCCTTGCCCAGCAGGAGGTGCGCGTCGGGCACGTCCGGGCACTCCTGCGCGTAGCGCGAGAAGGCCTTGCCGGCCTCGTCGATCTTGCCCTGGTCCGAATAGATGGTGCCGAGCTGGCGCCAGCCCAGGCAGTACTTCGGCGCCACCGCCAGCGCGCCCTTGATCTCGGCCACGCCCCGCTCCACCTGGCCGGTCTTGTAGAGCGCCCAGCCCAGATCGCTCTGGGCCAGCACCCGGCCCTTGTAGAGCGGATCGTGGGCCGCCTTGTCCAGCGGCTCCAGAGCCTCCTGGAAGCGCCCGCGCTGGATGTAGAGGGCGCCCAGGTTGGTGAGCGCCTCGCTGTAATCGGGCCGCATCTCGAGGGCGCGCTTGAACTCCTTCTCGCCGTCCTGCGAGCGCCCGAGCGACCACGCGTAGATCACCCCGAGCCCAAGGTGCGCCTCCGGGGTCTCGTCGTAGTCGAGCGAGGAGAGGTACTCCTTGAGCGCGCCCCGGGTGTCGCCCTGGTGGATGAGGTTGTCGCCCAACTGCTGGTGGATCTCCGCCGCCGCGGCCCGCTGTTCCGCGCTCATCCCCGAGCAGGAGACGGCCAGGAGCGCGCAGAAGGCGGCGAAGAGCCTGGCCACGGCTTGCATCGGCGTGTGCGCGGGCGTCGCGGCGGCCTGCTGCGCGCGCTGCGCGGGCGGCGAGAACGCGGGCAGCCGGCGGAGCAGCTCCACCCGGTGCACCGCCCCCAGCCGGGTGAACCCCGACTGATCGAGGATGAACCCCATGCTCTCGGCGAAGTTGAGCGCCTCTTCCAGGGCCTGCTGCACGCCGTTGCGCTGCACCGGCGCTCCCGCGTAGATGACGTTCTCGCCAGTGCCGGTGAGCGTCAGGGCCACCACCACGTCGAAGAGCACGCCGGTACGTAGCGCCACCACCGCCGCCTGCGCCGGTTGCGCCGCGCGGCCCGCGGGCTGCACCAGCGGCTGGTTGGTGCCTTCGTAGAGCGCGACGATGCGCTCGGGATCGGCGGGAAGGTGCGTGCGGTTGCGATCTTCCTCGAGCATCAGCGGCCCTGGATGGTGAACTCTTCGTTCACGTCGCTGGTTTCCGCCGCGGTGCGCTTGCACTCGATCAGCGGGTTGTCGATCTCCACCCTGTCCGCCCTCGCCTGCCCTTCGCCCACGGTGAACTTGACGAAGCTCGCGGCCGAGCCGCCCTGCGCGGCCGGCTCTGCGCGTTTCCTGGCGGCGAAGAGCACCTTGTTCGGGCCCGGCTGCAAGAAGCGCGTGATCTCCTCCACCATCTGCGGCTCGCCCGCCTTGATCTTGCGGATCCACTTCGCGTTGACGAACACGTCCACGTCGTAGCGCGCCGCCGCGGAGTCCTTCTCCTCGCTCACGAGAAAGTAGCGGCGGGTGATGACACCCGCGGGCGCCGCCGCCGCGCCGCGCTGCACCTCGTACGCCGGGCAGTCCAGGTGGACGTCGCCGCGCTCGTCGATCCGCACCGACCTGCACCTGTCGAAGTTCTGCGAGCGCAACCCGTCCACGTTGACGCCGTTCAGGAAGATGGAGGCGAGAAGCAACAAAAGCATCCTGCGAGCGTCCTCGCAAACCCGCGTGCCGTCAAGGATGTTTCAGCGTGGCATAGGCGCTGTGGGCGTGGATGGACTCGAAGCTCTCTGCCTCCACCTCCCAGCGACGGAAGTTCTTGTCCGCGCGCAGGCGTGTGCCCACTTCTCGCACCAGGTCCTCGACGAAGCGCGGCCGCGCCCAGGCGCGCTCGGTCACGTATTTCTCGTCGGGGCGCTTGAGCAGCGCGTAGAGATCGCAGCTCGCCGACTCCTCCACCAGGGCGATCAGGTCCTCGATCCAGAAGAACTTGGCGAACCAGACCCGCACCGAGGCGAGGCTGCGCTGGTTGTGCGCGCCGTGCTCCGAGATCGCCTTGCTGCAGGGGCAGAGGGTGGTGACGGGAACCTCCAGTTCCACCCAGAGGTCGTGCTCGTCGCGGGTGACGCTGGCGCCGAAGGTGCAGGTGTAGTCGACGAGGCCCACCGATCCGGTCACCGGGGCCTTCTTCTCCACGAAGTAGGGAAACCGCACCGAGACGTGGGCAGCGTCGGCGTCGTGGTCCTTGCGCAGCTCTGAGCAGAGCGAGCGGAACCGGCGGATGTCGATCTCGCGCCGGTGCCGGTTGAGCAGCTCGACGAAGCGGCTCATGTGCGCGCCCTTGCGCTTGTGCGGCACCGAGACGCTCATGTCGATCTCGGCGATGGTGTGCTGCAGGCCGCGGGCGCGGTCGAGCACGCAGATGGGATAGCGCAGGCCCTTCACGCCGGCGCGGTCGAGGGCGAGCCTGCGGGTGTCGCGCTCGCTGTGCACGTCGCGCAGGGACGGCAGCGTGCGCCGCAGCGCCGCCTCCGTCTTGGGGGCCCGGCGCGCCTTCAAAGGCCAGCTCTCCGCGGATGACCCATTCAGACACCTCTCTTTTCGCCCCAGAGGATCTTGTGGAGCTGCAGTTGAAGCCGCGCCGGCCTTCCGCTCTCCAGCACCCACGCCGCCAGGTCCTGTGGGCTCACCTGCCCGTACGAGGGCGAGAAGAGCACCGGCACCCTGCCCCAGAGCCGCAGCTCGTCCAGCCTCGCCAGCGCCCAGCGGAAGTCCTCGCGCGAGCAGACCACCACCTTCACCTCGTCTCCCGGCGACAGCGCCTGGAAGGCGGCGAAGTCGGTGTGCGGCTCGTCCGAACCCGGCGTCTTCAGGTCGACGATCTTGCGCACGCCCGCAGGGATCGCGTCGAGGGGCCGCTGCCCGTGCGTCTCCAGCGACACCTGGTATCCGCGGCCGAGCAGCTCCTGCGCCAGGGCTGGCAGCTCCTTCTGCAGCGTGGGCTCTCCGCCGGTCAGGCAGACGAAGCGCGCCGGGTATTTCGCCACCTCGTCGAGGACCTGCTGGGGCGACATCTGCGTGCCGCCGTAGAACGCGTACTCGGTATCGCAGTACTGGCAGCGCAGATCGCACCCGGTGAAGCGCACGAACACGGTGGGCTCGCCCGCCAGCGTCGACTCGCCCTGGATGCTGTGGAAGATTTCGCTGACGCGCACGCGCGGGTGTTTACTCGCGCGGCGGGTTGCGCGCAATCACTCGCTTGCCGGCCAGGCCTCCCCCAGCCATTTCTGCCGCAGCGCGAGCTGGCCGGCGGACGCCGCCGGATCGGGAACGATGGTGAGGGTGTCGCGCGGCGCCGCCACCAGCGTGGCGGTGAGCTCGAGCAGCTCGTCCATGCGGAAGAGCGAGAGCCGGACCCGCTGGCCGGGCTGCGCCCGGGAGAGCCGCTGCTTGAGCTCGGAGCGGAACCCGTCGATGGCGACGATCTCGTCGCCGCCGCAGACCCCCGCGGCCTGGGCGGGAGATCCTTCCGCGACCGAGGCGACCTCCAGCGCGCCGGACTTTTCCTTGAGGCTCGCGCCGAGCCATGCCCGTGGCGCCGCCGGATCCGGCCCGTCGCCGGCCGCGCCCCGCGCCGAGCCCTTGTCGTCGGTGCCCCTGGACTGCGCGACCACCGCCCTTAGCCCCACCGCCTCGAGCGCCTCGTCGAGCTGGAGCTCCTGCGTGGATCGGACCGCGCGCGCGAACCAGTCGTGCAGCGAGGGATCGCCGAGCAGCTCCACCGCCGCCCGCTCGACTCCGTCCTCGGGCAGCCCCGGCGCCGCGCCGTGCTTCTCGAACAGCGCGCGCACCAGATCGTCCAGCGAGCGCGCGCCGCCGCTGCGCCGGCGCAGCTCCAGGTCGAGGAGGAAGCCCACCACGCTGCCCTTCAGGTAGTACGAAACGGTGGTGTTGGAGGTGCTCTCGTCCGGGCGGTAGTGCTTGATCCAGGCATCGAACGAGGCCTGCGCGAGCGAGGTGCGCAGGCGACCCGGCGTGCGCAGGAGCTGGGTGATGCGCTCGGCCCAGGTTTCTAGGAAACGCTGTGCCGTGATCAGCCCGGCGCGGCGCAGCGCCATCACTTCGTACGTCGAGGTCAGCCCTTCCATCGCCCAGAGCAGGCGGGTGTGGTTCTCCCGCGTCCAGTCGTAGGGCGTGAATGCCGCCGGGCGAACGCGCTTCACGTTCCAGAGGTGGAAGAACTCGTGCGCCACCAGCAGGAGGAAGTCCTCGTACGCGCTCTTCTGCACGAAGGAGAAGCGGGGAGCGACCAGGGCGCAGGAGCGGCGGTGCTCGAGCCCTCCGCGGCCCTTCTCGCTCAGGTGCAGGATGAAGAGGTAGGGGTCGCGATAGGGCAGGCCGCCGAAGATGGCCGCCTCGGCGTCGATGATCCGGATCAGGTCCGGGACCACCCGCTGCGCCTCTAGATCGCCGCGGCCCCAGATCACGAGCTGGTGCTGCGCTCCCTGCGCGGCGAAGGCGTGCGCCTCGTGGGTCGCGTCCGGTCCGCACTCGAACGGGCTGTCGGCCAGTTCGTCGTAGTTGCCGGCCCGGAACGCGCCGTCCTCGTCGGGCAGCGCCACCCACGCGCGCCAGCCGGGCGGAAGCTGCAGGCGCACCGAGCAGGGCTCGCTCTCGCGGCCGACCACGAACATGGCGGCTGCGCTGGGGTTGAGGAAGGCGTGGGTCGCGTCCACGTGGTTGGTGCGGACGGTCAGCTCGAAGCAGTTCAGCCGGTACGAGATGCGCACCGTCCTCGCGCCGTCACAGCGCACCTGCCAGGTCTGCTTGTCCACCTTCTCCACCGCTAGCTCGCGGCCTTCGCACCGGGCGGAGAGCCCGTCGACGTGCCGCTGGTGCTCGCGGACGAGATAGCTGCCGGGAGTCCAGACGGGCATGCGGACGTCCAGCGTGGGCGCGCCCCGCGAGTCGACCTGGAGCTCGACCTCGATGCGCCGCGCTTCCGGCTGCGGAATCCGGATGGTGTAGGCGTTCATGGCGCGCGCAGTCTAACGGGAAAGAAGGCGCTCGATTTGATCTTTGTCCGGGGCGTCCGGCGCCAGTTTCAGATACTTCGCGTACTCCGACCTGGCCTCGGCATTCCTGCCCAGGAGCACGTAGACCATGCCCATGCCGCGGTGGGCGGAAGGCAGCTCGGGGTCGAGCTTGAGGGCGGATTCGAAGGCGGACTGCGCCGCGCGGGTATCGAAGGCGCGCAGCGCCCGGTCGCCCCTCGCCGCCTGCGACTCCGCAGTGCGGAGGGCAGAGGCGGTGCGGGAGCGGGGCTTGGGAGCGGGTGCGGGTTCGGGTGCCCGTGCCGGTTCCGGTTCGCGTGCGAGAGCGGGTGCGCGTGCGGGCGCCGGTGCGGGTTCGCGGACGAGAGTGGGTGCGCGTGCGGCTTCGAGTGCTCGCGCCGGTGCCGGCACAGGAACGGCCGCGGATGGGGATGCTGGTGCGGGAATCGTCGCGGATGGAGATGCGGCTGCCGGCGCCGCCGCGGATGGGGAAGCGGCTGCGGGCAGGGCAGCGGACGGGAGCACGGCGGCCGCGGGTGCGGCGGGTGCGGCGGCCGGAGCATCGAGCTGCATCGGCGAGGATTGCCCGGCCGCGCGGCGGCCGGAAGTCGCGCGGGCTGCGGGGCGGAGGAAGAGCAGCACGGCTGCCGCCGCGGCCGCGCCGACGACAGCCGAGAGAACGAAGCGGTAGTCGCGGCGGGCGCGCGCAGGCAGCGGCTGCGAGAGAGCCAGCTTCGCCTCTGCGCAGGCGGGGTCCAGCGAGAGGGCGGCGCGGAACTGCGCGGACGCCTCCTCCTTCCTGCCCTGGCGCAGCAGCAGCGCACCCAGGCCCGCCTTCGGTTGCGCCCACGAAGGATCCAGCTCCGCCGCGCGCCGGAACGCGGCCTCCGCACGCACCGCCCGCGAGCCGTCCGGGTCGGGCATCGAGGAGAGGACCTGGGCGAGCCGGAGCTGCAGCGTGGCATCGCCGGCAGTGAGCGGCGACTGCAGCGTCCGTTCCGCTTCCGCGAACCTGCGCTCGTCGATGAGGACCTTCGCCTCGAGCGCGAGCGCCGTGGCAGACGATGCCGCGGGCGGCGGCGACGAGCGCACCTGCTGCTCCAGCTCGTCCACCCTCGCCTGCAGCCTGGCGAGCTCTTCCATCCGCGGCGCCTGCACCGCGCCGCCCTGCTCCTTCTCCGCCTGCTCGCTGCGCTGAGACTCGACCTGGGCCGGCTCGACCCGGGCCGGCTCGGCCGGCGCCGGTTCCGCCGGCGGCACCGGCGCCGGGAGGTCCAGGTCGACCGAGGGCTCCAGCCCATCCCACGCCGGCGCGAACGGCGCGGAAACCGGCGGCGCCGCCTCGGGCGCCCCGGCGCCGGACGCGCGAAGGAGCTCGATCTTGGCCAGCTTCTGCGCCGGCGGAAGCTGGGTGCTCGACGCCACCGCGGCCAGGATGACCCGCTCCTCGTCGGAGGTGGGCCGCGCCTGGACGCGCTCCACCGCGAGCGCCATCTCCTTGAGCGAGCGGAAGCGATCGCGCCGCTCGCCCATCGCCTTGCGGATGACGGACGCGAAGGGCCCCGCCAGCTCGGGCCCGGCCTCGCCGGAGAGCCGCGGCGGGGCGAGCGTCACGAGCTCGTAGCCGAGCGCCCCCGCGGCATAGACCAGAACGCGCGGATCGTGCGGCAGCGCCGCAGCCGCCCGCAGCTCGGGAGCGGCGTAGCCGTCGGCGGTGGGCGGCTCGCCCGCGAGCAGCTCGAGGGTGCCGTCGTCGTCGACGAGCAGTTGGTACGGCCGCAGCGCCTGTTGCCGATGCTCGGAGAGGCGGATGGCCGCGAGCAGCAGCGCTCCGGAGAGCGCCGCCGGCAGCTCGGAGCCCCTCTTCTGCGCCTGCGTCAGGAAGGAAGCAACCGATGCGGTCAACGGATCTCCGGCTCGTTCATCCGCGCCAAGATTAGCTCCAGATGCCCGGCTCTTGCGAATTCCGCGACGCTGAACAGCACGCGCCCCCGGGGAACGAGGGCGGGTCCGGTGAGATAGCGCTGCAAGAGAACCGCGGCCTGCGCACCCCGCGCCACATCGGAGGGCCGCACGGCCATGACCAGCCGGAAGCCGGCGTCGAGGTTGGCCAGCGCTGCCAGGCGCTCGATGGTCGCGATCTGGCGGTCCGAGAGGGGCTTGCCGGAAATCCAGTCGCCCAGGGGGCGGCGCTCGACGTCGTGGGGAACGGCGCGCAGGCGCAGCGAGGAGAGCGCGGGGACGGCAAGCCCGACGTCGCGAGAGAGGTCCGCGGGCCCCGAGGGCAGCTCCACCCGCGCGCTCAGCGAGGGAGCCTCGAGGCGGACCTCCACCGAACCGGCGGGGAGGCCCGCTAGCGTGAAGCGGCCCTGCCCATCGGTCTGGGCGGAGAGGCCCGCCGCGCTGAGTCGAACGTTCCCGAGGGGGCGGCCGCCCACGAGCAGGCGCCCGCGCAGGACGCGCCTCGCGCGGGCGGAGAAATCGGCGCGGATGACGTCGCCGCGCAGAGCGGGCCCGACCTGTCGCGTCAACGCGCCCGCCGCGATCCAGCCCTGCGGAAGCCGCACGCTGAGAGTGCCGTCGCCCTCGAAGGCGCGAAACCGGAAGGAGCCGTCCGCCGCCGTGCGGACCACCTGGATGCGCGCGCCTTGCGCGAGCGTCACTTCGGCGGACGCAGTCCCCGCTCCCCCGGGCTCGTAGACGCGACCCTCGACCCGGGGCGGTCCGGCGACCGCGAGCAGGACGCAGACGAGGGCGATCACGCCCTCAGTTTGCCTGAGCCACCACCACTTCGCGAAGCTCCGGCTCGTTCATCATGCGGACGAAACGGCGGTATTCCTTCATCACGCGCCGCGGATACTCCCGCAGCGAGTCGGGGATGCCGGTCTTCTTGTACTGCTGCATGCGCCGGGGTCCCGCGTTGTATGCCATCAGCGCTTCGTCGCGCTTGGGAAAGCGGTGCTCGAGCCAGCGCAAGTAGCGCACCGCCAGCCGCACGTCGATGACCGGGTCCTCCATCACCATGCTGTCCTCGGCGATGTCCGGTTCGCGCCCCGCGATCCAGGCGAAGGTGGAGGGCTTCAACTGCATGAGCCCGTACGCGCCCCGCTCGCTCGAGACCAGGGGCCGGAAACCGCTCTCCACCGCGACCAGGGCCAGGACGAAGAGCGGATCGTAGCCCGCGCGCGCCGACTCGGTGAGGACCGCGTCCGCGAGCTTGCTGCGAAGCGTCGGGTCCAGTTGCTTTCCCGCCCGCGCCAAGAGGGACTCCAGCTTGACCTGGCTCAGCGACGGCGGAGGCGAGTCCTTGAACCTCGAACCGGGGCGAGGCACCGCACGGGGCAGCAGATACACCTCCGCCACCGCACCCCCGAGGATCAGGATCGCGCACACCGCGAGGATGGTCTTGGCGCTCGGTGAGTTCATGCCCCTCCCGCCGAAAGACACCCGGCACAGCAAGCCAGCGCACGGAGGCTAACAACCACCCCAGCCGGCCGGCAAGGCGCCAGCCAGCTGAAATGTGCTGCAAAGTACGTTAGTTCGGCTTGGCAGCCGGCGGTGGCGCACCCGCTCCGTCACCCTCTTTGGTCGCCTTGATCCTGGCAAGCTCCTGCAGCTTCTTGCCCAGCTTCTCCAGCTCGATGCCGAGCAGGTTCATCTGCTCGCGCGAGCCCTTCTGGGCGAACTCGAGCAGCGTCTTCAACTCCGCCTGCGCCCGATCGCCCAGCGTCTCGAGCACCTTGCGGGCCTCCTGCTCCATCTCCTTCGCGCGCGCGGTCGCCCGCTGCTGGGCGCCGCGGAATGCTTCCTGGAACCTCGTCTGGAACTCGGCCATGGCATCCTCCCTCGGTGTCGCGATGCATGTCGCGATGCGTTGCCGCAGCCTATGTAACGCATCGCGTCGGATTGTCAAGGTCGGAGGTGGCGTGTAGAGTTTGAGAGGGATGGAGAGCCTTCTTCCAGGGTCCGCGCCCACCACGCCCGGCAGCACCGCGGTCACGCCGCCGGCGTCGCTGACGGTGGTGCCGCCACCGGGGACGGGGAGCGCCCCTCCACCCACCCCGAACCTGTCCGACGCGCGGTTCTTCATCAACCGCGAGCTGTCCTGGCTGGCCTTCAACGAGCGCGTCCTGGAGGAGGGCCTGGACCCCACCGTTCCCGCGCTGGAGCGGCTCAAGTTCCTCGCCATCGCCAGCTCCAACCTGGACGAGTTCTTCATGATCCGGGTGGCCGGCCTCAAGCAGCAGCTGGTGGGACACGTGGAGGAGAGCGGCCCCGACGCCTTGAGCCCGGGCGAGCAGCTCGCGGCCATCGCCACCCGCACCCACGAGATGGTGGCGCGCCAGTACCGCGCCCTGCTCGGCGACGTGCTTCCCAACCTCGATCGCGCGGGCGTCCGCCTGCTCTCCACCGCCCAGCTTCCGGCGGAGGCCGACCAGTTCCTGGCGGACACGTTCGCCCGCGAGATCTTCCCCGTCCTGACGCCGATCGCCCTCGACCCCGGGCATCCCTTTCCCCACCTGCGCAACAAGTCGCTGAACCTGGCGGTCCGGTTCGCGGCCACCGCGCCCGGCGCCCGGCTGCGCTACGGCGTGGTCCCGGTGCCGAGCGTGCTGCCCCGCCTCCTCGAGGTGCCGGACGGGGGCAGGCGCACGTACATCCTGCTCGAGGACGTCATCTCCCGGTACGTGACGCAGCTCTTCCCGGGGATGCCGGTGGAGGGCTGCTGGGCGTTCCGCGTCACCCGCAACTGGGACCTCTCCATCGACGAGGAGGAGGCGGAGGACCTGCTCGTCACCATCGAGCGCGAGGTGCGCAGGCGCGACCGCGGCAGCGCGGTCCGGCTGGAGCTCGCGGCGCAGGCGGAGCAGCACCTCTCCGACTACCTGGTCCGCGCGCTCAAGCTGGGGCCTTCGGACGTCTACCGCATCGAGGGGCCGCTGAACGTGCCCGACCTGCTTCCGCTGCTCGGCCGCATCGAGCAGAAGGAGCTGCACGACGAGCCCTTCACCCCGGTGGTGCCGCCGGTGGTAGGCGACGGCGAGCGCGACTTCTTCCGCCTCATCCGCGAGAAGGACGTGCTCCTGCACCATCCCTACGAGTCGTTCGACCCGGTGGTCAGCTTCATCGAAGGGGCGGCCGACGACCCCCAGGTCCTCGCCATCAAGATGACGCTGTATCGCACCGGCAAGGACTCACCGGTGGTGCGCGCGCTGCAGCGGGCGGCAGAGAACGGCAAGCAGGTCACCGCGCTGGTCGAGCTGAAGGCGCGCATGGACGAGGAGGCGAACATCCTCTGGGCGCGCGCCCTGGAGCAGTCCGGCGTGCACGTCGTCTACGGCCTGATCGGGTACAAGACCCACTGCAAGCTGACGCTGATCGTCCGCCGCGAGGCCGGCGGCCTGCGCCGCTACGTGCACCTCGGCACCGGCAACTACAACCCGAGCACGGCGAAGATCTACTCGGACCTCTCGCTCTTCACCGCCCGCGACGACTACGGGGCCGACGCGACCAGCCTGTTCAACCTGCTCACCGGCTACTCGCGGCCCACCCAGTGGAAGAAGTTCAAGGTGGCGCCGCTCGGGCTCAAGGCCGCCGTGATCGAGATGATCGAGCGCGAGGCGGAGATCGCGCGCCAGACCGGCAAGGGCCGCATCGTGGCCAAGATGAACTCGCTCGCGGACAGCGACGTCATCAAGGCGCTCTACCGCGCGTCGCAGGCGGGGGTGCAGATCGACCTGATCATCCGCGGCATCTGCTGCCTGCGTCCCGGCGTGCCCGGAGTGAGCGACCACATCCGGGTGATCAGCATCGTCGACCGGTACCTCGAGCACACCCGCATCTGGGTCTTCGAGGCGGGAGGCAAGCGCGAAGTCTGGCTCGGGTCCGCCGACTGGATGCCGCGCAACTTCATCCGCCGCGTGGAGGTGGCGTACCCCATCGAGGACGCGTCGCTGAAGGACCGCATCGTCGACGAGATCCTCGCCACGCAGCTGCTCGACAACGTCAAGGCGCGGGTGCTCCTGCCCGGCGGACAGTACGAGCGCATCCTGCCCGGCTCGTACGGCACGCCGCTGTCTCCGCTCCGCAGCCAGGAGCGGCTGATGACGCTGGCCCGCAGGGCGGGCGTCGCGGCGGAACAGCCGCCGGTGGCAGGGCAGGAGATCTTCCCTTCGGGCGGTCGCCGGCCGTCTCGGCGGCGAAGGAAGCGTCTGTAGATGCTGTCCCTCCTCGCCGCGGCGGCGCTCGTCCTCTCGCCACCCTGGAGGCAGGTCGCGCCGGGCGTGGACGTGGCCCCCGCCACCGAGATGGGCGGCGACGCCGCCTGGGCCGCGCGCGTGGTCTTGATCGACCCGGCCAGGGCGCAACTGCTCGTGCGCTACGATCCCTCGCGCCCGACCCTCTCACAGTGGCGCACCCGCTTCCCGGGCGCGCTGGCCATCGTCAACGGATCCTTCTATTCCGTGGAGGGAGCCGAGGTCCGACCCACCTGCGACATGGTGATGGAGGGCAAGCGGCTGCGCGGCGCAGGGTGCCTGCGGCAGGACGCGCTCTTCTTCGGAGCGGTGCCGCGCCCGTCCGACAGCGTGGCGGCGGCGCAGATGGTCAGCCGCGAGCCGCCGGTGAAGACACCGCGCTTCCTGAGCGCGGCGGACTTCAAGCCCGAGCAGTGGCTGGAGGCGCTCAAGAGCTTCCCCTCGCTGGTGCGCGGCGGCGTGGCGGGCTGCAGCGGCCCGCACTACTGCGCCGAAGTGTCGCGGACCGCCGCGCTCGCGCAGCTGCGCGACGGCCGCCTGCTCATCTTCGCCTCGCAGTGGCC
>DASSQZ010000235.1:0-69691 GCA_035702105.1 Myxococcales bacterium | reverse complement strand
CCTGCAGATCCCCGGAGCGGCCGTCGGCGCGACGCTCACGGTGGTGGAATGGCGCTCGCCCCCTTCGGGCCGGCGCTGCATCGGCGAGGTGGGAGCGGCTCCCGTGCGCGACCGCGACGCGGAGGCACGCGCGGTGGCCGGGTTCTTCGGCGCCGACGCCCGGGAGCGGCTCCGCATCGCCAGCGCCGCCGACCTGCCCGCCGCCCGCGAGACGCTGCGGCGCGCCCGCGCCCTGCTCTGCGAGCCGCTGCTCGCCGACGTGTCGCCGCTCTTCTCCGGGCTCGAGCAGAGGGAGCTGGGCGCGGTGAGCGAGCGCCTCGAGGCCATCTACGCCGACGCCGATCCGCGCCGGCAGAACGACGAGATCGCCCGCGCCGTGGCCACCCGCACCTCCGAGCTGCTCTGCAGGCTCTTCGACCCCGCCAACATCGAGCGCCGCGTCACCTCGGTGGTGGGCTACAGGATCTTCGTCGAAGGCGGCACCCGCGTGCTCGATTTCCTGCCCGGGCCGCTCTTCTGCGATCACCGCGGAGTGCCGGCGCGTGAGGTCCGCCGCCGGCTGCGCGAGGCCTGGCGCGCGGCGCTCGATCGCCACGCCGCCGCCGACCGACTCTGCGCGGTGCGCGGCGGCAAGTGTCCGGAGGAGATCGCGGCCTCGGTGCGCCGGGTCTTCTCGCTCGAGCGTCCCCAGCTGGCCGCGCCCGCGCCGCCCGAGAGCCGCGCCCTCGACTTCCCGCCGCCCTTCGGCTTCAGCGACGAGTGGGTGCACAAGCTGGACCGCTGCGCGCGCGAGGCCTGCGACGTGCTCCTGCGGCTGCGCAGCGAGGCGCCGCCCGGGCAGTTCGACGGGCCGGTCTGCGCCCCGCCCGTGGAGGGCGCGGCGCAGCAGCAGGAGGTGGAGCTCGACCGCCCCGAGGTGCCGGCCACGGTGACGCTCTCGAGCTGCGAGGCCCACGCCGGGGTGCGGCTCACGCTCCGGCCCGGTCCGCTGGCGGGGACGCTCGTCTCCATCGCCAGCTCGCACCCGTTCCGCTACGGCAGCGAGAACGTGGCCCGCCAGGGCCGCCACCCGCAGCTCGGGCGCATCTTCGAGCGGGTGGCCGACCTCACCGACCCCGGCGACGTCTCGCGCCGCAGCGACGGCGCGGTGGAGGTGGCGCTCACCCCCACGGTCGCCAACCAGGTCTTCTGGTTCTTCACCCTGCGACGGCGGGATTACTGAGTGCGCACCCTCTTCGCCGTGCTGCTGTCGCTCGCCGGGGTGGCCGCCTCGGGAGCAGCGTACGTGCGAAGCAACGGGCCGGTGTCGCCCGCCTCGCCGTGGTCGCTGGCGGAGCGCCTGGGCGCGCTGCGCATCGACCGCGCCCTCCCCCGGGCCGTGCGCAAGCAGGCCACCTTCTCGCTCCGCGGAGAGCACGCCGTGCTCAAGGTCCGCGAGCCTTCCGGGCCGGTGCTGCTGCGCTGCAACCGCCCGGGAGTCGATCTCTCCGCCGCCTTCCAGAGCTACGCCGCGAGCGGCGCGCCTCCGGGCTGCGAGACGCAGGCGGTGGACGAAGTCGGCGATCTGCTCGTCTACGAAGTCGGTGGCCGGGTGGCCCCGCTCTGCCCCGGGCAGTACGCCACCCTCACCGAGCAGCAGCTCCACGACGCGCTCTTCCTGCCGGCGCTGCAGCTCGGGCCGGAGCCGTCGCCGGCGGTGCTGGAGCCCGGGCGGCTGGAGCCGTGCGGGACGGGAGAGACGAACTGCGCCTTGAGCAAGTCCGCCGGCGCGCTGATCTACTGCGGCGAGGTGCGCACCTGCGCGCAGGGCGCGTGCCTGCAGGGCGGCAGGGACGTGGATCCCGACGGCGTGGCCACGAGCCTGTACTACTACCAGGCATTGGCGCAGGCGCGCGCGCCGTCGTCGGTGGCGCCCGCCGCCTGCGGCGCGGTGCCGATGAGCGTTCACATGAGCACGCTCATCTCCGAGGCCGTCACCGCCACCACCGCCGCCCGCTTCGCCGAGGCCCAGCCCTGGAACAGCGCCGCGCTCGCCGCGCCGGGCAGCGCCGAGACCGCGGCCGACCTGCGCTCCTTCTTCGAACGGCACAAGCGCGCGGTCTGCCTCTTCGTCCGCGGCGTCGATCTCACCCGGCCAGGGGACGTGGACATGGTGGAGCAGTCGCTCGCCTTCCCGGTGTTCTCGCCCTTCGATCCCCGCGCCACCTCGCGCGCCACCCCGCTGCTCCGCACGCTGCAGCGGGCGGCGGCGGACGACTCGCTGCTCTCCGGGCTGCTCTGGCGCTGCGACCTCGGATCCGAGCGCGCCTGCAGGCTGAAGCGCGAGCGCATCGCGGCGCAGCTCCGCTCCTCGGTGGGCGAGCTGAAGCCCGCCCTGGGCAACCTCGCCGCCGACGAGATTCCCTATCACGTGGGCGCCTCGGGGCCGTTCCACCTCTCCGATTACGATCTCCTCCACGTGGCGCTGGAGAGCGCGGCGGAGGTGCCCAAGACCCGCGGGTCGAAGTCGAGGCTGATGATCTCCTACCAGCCGCTCTGGCCCGAGTCGGTTCCCGACAAGCGGCTGCAATGCCAGCAGCAGCCCGGCATCTGCATCTTCCGCGCGCTCTGGCGCATGGATGCGGCGCGGGCGCGGCCGCAGGAAGCGGGGGACGACGGCTTCGAGTCGCTGGTGGCGCTCTTCGCACGGCGCGACGCCAACACCCGCTGCGTGCGCAGGCTCTTCAATGCGCTCTCCGCCGCGGGCGAGGACCGCCTGCTCGAGCTGCAGCGCGACCTGCGCGACGCCGTGGGCGCGGGGGAGAACCGCTCGCCGTGCGACCCGCGCTCGCGCGGCCCGTCCGGCCTGGTCCCCCGCAGCGATGAGGGCGCGGACTGCGCGGCTCCCGCGGAGGCGAAGCCGTTCGGCGAGGTGGCCGAGGACGGATGCCGCCCCGTCAGTCTCGTCTACGTGCAGGAGGAGCCGTGGGCGGGCGCCGCGGCCCGCATCGGCGCCATCGCGGCGGAGCGCGGCGTCGCCGTGTCGGTCTCCGGCATCAAGGCGAGCGAGGTTCACCGCGGGCCGCTGGGAAGCTGGGACGTGCTCCTCACCGTGGCGAGCAATTACTACAATCGCAACTATCCCACGCTGGTGCCGCTGCTCCATCCGGCCGGCAACCAGAACCTGAGCGGCGGCCAGGCGGTCAGCGAGAACCCCGGCCGCGCGCTCTTGACCGCGTACGAGTCGTCCATCGTCTTCCCGCCGCCGGCCTGGCTCGGGGCGCCCGCCGGCGCGCCGCCGGCGCGGAGCGAGAGCCTGCGGATGCTGGAGGAGGACGTGGCGCGCAACGGCCCGGCGCCCATCTTCCCGCTCGCCTTCCTGCATCCCGGCACGCTGGCCATTCCCGACTCGCAGGCGGAGCCGGCGCGCAGCCCCTGGTACTTCGCGCGCGTCCTGCAGGCGTGGAGCGCGCAGCCGTGACGCTCCTGCTGCTCCTCGCCGCGGCCGCCGCCGCGCCGGCAGACTGGTTCCGCGCCGTGCAGTACGCGCCCGCCGCCACGGTGCTGCGCGGATGCGCCGAGTGCCAGGGCGAGCCGGACGACGCCTGCGAGGTGCGCGCCGGCGTGCAGGTGCGGGCTCTCGACGACTACGCGCGGCAGCGCTGGCCGGCGCCGGGGCGCATCAAGCTCTTGCGCTCGAACGCCGATCCCGACTGCGCCGTCTCCGCGCGCGGTCTCTTCGGCGCGCGCAGCCCGGTGGAGCTGGCCGCGATCCGCATGGCGCCCGCGCCGCCGCCGCCCGCGCTCTTGGAACAGGTGGCGCTCGGGCCCGGGGTTTCCGGCTGGCCGCGCAGGTCCCGCAAGCCGGCTGCTGTGGCGGCGGGGGCGCCCGACCGCACGGCGCTGCGCACCGCGCTCCTCTGCTGGCCGGGGGAAAAAGGCTGGCCATGGCCCGCGGCCGCGACCGAGGCGCGCGCAACCTTGGAGAAGGCGAACGCCTGCGAGTGGTGGCTGCTCGCGGTCAGGCCCGACACCGGCGAACCCGACCCTTCCGGCGCATCCTTCCCCATCGCGCTCAAGCCCTTTGCGGCAACCGATCGGCAATGGGCGGCGGCCTTCGACCCCGCCCTCCCGATCGAGGAGGCCCTCCTGCGCCATTCCGCCCGCACATCGCAGGCCGCGGCCGAACCCCCGCACGCACCCGAACCGCCGCCTGCAGCCGAATCCCGTCCCGCGCTCGCACCGGAACCCGCGCGCGAACCCGATCCCAATCCTCCTCCCCGGCCCTGCGGGGAGGCGGCGAGGTCGCGCTCCGCGACCCTCGATCGCTTCGATCAGTGGGACCGCGAGATCCGCGGCTCCCCTTCGCCCTCCCTCGACCGCGCCTCGTTCTCCCTCGATGCCGCGGCGTGGTCGGGCCACTGCCAGGAGCTGGACGTGCTGCGCGCCGCCCTGGAGCGCCAGCTCGGCTGCGCTGCCGCCCTCAGCGGCGAATGCTCGCCGGCGGCACCGCCATGACCGGCCCGGCCCCGACCGATGGCGTGCGCGCGCTGGCCGCCGCTGCGCTGGCCAGCCGGCTCGCGGCGGGCGCGCTTCGCTGGGCCGCCGCCTGCGCGTGCGGGTTTGCCGGCCTCCTGCTGCTAGCGCTGGGCCTCGCCGCCTTCGATCGCTCCGGCGCCGGGCCTGCGGCGGAGACTTCGGCGGCCGCGTACCTCGACTTCGATCTCGCCGTGCTGCGCGCCGCCGCCGACCGGGGCCTCGCCGGCACGGATCAGGCGGCCCTCCTGCGGCTCTGGGCGCGCCGCCCCGACTGGGAGCTGCCCGCCGCGCCGGGCGAAGGGCTGCGCCTCGCCTCCCTGCGCGACGCATGGGCCGCGGCCTCGTCCGACAAGAGCCGGTTCCGCACCGCAGCGCGCGGAGCGGCGGACGCGCTTCCCTTCGTCGTCGGAGGCCTCGGGCTCTCGCTCCTGGCGGCGGCCGCCGGCGGCGCGCTGGCCAGGCTTCGCAACGCGGGAACCGGGGGACGGCTCGCGTTCGCGGCAGGCTGCTACGCCCTCGTCGTCCATCCCCTCTGGGCGCTGCTCGATCCGGCGCTGTTCTACGACCGCACGCGGTCCGCCGGCGCAGGTCTCGGCGCCGCCCTCTTCGTGGCGGCATTCGCAGGCACGCTCTCGGCGGTGGCCGCGCGCGCCCTGTTCGGGCCGGCGCGCTTCGCCCGCTCCGGTGGACACCCCGCCTTCGGGCGGGCGGCGCGGGTGGCCGCCCTGGAAGCGGCGGATTGGCTGGTGCCCATGGTGCCGGCGCTCGCGGGAGCCGCGCTCTTCGTCTGCGCCAGGGCCGACCAGGACCCGCGGGTGCAAGGCTCGAGCAGCGGACTCGGCGCGCTGATCCGGGCGGCGCTCGGCGAGGCCGCGGCCGGCGAGCGGCTCTCCTCCTGCGCGCTGGTGGCGGGCGCGGTGGTGCTGCTCTGGTTCGCCGGACACCGCTTCGTGCTGGAGATGCGCAATGCGCTCGGCGCCGCGAGGTTCGCGCCGTGATCGCGCGGCTGCTTCCGCCCGGGTTCCGCGCCATGGCAGGGGTGGCCCTGCTCTCCGCGGCGGCGGGAGTTGCCCAGCTCTGCGCGCTGCCCTGGCGCGACGAGCCGCACCCGATCGCGGCGGCGCTGCTGGCGCTCCTGCTCCTGGGCGGCGGGCTGGTGGTCGCCGCCTTCGTGCGACGCAATGCCGGCGCCGCGCTGCCGCGCCGCAACCCCGACCCGGCCGCATCGGCTCCGCCGCCTGCCGCGCCCGACGTCTTCGTCGGGCTCGCCTTCGCTCTGATGATCGCCGAGGCGCTCTACCTCGCCTGGAGCAGCGGCATCTTCTTTCCCCTGCGCATGGCGGTGCTCACCCAGGGCCCCCTCACCGACCGCCTCTTCGAGCCGGCCCTTCCCATGATGCTCGCCGGCACTTCGGTCCTGGCGCTCGGCGCAGGCGCCACGGCGGCGCTGCTCGGGGCGCTCTGGCTCTGGCTCTATGCGCGCCGTCTGGGCGGCGAGCGCCGCGCCCTGGACGCCCTGCTCGCCTTCGCCGGCGCGGTGCCCTACGTGGCCTTCGCGCTGGTGATGCGCGCGCTCCTCTGCCGCCCCGCCGCGTTCCTCGCCGCCGGGCGCTTCCTCGCGCTGCGTCCCGACGATCGCCTCGCCTACGCGTCGCTCTTCGGCATGGCGCCGGGCCTGCTCTCGGCCTCGCTCCTGCTGGGGCTCGCCATCGCGCGCGGCCTCGTCAGCTGGCTCGAGGAGGTGCGCCTTGCGGAGGAGGGCAGCGACTCGTTCGTCGCGGCACGGGTGCGCGGTCTCGCTCCCTGGGAGATCCTGCTCCGGCACGGCCTCTGGCTGCGCCGGCGGCGCGAGCTTGGCGGCCTGCTCCTGGGCGGGATGGCAGCCGCGGTGTTCATCGACATCCTCTCCAACACGCTCATCGACAGCTTCCGGCCGCCCGGCTTTCCCCTCTATCCCTCGCTCGGCGCCGCGCTCTTCCTCCGCGGCATCGGCGCCGACGGCGCGCCCACGCCGCTTCCAGGCTCGTGGAGCTCGGCGCACGTCGCGGTGGTGGCCGCCGCCATGCTGCTGGTGCTGGCGCACGCCTTCCCCCGCCGCGGGCTCCGCTCGATCCTGCGCGACGGCGCGCTGCATCTGGGCGGCGCCGAGCTGTTCCGCGGGGTCGCCGGCGCCCACGGCCTTTCCCCGCGCCCCGCGCTGCAATGGGTGCTCGGTCCTTCGGGGGCGGGCAAGACGCTGCTCTTGCGGGCGTGGGCGGCGCAGCTTCCCGACGCGCTGCTCGTGCCCCAGGATCCCGACGAGGCCCTGCCCGCGGCCCTCTCCGCTTCCGACGTCGCCTCCATGGCCCGCCCGCAGGAGGCGCGCGCGGTCTGGGACCTGCTCGGCCGCGTCGACGACGACCGCATCCGCAGCCGGCTCCTCGATCCCTTTACCTCGGTCTCCGCCTTCTCCCGCGGCGAACGGCAGCGGCTCCTCTTCTGCCTGGCGCTGGCGCGGGTCCGCTGCGACGCCGACTGCACGCTGCTCCTCGACGAGCCCACCTCCGCGCAGGACCCCGCGCGCACGCACGCGCTCCTCGACTGCCTGCGCGAGCTCCTCCCGCCGCAGTTCGCGGGCGCCGGGTCGGTGGTGCTCCCCTCGCACGATCCCGAGGCGGTGGACGCCCTCCTCGGCGACCGCGCGCCGGAGGCGGTGACCGATCACGTGCTCTGGCTGGAGGGCGGCCGCGCGCACGAATTCGCGGTGCATGCGCGGCTCCGCTGGGAAGGCCCGCCCCGGCCGCCGGCGCTGCAGCGCTACCTCGACGCCTCGGGAGAGATGCTGGCCGCCCGCGCCTGCGCCGCGCCTGCCGGGCCCGGCGACTCGACCGGCGGCATTCGCGTCCTCGGCCCGCGCGTCTCCATCGCGGGCAGGGCGCACCTGATCTCCCCGGACGCGCAGGTGCGGCCGGGCGAGCTGGTGGTGCTCTCGGGCGCATCGGGCTGCGGCAAGACCACGCTGCTGCGCGCCGTGGCCGCGCGCCCGCTCCCTTCGGTGGCGATGGGCTACGTGATGCAGGACACCGCGCGCGCCTACCCGCTGGAGATGCCCGTCCGGGAGGTGCTGGGGGCGCGGCCCCGCACCGACCGGGTGCGCCACTGGTTCGGCCCCATCGACGATGCCCTGCTCTCCCGGCCCATCGGCGTGCTCTCCGAGGGGGAGAGGCAGCGCGTGCTCCTGGCGGCGGAGGTGCTGCGGCTGGAGGCGTCACCCCGCTCCCGCCTGCGGCTGCTGCTCCTCGACGAGCCCTTCGGCGCCCTCGATCCGCCCGCGCACCTGCGGCTGATGGACGCTCTCTTGCGCTGGCTCGGCGAGGCCGAGCCGCGGGCGGCGGTGCTGGTCTCGCACAGTCCACTGGTGGACCTGGGGCTCGCGCATGGCTTGGGCGTGCCGGCCGTGGAGTGGACCATCGAGGGGGGTTCTGCATGAAGCTCGCGGCGCTCGAGAGACGGCCCTGGCTGCTCGCACTGGTGGTGGCCGGCGGCGTCACCCTGCTCGTTCCCAGCGCGCTCGCGCTCCTCCTTCCCCCCGAGTTGCTCGACGCCGCGGCGGCGCTGGGAGACCGGAACCTCTGGATCGCGCTCGGGGCGCTCTTCGCGCTCACCGCATCGATCGCGCGGCTGTCGGCGCGCAAGCCCGGGCGCGGCGATGAAGAGCCGCCCGCGGCGGCCGTCGAACAAGCGCGCAGCTACCTGCGCTGAGGAGGCCGCCTGGTGGAGTCCGATCCGCTCGTTCTCCGCCGCGCAGCCGGCTCCGTGCTGCGCGGGTTGCGCCGCCGCGGCTCGCCGCTGCTGGCGCACGACCGGTCCAACCCGCTGAAGCCGCAACTCGCCATCGACGCGCTGCTCGCGGCCATGGGCATGGGATTTGGACTCACCGAGCAGGCCGCGCAGTCGCTGCTCGGGCCGGCCCTGGCGGACTGGCGCGACCTGGTGGGGTGCGCCGACCCGGTGCTGGTGCCCGCCAATGCCCAGGGGCCCTCTGCGGAGAAGGCGCTGGTTCCGCTGCCCGTGCCGTCCTGGTGCGCCTGGCTGATCGATGCCGGCGTGCTGGTGCCGGACGGCGCCCCCGTGCTCGAGGGCGGCCGCGCGGTGCTGCGCGCGTTCCTCGCGGTGGTCCGCGAGACCGAGCTTGCCGCGGTCGAGTGCTTCCCGGTCACCTTTGCCGCGCGCTTCGCCTCCGGCGCGGCGTCGATGCACGTGCACCTCGCGCTCTCCCCGCCTTTCGCCAGCGAGGGATGGCGCGGCCCGGTGTCGCTGCGGGCGGCGGCGCACCGCACCGCGGCGGGTCGGCCGGTGCCGCTCTGGCTGGGCCCGCCCGCCACGCCTTCAGCCGGGAGCGACGCGGGGGCGGCTGGGGAATCGGTGGCCACCTGGACCACGGCCTCGCCTCCGCGATGGGCAGTGCTCCGGGCACAGGAGGGGCGCGAGCCGCAGGCGCTCTTCGACCTCGACGCGCTCTGGCAGGCGCGCAGGGGAATGGCGCCCGCCGGGCGCGCCGCGCTGGCGCCCACGGTCCCCGTCTCGCTCCGCATCGCGGTGGACATCGGCAGCACCTCCACGGTGGTGGTGGAGGAGGACACCGCCTCCTCCGGCGCCCTGGGCAAGAAGCTGCTGCACGAGCCGCAGCGCGACGCCGCGCCCTCGGGCTTCTGCCGGCTCGCCGGAGACCCGGCCACTGCGCATCTCTTCGGCTGCGGCGAGCAACTGCTCGCGCCGGGCGGACAGCTCCCCACCGCGCTGGTGGCCGCGAACGCAGCCGCGCTGCGCCGCGTGCTCGCGGGCCAGGCCTCCGCCGACCAGCTCTGGCTGCCGCAGGCCGGGCCGGAGCCCGCCCGCGACCCGGTCCGGGCCGACCGCTTCAAGTCGCCCGATTTGATGATGCTCTCCGATTGGCTCGCCGCCGTCCCCGACGCGGACCCGTCGCGCGCGAGCCGCAGGCTGCTCGAGGCGTATGGCCTGCTCCTCGGCCGCGCTCTCGCCGCCGCCCACGCCACTCCGCTGGTGGCCCCCGAAGGGGGGCGCTGGACCTTGCGCGCGCCGCGGCTCGGCGCCGTGGAGACGGTGGTCACGTTCCCGCCCTGCCCGTGGAGCGCCGCCTCGGGCGAGCCGTTCAGCGCGGTCTTCACCGGAGTGGCGGACGAGATCTGCGCCGGCCTCCGCTCCGCCTGGGCGAGCGCCAGCCACCGCCTGGTGGCGGACCCGGTGGCCGCGAAGGCGGCTCGCGCCACCGGCGACGAGGACCGCCACCCGATCGAGGCCTTCGCCGACTTCGGCGGCCTGACGCTGCAGATGACCGTGCGGCTGCCGCGCGGCGAGGGGCGGCCCGCGCCCTTCATCGCCGGCTCCTCGATGAGCTACCTGCTCGGCGGCGAGCGCCTGATCGACTCCGCCGCCTTCGCCGCGGCGGCGCTGGGCGGCGGCGCGCTGCGCGAGGCCTTCTCCGCCAACGCGCGGCGCTGGCGCACGCTCATCGCCGAGGGAGGGCACCTGGACGCGAGCCAGCGCAAGGCGGCGGAGGCGGCGCAGAAGGCCATTCTCGGCACGGTGCTCTCGCTCGTCCGCCGCCAGCTCGACGGGACCCTGCGCCGCGCGGCGCCGGACGGCAGCGGACTGCGCGGCGCCGGGCTGCGGCTCTACCTGCTCGGCGAAGGGTGGAAGCTCGCCGCGCTGGATGCTCCCAACCCCGAGCGCGAGCGCGAGACCCTGCGGCGCATCGAAGCCTGGCTCTCGCGCGAGCCGCTGCTCGCCGGCGTACCGGTGCAGATCCAGCGCATGGACAAGCGCCGCCTCTGCGAAGGGGCGCTCCGCGCGGAGGTCGGGCCCGTGGAGGACGACGCGGCTGTGGAGCTGCAGGGCGTGGACGCCGCGGACGCCCAGGAACTGCGCCAGCGCTGGTTCGGAGTTCCCGACGCGCTCGACTCCGGGCTCTCGCCGCACCCGCCCGATCCGTGGTGGAGGACCTTCGCCGGTGGCGCGGGCGACGGATCGCTCCTGCGCGTGGAGCAGTGGTTCACCAGCGACGCGCCCTTCCTCACCCGCCTCTCCGCCGGACGGATCGCCTACGAGCCCGGGCGCTCGCTGCTCAAGCAGTGGATCGATCTCTCCGGACCGTCGCTGGTGGCGCTGCGCGTCCACGAGGCGCTCTCCGCTTGATCCGCTTCGGGCCCGCGGGCTGGGACTATCCCGACTGGGCGGGCAAGGTCTACCCGAAGCCCAGGCCGAAGGGATTCGACCCGCTGCGATACATCGCCGGTTACTTCCGCACCGTCGAGATCAACTCCACCTTCTACCGTCCGCCCTCGCCCGCCGCCGCCCGCGCCTGGAACGAGCGGGTGAAGGACCATCCGGACTTCCGCTTCACCGCCAAGCTCTGGCGCCGCTTCACGCACGAGCGGACCCTTGCCTGGACGCGCGAGGAGGTGGACGCGGTGCGGGCAGGCCTCGATCCGCTCGCCGACGCAGGCAGGCTGGGCGCGCTCCTGCTGCAGTTCCCCTGGTCGTTCCGCAACCAGGAGCAGAACCGCGAGTGGCTGCGCGACCTGGCCCGCGCCTTCCGCGCCTACCCGCTGGTGGTGGAGGTGCGCCACCTCTCCTGGAACGAGCCGGACTTCTACGCCGGGCTGGCCGAGGAGAGCATCGGCATCGTCAACCTCGACCAGCCCATGTTCCGCAACTCGCTGCCGCCTTCGGCCCGCGCCACGTCGAAGGTGGGCTACATCCGCGTCCACGGCCGCAACTACAAGGATTGGTTCCGCAAGGCGGCGGGGCGCGACGAGCGCTACGACTACCTCTACTCGGCGGCGGAGCTGAAGCCCTGGGCGGAGCGCACCCTGGCGCTGGCGCAGGAGCCGGGCGTCACCGACGTCTACGCGGTCAACAACAACCATTTCGCCGGCCAGGCGGTGGCCAACGCGCTGATGCTGGAAGCGCAGGTCACGGGCGGGAAGGTGAAGGTCCCCGGGACGCTGCTGCACGCGTATCCAGGAGAGCTGGCCGCGCTCACCAGGAAGTGACCTCCCGCCTGCCCCTCTTCGCGCCGCGGCGTCAGGCCTCCCCTCCCCGCCGCTTGCGCCGGAAATATTCGTAGAGGTCGTCGAGCACCGCGCAGGCGCGCTCGAGCCGCGCCTCGTCCTCCGGATGGGCCAGCGCGATGCCGTTGACCAGGTGCTCGAACCCGGCGTTGTCGGCCCGGCCGTACTTCTCGTCCTTGAGATCGATGTCGTGGACGATCTCGGCGATGGCCCGCAGGGCCGGATCGGCGATCTCGAAGCGGGCCAACAGCACCTCGAACGAGCAGAGCTCGCCCTGGTGGGTGAACTCGCCGTCGAACATGTCGAAGCGCAGCTCGCCGGACTGGTGCCGATGCTCGCGCGCCGCCACGAACCTGAACTTCGCCTGGGGATCGATGAAGCGGCGGATGAGCCATGCGCTCGCCATCCGGTCGACGTGGATGCCGGTGCGGGTCACCCAGGTGGCGCCGCGCGGCCGTTGCGGCGGCAGCGAGTCCGCCTCCGGCCCCGCAGGCGCGCGCGCCGCGGCCTTCTCTTCCAGCTCGCGGAGGAGCCCGTCCACCGCCTCCCTGCTGCGCGCGTGGAAGAAATCGATGGCGGCGATCTCGCCCAGCCGCTTGTGCAGCTTCGCCAGCGCGGCGGAAAGCTCCGCCCGCTTCTCCTCCGACATCTCTCCCTTGCGGGGAAGGCCGCGCGCCGCCTTCCGCACCTCCTCCGCCACCGCCTGGTAATCGGCATCGCGCGCGGCGCGGAACATCTCCCTCACCTGCTCGTCGTCGAGACCCTCGACCAGCCGCGCCTCGACCAGCGAGGCGTCGCCGCCGCCCTCGACGATCTCGCGCAGGATCCAGTTCAGGTCCTCCTGCGCCTGCTCGCCGGCGGGCAGGGCGTAGACCGAGTTCTTGATGGCGATGGCGCCCAGCTTCTGCAGCCTGCGCCAGATCTTCACCCGGAAGTAGTTGGGCCTGGGCGGAATCTGGTGGATGAGCAGGAGCCAGCCCGGCTCGCGCGCGCTCTTCTCGCTTTCCGCCACCGGTGCGTTATAGTGCAGCCGTATCCGCTGTCAACGAGCCCTCGCGCAACTGAATCCGATGAAAGCTTCCAGCGCGCCGGAATCCACCGCTCCCGAGGCCGCCGCGGAAGCCCTGGTCCCCTGCTCCATCCGCGAGCTGCTCCTCTACTTCCTCCGGCTCGGCACGTTTGGTTTTGGCGGGCCCATCGCGCTCGCCGGCTACATGCAGCGCGACCTGGTGGAGCGGCGCCGCTGGATCTCCCGGCAGGACTACGTGGAGGGCCTCGCGCTGGCGCAGCTCGCGCCGGGTCCGCTCGCCGCCCAGCTCGCCATCTACCTCGGCTGGGTGCGCGCCCGGGTCGCCGGCGCGACGCTGGTGAGCCTCGCCTTCATCTCCCCTTCCTTCCTGATGGTGCTCGCCATCTCCGCCTTCTACGTGAAGTACGGCGGCCTGCCCTGGATGCAGGGCGCCTTCTACGGCATCGGCGCGGCGGTGATCGCGATCATCGCGCGCAGCGCGGTGAAGCTGGTGCGGCTCACGCTGGCGCGCGACAGCCTGCTCTGGATCGTGTTCGCCGTCAGCGCCGCGGTCACCGGCTACACCGAAAAGGAGATCCTCTGGATCTTCCTCGCCGGAGGCGTGCTGGTCATGCTCGTGCGCACGCCCTTCCGGGCGGGCGCGTCCGCGGCCATGCTCGCGGCCCTTCCCCACTGGGTGCTCGGCGGCCTGGGCGAGCCGGCCGGCGCCGCGCTGGTCTGGAAGATCTTCTGGTTCTTCGCCGTGGCGGGCGCGGTGGTCTTCGGAAGCGGCCTCGCCATCGTCCCCTTCCTCCATGGCGGCGTGGTCACCGAGATGCGCTGGCTCGACGAGCGCCAGTTCCTCGACGCCGTGGCGGTGGCGATGATCACGCCGGGACCGGTAGTGATCACGGTCGCCTTCATCGGCTACCTCGTCGCCGGCCTGGGCGGCGCAATCGTCTCCGCCGTCGGCGTCTTCCTTCCCTGCTACCTGTTCGTCATCATCCCCGCGCCCTACTACCGGCGCTGGGCCAGGGTCTCCCAGATCAAGTCGTTCGTGGACGGCGTCACCGCCGCGGCCACCGGCGCCATCGCCGGGGCGACCTGGGTGCTGGGCCGGCGCGCCATCCTCGACCTGCCCACCGTGCTGATCTTCCTCTTCACGCTGCTCGCGCTCTGGAAGCTGCGCAAGGTCCCCGAGCCGCTGGTGATCGTGGCTGCGGGCGTGGCCGGCCTGGTGCTGCGCCAGGCGCACGGATGAAGCGCGAATCTGCGCCGCGCCGTCCCCGGCGGCTGGAGGCCCGGCGCAGCGTCTCAGGATTTTGAGTCGTCCCCGCGCTGCGCCATTCCCGCCCGCGCCCGCAGCGGCATGCACCTCGCCGGGTTTCCCGCCGCCAGCATGCGCGCGGGAACGTCGGAGGTCACCACCGCTCCCGCCGAGACCACCGCGCCGTCGCCGATGCTCACGCCCGGCTCGATCATCGCCCCGTGCGCGATCCAGACGTCATTGCCGATGGTGACCGGCGCCCGGCGCAGGCCGTCGTCGTCGCGCACCCTCACCATCGCGCCGAAGTTGCAGCGCTCGCCGATGCTGATCCGCTCGGTCGCGACCAGCGATACGCCGTAGTTGAAGCCGGACGACTCGCCGATCTCCAGGCATCCGCCCGGGGAGCAGCGAAGCTCGGTCGGCAGCATTCCGCGCAGGAAGAAGGCGCGGTGGGCCACCCGCATCTGCCGGGCCCCGCTCACGACCAGCCTGCCCATGGAGTAGACCCGGCCCGAGAGCGCGGCCCCGCGCAGGTACCAGCGCGCGCGCAGGAGCGAGAGCAGCCGGTTCGTCACCAGGGCGGGCGTGAGCTGCCTGCGGCCGGGCGAAGAGGCGGGCAGCACGGCGGCGGTCTCGCTCATGTGCGGCTCCGGAGGATGGGCGGCATGCCGGCGAAGTGCGAGCCGGGCGGAATCCGCTTCGAGACCACCGTGCCCGGGCCCACCTGGCTGCCGCGGCCCACGTGAGCGCCGGGCAGCAGGATGGCATGCGGCCCGATGATGCAGTCCTCCTCGACCACCACCGGCCGCCCCGGCGGCCGCCGGGAGAAGTCGCCGGCGCCCCCGTGCAGGTGGTTGTCGAGCACCTTGCAGAAGGCGCCCAGCCGGCTGCGCGCTCCGATGCGCACCTGTTCCGTGGCCTCGATGGAGCAGCCGTCCTCCACCACCACGTCGTCTTCGAGCAGCAGCTCCGCCGTGTGCTCGGCGCGCAGCTCGATGGGCGCGCAGGGTCCGCTCAGGCGCGCGCGCGCCCCGATCGCCACCCGGCCGGTGCCCGGAAGCCAGACCCGCCCGGCGACCTTGACCCCAGGGGCGACCTCGGCGCGGAGCCGCAGCCACTGCAGCCGCAGGAACGCCGCCACCGCGTGGAGCCAACGGATCGGCATGCCCCGGTTTTATCACCACGCCGCGCGCGCCGCGCATTGCGCGCAATCCGGATCGAGAACGCACTTCCTCCCACACCGGGTGCGACAAGGTGCCCCGGACTACGACCAACGACCCGTGAGATGTTTCCGAACAATTCCGCTCTTGCGGTTATAGTCCGCAGCCATGTGCGGCATTGCCGGGGAGCTCGTCCTTCCGGGCGGGGGGAGCGGATCCGCTCCCGACCTGGCCGCGCTCCAGCGCATGGCCGCCGCGCTGCGCCACCGCGGACCCGACGAGTTCGGCATCTACCGCGACGCGCGCTGCGGGCTCGCGCACGCGCGCCTCTCCATCATCGACGTGAAGAGCGGCCAGCAGCCGCTCTGCAACGAGGACGAAAGCATCTGGATCTCCTTCAACGGCGAGATCTTCAACTACCTCGAGTTGCGCGAGGAGCTGGCAGCGCTCGGCCACCGCTTCCGCACGCGCTCGGACACCGAGGTGATCGTCCACGCCTTCGAGGAGTGGCGCTCGCAGTGCTTCTCGCGCTTCAACGGCCAGTTCGCGGTGGCCCTCTGGGACTCGCGCCGCGAGGAGCTGGTGCTGGCGCGCGACCGGCTCGGCGTGCGCCCTCTCCACCTCTGCACGTACGGCGGCAGGTTGCGTTTCGCCTCGGAGGCCAAGGCCATCTTCGCGGCCGATCCCGCGATCCCGCGCGCCCTCGACCCCGAAGGGCTGCGGCAGACGTTCTGCCTCTGGTCGCCGGTGGCGCCCCGCACCGCATTCGCCGGCGTGGAGGAGCTGCCCCCGGGACACGTGCGGACCCATGCGCGCTCCGGGGCGGTGCGCGAGGAGATCTTCTGGAGTCCGTCCTTCCCGGAGTCGCGCGCCGAGGGCACGCCGGGACTCTTCGCGGGCTCGTTCGCCGACGCGGCGAAGGCCGTCCGCGGCGCGCTCACCAGGGCGGTGGAGCAGCGGATGCTCCGCTCCGACGTGCCGGTGGGCAGCTATCTCTCCGGCGGCCTCGACAGCTCGCTCGTCGCCGCGCTGGGCCGCGAGGTGAAGGGCGAACGCTTCCAGACCTATAGTTTGCGCTTCGAGGACGCGGAGTACGACGAGACTCCCTTCCAGCGGCAGATGGCGGCGCGGCTCGGCACCGAGCACGCCGAGGTGGTGGTCTCGCGCAGGGACATCGCCCGCGTCTTTCCCGACGTGATCCTCCACGCCGAGCGGCCCATCCTGCGCACCGCGCCCGCGCCCCTCTCGCTGCTCTCGCGGCTGGTGCACGAGAGCGGCATCAAGGTGGTGCTCACCGGCGAAGGGGCCGACGAGATGTTCGCCGGCTACGATCTCTTCCGCGAGGCGCGGGTGCGGCGCTTCTGGGCGCGGCAGCCGCAGTCGCAATGGCGGCCGCGCCTGCTCGAGCGGCTCTATCCCTACCTCTCCCGCTCTCCGGTCGCCCAGCGCGCCATGGCGCAGAAGTTCTTCGGCCGCGGGCTGGCAGATTCCCGCAAGCCGGGGTTCTCGCACGAGCCGCGCTGGTCGTCGGCGGAAGCGCTCCAGCGGCTCTTCTCGCGCGAGCTGAAGGCGGCATCGAGGGCCGACCCGCGCGACTCCGTCCTGGGCGAGCTGCCGCCCGCGTTCGCGCGCTGGAGCGACCTGGCGCAGGACCAGTACCTCGAGGTGCGCACGCTGCTCGCCGGGTACCTGCTCTCATCGCAGGGCGACCGGATGCTGATGCAGTGGAGCGTGGAGGGACGCTTTCCCTTCCTCGACGCGGAGGTGGTGGAGCTCGCCAACTCGCTCCCCGCCTCGTACAAGCTGCAGGGGCTCGACGAGAAGCGCGTGCTCAAGGAGATCTCCCGGGGGCTCGTGCCCGACGAGATCGTCGCGCGCAAGAAGCAGCCCTACCGCGCCCCGGACGCGCTCGCCTTCGTGGGAGGCCCTTCGGCCCCGCCCGACTGGATCGAGGCGTGCCTCTCGGAGCGCTCGCTGCGCGACGCCGGAGTCTTCGATCCCCCGACCGTGCTCCAGCTCTGGAAGAAGTGCCGGGCCACCGGAGGGACCGGGCAGTTCTCCAACGCCGACAACATGGGCCTCGTGGGGGTGCTCTCCACCCAGCTCCTCTACGAGCAGATGATCCGGCGCGCTCCCGGAAGCCTTCCCGCCCTGACCCTGCGCACGCTCGTCGATCGAGTGCATCCCCAACGCTAGGAAGCGAAATGCCCGGCGCCGTTCCCCTGCTCCACGACCTGCTTACCGACACCGCGCGGCGCCTCCCGGCGAAGGAGGCGCTGACCCATCGGAAGAGCCGCGTCAGCTACCGGGAGATGGACGCGCGCTCCAACGCCCTGGCCCATGCGCTGGAGGCGCGAGGCGTGCGGCGCGGCGACCGCGTCATCGTCTTCGCCGACAACACGGTGGAGGCGGCGGTCTCGTTCTGGGGCGTGCTCAAGGCCAACGCGGTGGTCTCGGTCGTGAACCCGCTCACCAAGGCCGACAAGCTCGCCTGGCTCCTCAACGACTGCCGCGCCAGGGCGCTCATCACCGACGGGCACCTCACGCCGGCGTGGGCCGAGGCCGCGCGCAAGAGCCCGCACCTGGGCTGCGTGATCGTCTCCGGCGCGCTCGACGCGGAGCGCTGCCGCGGGCTGCCCGGCCTCTGCTCGTGGGACGAGGCGCTGGCGGGCGGCGAAAGGAGCCTTGCCCCGCGCAGGGCCTGCATCGACATCGATCTCGCCGCGCTGATCTACACCTCGGGGAGCACCGGCGATCCCAAGGGCGTGATGCTGACCCACCGCAACATGCTCACCGCGGCCGCCTCCATCTCCGAGTACCTGGACCTGCGCGAGGACGACGTGGTGCTGGGGGTCCTGCCGCTGGCCTTCGACTACGGCCTCTACCAGATGATCCTCTCCTTCCGGCAGGGAGCGCGGCTCGTGCTGGAGCGCTCGTTCACGTATCCTGCGCAGGTGCTCTCGCAAGTGGTCGAGGAAGGGGTCACCTTCTTTCCCGGCGTCCCCACCATCTTCGCCATCCTCGCCGAGCTGAAGACGCTGGGCAGCTTCGACTTCTCCCGCATCCGCGCGGTGACCAACACGGCGGCGGCGCTGCCGGTCAAGCACATCACCGCGCTCGGGCGCATCTTTCCGCGCGCGCGCATCTTCAGCATGTACGGGCTCACCGAGTGCAAGCGCTGCACGTACCTGCCGCCCCAGGACCTGGCCCGCAAGCCCGACAGCGTGGGCATCGCCATCCCCAACACCGAGCTCTGGATCGTGGACGAGAACGATGCGCGGGCGGGACCGGGCGTGGTCGGGCAACTGGTGATCCGCGGCGCCACGGTGATGAAGGGCTACTGGGAGAAGCCGGAAGAGACCGCGAAGAAGCTCAGGCCCGGACCGCTGCCCGGCGAGCAGGTGCTCTATACCGGCGACCTCTGCCGCCTCGACGAGGAGGGATATCTCTACTTCGTGGGCCGCATGGACGACATCATCAAGTCCCGCGGCGAGAAGGTGGCGCCCAAGGAAGTGGAGGCGGCGCGCTACGTCATCGCCGGAGTGAAGGAAGCGGCGGTGATCGGCGTTCCCGACGAGATCCTCGGGCAGGCGGTGAAGGCCTTCGTCGTGCTGGAGCAGGGGGCTACGCTGACCGCCGCGGACGTGCAGCGCGAATGCCAGAAGCGGCTGGAGAACTTCATGGTGCCGAAATTCGTCGAGCTGTTGCCCGAGCTGCCCAAGACCACCAGCGGCAAGATCAAGAAGACGGGGCTGGCATGAGCCGCCGCGAAGCCGCCGGAGGCCTGGACGTCGCCCGCGCCTACCTCGAGGGCCACGCCGCCTTCATGGGGCTTTCGCTCCGCATCGCGCCGGGCGCGCTGGTGCCGCGCCCGGAAACGGAGCTGCTCGGCGAGACCGCGGTCGAGCTCCTGCGGGCGCGCAGCGCCAGCGGCAGAGGGCTCCGCGCACTCGACATGTGCTGCGGATCGGGAAACCTGGCCTGCGGCATCGCCGCGAGGTTGCCGGATCTGGAGATGTGGGCGTCGGACGTCACGGCGGACGCGGTGCGGATCGCCCGCGACAACGTGGAGCAACTGGGCCTCGGGGATCGGGTCAAGGTCTTCCAGGGCGATCTCTTCGCGCCCCTCGCCGGCCTGGGCCTCGAAGGAAGCTTCGATTCCATCGTCTGCAACCCGCCCTACATCTCCCGCAACCGGCTGGCGGGCGAGCTGGCGGGCCTGCTCGCCCACGAGCCGCGCGAGGCCTTCGACGGCGGTCCCTACGGACTGACCGTGCACCAGCGCGTCATCCGTGAAGCGCCGGCGTTCCTCCGCACCGGCGGCGTTCTCGCCTTCGAAATCGGCCTCGCGCAGGAGCGCCAGGTGATGCTACTTTTCTCGCGCGCCCCCGCATTCGAGACTCCCTCAACCCGCAACGACGCCGAGGGCAACCCGCGGGTGGTCGTGGCGACCAGGAAGAAGGAATGAGCGACGTGGACATCGCAGCGCGCGTTCGCCGGTACATCGTGGAGAACTTCTACGTCGCCGACGCAGCCGCGCTCGCCGACCAGAGCTCGCTGCTCGACATGGGCATCATCGATTCCACCGGCGTGCTGGAGCTGATCGGCTTCATCGAGCGTGAGTTCGGCGTCCACGTCGAGGACGACGAGATGGTGCCGGAGAACCTGGACTCCATCGCCCAGGTGGCGGCGTACGTGTCGCGCAAGAAGGCCGCCGCGGCGTGAGGTGAGCGCGAGTCGCCGCCGACCCGCGCCCGTCCATCGCTCCGCGGACCCCGCCGAGAGCCTCGCTCAGTCCGCGAGCGGAACGACGGTGGCCAGGTAGATGCCTGCCCAGCCGGCCTCTTCCGTCCCCATGCTGATGGTGACCGCGAGCGTGTTGCCGCGGAACCCGTCGCGCTCGATCCCCATCGCCGTGACGGGCAACACCCGGACCTCGCCGGTGAGCTCGTCGAGGTAGGTGGCGGCGGGATCGAACAGCGTGCCCGCCATCCCGCTCTCGACCACGGTGCGCAGCGGCGACCGGCCCGGGCTCTGCCCCAGGTAGATGCCGTCGACGGGGTTCATCCACGTGCCGTTCACGATCGGGCCGGTCCGCGCCTTGAATACCGTATGCGCGGTCGCGTCCTGGAGCTGACCGTCCACCAGGCCGGAGACGGCAACGAACGCGGCGGAGCGCCAGCGCGCCGGTTCGCCGGTCTCGTCGGACTCGCCGGTGCCGGGGACCATGCCGGAGAAGTTCCAGTAGACGAAGTCATCGAAGTCCTTCGGCGCGGTCGCGACCGCCCTGGTCTGTCCGGTGCGGGTGTCGTGCACGAAGATCCCCTGATGGATGGGGACAATGGCGGTGAAGCCCGCCGGGTAGTTCTGGCGGCAGAACGCGCGCCGGGCCTTGTTGCCGTCGTCCGGGCACTGCATCACGGCCGACTTCGTCTCGGCGCCCCACGCGCCCCGATTCGAACGGAGCAACGATCCCGACGTTCCCGCGGAGCTGGTCGTTCGTGCTGCTCCCGGGGACCAGCCAGGCGGTGACCGAGGCCTTCCGCGTGAACTACGTGACGACCGTCACCTGGACGGCGACGGCGGCGGCGCAGTTCGACGTCAACCCGGGCAACGACTCGGTGGTCGAGACCACGTCCGTCCAGGGCGGCGGGGGTGGCCGGGGCGGCGGAGGCTAAGGCGGTCTGTAGGCGGGCGCGACACCTCTCCCGGGAGGATCGTCCCTCTTCCGGAGCGACCTCCCGGGCTTCGCGTCGCCGAGGATCCCGTGGAGGACGCGGCGGCTCCCGGGAGGGGTGGCCGGAGCTCAGACGTCAGCGGGCTTGAGCCTCAGGTACCTCTCCAGCTTGCGGTAGAGCGTCGCCCTGTCCAGGCCGAGGATCTGGGCGGCCAGCGTCTTGTTCCCACCCGCCCCATCCAGGACCCGCAACAGGTACCTGCGTTCCATCTCCTCCATGGTGACGAGCGGTTCGTCGCCCTCCGGGATGATGCGTGCCGGCGTGTAGTCGCGCACGCGCTCAGGGAGATCTTCGACGGTGATCTCCGAAAAGCGCGCCAGGGCGACCGCCCGCTCCATGCAGTTGTGCAACTCGCGAACGTTCCCGGGCCATGAGTAGGCCAGCAACCTGGCGGCCGCCCCGGCGGAGATGCCGGTCAGCCCCGCCTTCGGCCCGCCCAGGCGCTCGAGGAAGTGCTGCGCCAGGAGCAGGACGTCGTTGCCGCGGTCACGCAGGGGAGGCAGCGCCACGTGGATGACGTTCACGCGATAGAAGAGATCCTCCCGGAACCGTCTCTCCTCGACGGCCGACTCCAGGTCCCGGTTCGTCGCGGTGACGAGCCGGACGTCGAAGGGAATCTCGCGGTCGGCGCCGACCGGCCGCACCGTGCGCTCCTGCAGTGCCCGGAGCAGCTTCGGTTGCAGACCCAGCGGCAACTCGGCGATCTCGTCGAGGAGGAGGGTGCCACCGTTCGCCTGCAGGAAGAGGCCATCCTTGGCGGCCTTCGCGTCCGTGAACGCCCCGCGCGCGTGACCGAAGAGTTCGCTCTCCAGCAGCGCCTCGGGAACCGCGGCACAGTTGACCGCGACGAAGGGTCCGCGGCTCCGTCTGCTGCAGTGATGGAGCGCCCGCGCGACGAGTTCCTTGCCCGTGCCGCTTTCACCGGTGACCAACACGCTCGCATCCGCATCGCCGATCCGCGTCAGCGTGTCGTAGACACGGCGCATCGCCGGGCTGTTTCCCAGCAACTCCTCGAAGCGGCGGGTCGTAGACAGGGCCGAGCGCAGGACCTTCAGCTCGTTCCGGAGGGCGCGGTGCCGCACCGCGCGCTCCAACGTCAGCCGCAGCACGTCGAGCTGGAATGGCTTGGCGATGAAGTCGTATGCGCCGGCCCTGAGTGCCCCGACCGCGGTGTCGAGCGAGCCGAACGCCGTGATCACGACGACCGGCAGGTTCGGCCGGCTGGCGCAAATGTGCTCGCAGAGCTCGATCCCGCTCATCCCCCGCATGTTCAAGTCGGTGACCACGACGTCGAATTCATGCGCGGCGATCTCGTCGAGCGCGGCTCGACCGGTCGTGCACGGGGTGACCTGGATGCCGCACGACGAGAGTCCAACCTCGAGCATTGACACCATCTCGGTGTCGTCATCGACCACGAGCGCCCTCGAGTTCACGCCGCCTCCGCAGGAAGGAAGATGGAGAACCGGCTGCCGTTTCCGGGCGCGCTGTCCACCTGGATCCACCCCTTGTGTTCCTTGACGATGCCGTACGCCACCGAGAGCCCGAGGCCCGTTCCTTCTCCGACCTTCTTGGTGGTGAAGAACGGCTCGAAGATGTGCGGCAGCGTTTCAGGGGCGATACCCTCGCCACGATCGACGACGTCGATCCGCGCGCAGTCGGCCTCGATGCCGCCCGCGTCCGCCGGGGCGCGCGCGTGCTCCCGCCCTACCGACACAGTCACGGCGCCCCCTGCGGGCATCGCGTCGATGGCGTTGACGATCAGATTCGCGAGAGCCTGCTGCATCTGCGCGGCATCGACATGGACTTCGGCGTCCCTGCCCTCCTCGAGGGAAAGGCGAACACCTCTTTTCCGCGCGAGCGCATCGAGCAGCATGACCGCCTGGCGCGTCACCGACGCAAGGTGGGTGGCCAGTTTCTGTGCCGGCCGGCGGCGGGCGAAGTCGAGGAGCTGGTGGAGGATGTCGGTCATCTTCGCCGCCTGATCGAGGATGACCCTGGCGCTCGACTGGACCAGCGGAGATTGGTCCACGCCCGTTCTGAGAACGATCTCGGCGCGGCCGCTGATCACGTTGAGCGGCGTGCCCAACTCGTGCGCGAGGCCCGCGCCGAGCCTTCCCACGGTAGTGAGGCGGTCGGCGTGCCGGAGCTGGTCCAGCGCCTGCAGCCGGGCCTCCGTTTCCTGCGAGGCACGCAGCTGCATCTCGGCGAGCCGCGCGCACATCCGGTTCATCTCCCCCGCCAGCTCGGAGACTTCGTCGCGCTGTGGAAGGTGAAGGTCTCCCGTCAGATCTCCCCTGCCGACGCGCCGCGCTTTCTCGACGAGCAGGCGCATCGGCCTGCCGATCAGCAGGTGCACGAGCGCCGCAATGAGGAGTCCGCAGACGACGGCGAGCGCCAGGGTGACGAGCACTGCCTGCAGCAGCGCATCCCGCACGTGCGCCTCTTCGTCGGCGAGCGACTGCTTCAGCTCCAGGGCCGCCGGCCTGCCACCCGGGATCGACTCGTAGGTGTAGACGGCCCGGCCCGACGGAGTCCGCGCGCGCACGTCTGCGCTTGGTGCAAGCGCCCGGACGCGCTCGACGTCGAGATCGGGGGCATGCGGATCGCCGGCGGACGCGTCGAGCCAGACCCACCGGAGGCTGATCGCGCTCTCCCGCTCATTCGCATCGGCGACCAGATCGAGAGCCTGCTTCAATCCCACCGTGGCCCAGATCCGGGATGCCGCGCCGGCCACCGCGCGGCCGAGCAGGTGATTCGAGGCGCGGCGCTGGCTGTCGAATCTGCGCAAGTCGCGGCGGATCCGGATGGCAGCGCTCAACGCGAGAACTCCGAGCATTGCGAGCGTGAGCGCGAGGATGAATTTGCGGGTCAGATTCATGGCCGCCCGATCATGCAGAGAGTGGACGCTCGTCGCCACATGCGCAGCGCATCAGCGACTTCCCTGCAACCTTCGCTCCCACCCTCGGTCCCCGGCATGCGGCTCGCAAGAGGAACGACTCGGGAGAGGACGATGGGAGTGAGGATGGCGTCATCCCGGTTGCCGATGTTCGGCGCTGCGGGCATCGCATTCGTCGGGGTGCTTGCCGCCGTGCGCATTCTCGACCAGAGCCTGACCCGCGCCTCATCCGAGGCGGTTCGCGTCGTCCACCCGATGCCCCCACGCACCTCTCTGGCGCCGCTCCCGCCCGTGTCCGAGAGCGACGCGCGGATCCGCGAGCTCCTGCGGCCCGTCGCGGGGCGTGGGCAGTCCTGGCTGCGGCATACCGATCTGCTGACGAGGATCGTCCTCGCCGTCGCGAATATCGCCGACGACGCATGCCCGAGGGATCCCCTCGAATTCGCGCAGCCGGCGCGGTCGTTTGCCTCTGCGACCGCAGGGACGTCAACGATGGGGCCCCGGAGCTATTCACGTTTCGACCGGTTCGCAACGATGATCGCCAGCATCGATGCAGCTCCAGTGGCGGAGAAGGTGCGTACGCTCTTGCCATGGCTCGACGCCGCCTGGGAGCAGGTCGGCTATCGCGAAAAGAGCTTCCGGGAGCTTCTCGTCGCCGCTCTCCAGCGCATTCAGCGCGCGCCGCTCGTGGAGGGCTCCGTTCCTTTGCGCAAGCGCGGCGCCGTGTACCACTTCGTCGACGCGAAGCTCGAAGCCCTCGGCCCGATCGAGAAGCATCTCTTGCGGATGGGTCCTCGCAACACGCGCCTGCTGCAAGAGAAAGCGCACGAACTCGAAGTGGCGCTCGCGTTTCCGGTCGCGGCTGCGCCATAGGGCAGTCGCCGTGCGGCGGGAGTCATGTTCGCCGCACGGCGGCCGTCAGCGCGGGGGAACTGGCGCGCCAGCCAGAAGCGCGAGGACCAGGTCGCGCTAGCGCTGCGGCAGAGTGCATGGGGCATGCCCGCCGGAAGTGCTCGAATGGGACGTGACCGGCGGCCCCGGGGGGCGTGGCAGATTGCGACGATGTCGCGAATTGCCACGCGCCACCGAGGGCGCAGGCAGCTCCCTTGACGCGGTCCGCGCTCCTGGCCTCTGCGTTGCTTGTCACTCTTTCCCACGCCGGAGAGAGACTGCCCGCAACCGTCCAGATTCCCCTGACAAGTCGTACGGAGCCGGCCCGCACACGGCCGGCGCTGCAGCGGATTGTCCGCGCGTCCCTGTGGCTGGGAGTTCTCGGGTTCGGCGGTGGCCTGAGCGTTCTCGCGAACATCCGCGCGCTCGTGGTCGAGCGGCGCCGATGGCTCACGGAACGCGAGTTCGCGAACACCGTCACCGTCTCCCAGATGCTGCCGGGGGGCGCCGCCGCAAATGCGCTCGCGTACATCGGCCTGCGCTTCCACGGCGCGCGAGGCGCGCTGGCAGCCTACGCAGGCTTCATCTTCCCGGGCTGGGCGTGCGTGATGGGGCTCGCCTGGGCGTACGTTCATTTCGGAACCACGCCGGACGTCGAAACGATCCTGGGCGGATTCAATGCGGCAGTCGTCGGGATCATCGCTGCCATCACCATCAAGATGGTGAGGACCAGCGTTGGCCGCCTGTGGCAAATGGCGGTGGCCGCGGGCGCGCTCTTCATGACCGTGGCCGGAAACGCTCCTCCTGGAGAGGTGGCGCTGCTCAGTATCGTGACCGGAATCGCCGTCGACCTCGGGACGAAGCGCGCCCGGCTTGCGCGGCAGCGCCATCCACTCAGCCTTCCCGAAGAAGCAAGCTTGCCGGAACACCGCCCGCCGGCGCCACCGCGCGATGGCGGGCTGCGCGTTTCCTCGCTCACGGTGGTCCTCGCAATCGCCGCCACCGGCGCAATCGCAATGAATTGGCGAGAGCTCGCCCGGTCGGCCACCGTCTTCTTTCGAACCGGCCTCGGTTCGTACGGCGGGGGCTTTGCGATCGTGCCGCACCTGAAGCTGGTGATGGAACGCAATCACTGGCTGACGACGCGGCAGTTCGCCGATGCGGTGGCGATCGGCAAGCTCACTCCCGGTCCGGTGCTCCTGCTCGCGACGTTCATCGGTTACGTCCAGCAGGGGCCGATCGGCGCGCTCGTCGCGACCGTCGCCATCTTCGCCGCGCCGTTCGGGCTCGTGGTGATGGCAGGCACCTGGCTCGATCGCCTGCGCTCGAGGCGGCCCGTCCGTTCCGCCCTGCGCGGCCTCACGCCGGCCGTTCTCGGACTGATGGCGGCCGCCGCCGTGACGCTGGGAGGAACGTTGAACGGCGATGCGGAGATCGGCCTTGCGGCTGCGGTCACGCTGACGCTTTCGCGCTTCGAACTGAATCCCGCGGTCGTCCTCCTCGTCGCCGGACTCGCGCGCTTTGCCCTGAGGACGATGGGGTTGTAGGCACCCGGATCGTGAGCTTCGTCATGGGACTGGCCGTCGCCGCCGACGTGGTACCGCCGTCTTTCGAGCGGCTACAGGTCGTCAAGATCATCGCGGGACTGGTCGGCATCCTCGCCCTCGCCTATCTGGCGGGGCATCGACGCATCCAGCAGCTCGAGCGCAAGCTGCTGCTCTCCGAGGTGGTGGCGGCGGGATTCGGGTTCGTGCTCGTCGGGCTCGTCGCTTCCCTTCCCGCCGTCGGCATCCTCAGCGACGCGGTGCTGTACGAAATCCGGCCCATTCTTCCCATCGGTCTCGGATGGATCGGATTCGTCGTCGGGTACCGCTTCGAGGCCAGCGCGCTCCAGGGGTTGTCCCGCTCGGCGGTCCGGGTCGCGGCACTGGCAATCGCCGCACCTTTCGTTCTCATCGTCGGGGCCGCCTTGATTTTGCTCTCGCGCACGACCGGGCTCTCCGGCGCGTCGTTCCTGCGGGATGCGCTGCTCCTCGGAACCGCCGGCAGCATGGCCGCGCGCGGAAGCGCCGATCTCCTCAGGCTGCGCGGTGCCGACGACGCCGCGGTCGAGCGGACGCGCCTGGTGCTGCAGCTCGAGGAGCTCGCCGCCGTCCTGGGAGTCCTGCTCATCGGAGCCTATTTCAGGCCACCCGAGGCGACGGTGGCATGGCAGCTTCCGGGCACGGCCTGGCTCTTCATCACCGTCGGGATGGGCGTCGCGGTCGGCCTGGTGGTCTACGGCATCGTCTCGGTCGCACGCGTCGAGCGGGAGTTCATCGTTCTCCTGCTCGGCTCGATCTGCTTCACCGCGGGAACCGCGAGCTATCTTCGTCTCTCACCGGTCGCGGTCTGCTTCATCGCGGGCGCGATCCTCGCCAATCTTCCCGGACGCTGGAAGGAACCCGCGCGCCTGGCGCTCGGCCATCTCGAGAGGCCCGTCTACCTGGTGTTTCTTGCCATTGCCGGAGCCCTCTGGCAGGTGCGCGCATGGCAAGGGTGGACGCTCATGGTCGTCTTCTTCGTGGCGCGGGTCGCGGGCCGCTGGCTGGCGCAGCGAGTCCGACCGCTGGTCGTCATCGAAGGCGAGGCCGCGAGCGCCCCCTGGGAGCTACCGGTTGCGCCGATGGGGGCCCTGTCCATCGCCGTGGTCGTCACTGCGCAGGACCTGTATTTCGGACCGAGCATCCCGTGGATCGTCACCGCCGTGATCGGCGGCACCATGCTGACCGAGATCGTCGCGCAGGCCACCCTGCGCGCGGCGGCGGGATTCGCGCCGTGAGGCTTCTCCTGCTCGTCCTTCTCTGCGGACTGATGCACGCTGCGCGATCCTTCGCCCCTCAACCAGGAATCGGCAGCGCCGCCGCGGGAACTGCCCTCGCCTGCGGCTTTCTGCTGCTGGCCGGCTTTCTCTTCGGCGAGACGGTGAAGCAGATCGGACTGCCGCGTTTGACCGGCTATCTCGTCGCCGGCCTGGTCGCGGGACCGCAGGTCGTCGGTTTCGTCTCCGATCCGATGGTCCGCAACTTGCGCGTCTTCAACGGCGTGGCGATCGCCCTCATCGCCTTGACGGCAGGCAGCGACATCGACCTGCGGGAATTGCGCCCCCGCATCAAGGTGGTGGTGGCGATCTGCCTCGTGGGCGTGCTCGGCACGGCCGCCTGCATCTCCGCCACAGCCTGGGCGGGAAGAGGATGGCTGCCGTTCCTCACCTCCCTGCCACCCGGGTCGGCGGTCGCCGTCGCGGTGGTGCTGGGCGTCACCATGGCGGCGCAATCGCCGGCCGTCGTCGTCGCGCTCCGCGACGAGCTCTCGGCGGACGGTCCAGTCTCGAAAACGGTCCTTGCCGTCGTCGTGCTCTCCGATCTCCTCCTCATCGTCCTCTTCGCGGCGGCATCGCTCTTCGCGAAGTCCGCCCTGGGCGGATCCGCGGATGCGGCCGACACCGCGCTGCGGCTTGCATGGGAGCTGCTCGGCTCCGCCGGCATCGGAGTGGCGGTGGGTGCCCTCATTTCGCTGTACCTGGCGAAGATCGAGGGCGGTGGCGCCTTGTTCATCGTCGTGGTCTGCTTCGTGCTCGCCGAGATCGGACAACGTATCGAGCTGGATCCGCTCTTGCTCGGCCTCGGAGCCGGGATGACGGTCCGCAACGCCAGCGCCACCGCCGACCGGCTCCACCGCGAGATCAGCACCGCCTCCCTGCCGGTCTACGTCGCGTTCTTTTCCCTCACCGGCGCAGGCATCGAGCTCGGTGCGTTGCCGTCGATCGGCGCGGCGGCGGTGGTGCTGGTGGCGCTTCGCGCATTGTCCTTCCTGGTGCTCACGCGGCTGGGGGCCCGCGCAGGCGGTGCGGAGCCGAGCGTACAGCGGTTCGCGGGAGCAGGAATGCTTCCCCAGGCGGGGCTTGCCCTGGCCCTTGCGCTGCTGTTCCGTCGCACCTTTCCCGAGCTTCGCGAGGCGGCAACCCTGATTGTCGTCAGCGTCGCAATCAACGAGCTGATCGCCCCGGTGGTCTATCGCGCGGCCCTGGTGCGCAGCGGCGAGGCGCGGATTGCGCGGGAGGATCGCTGAAGCTTCGGCCCGGCGGGTCGCCGCCGGCGCCTGCCTTCGGCCACTACCTCCACGCGCACACCACCGGGCCGGCAATGGCGTAAGCCAGGGCGGCGGCGGCGAGCGTGAATTTGACCGCGGCGAATGCCGCAGTGGCCGCGGGCACCGGCTGCGCCACGGTTCCGGACAGCATGGCCAGGAGTCCGCCGTTTTCCACCACGTCGCAGGCCCCGGCGAGCGTGGCTGCCCAGGCGAGGCCGTTCCCCGCTCGCGCCCAGAGGCCGGCCCTGGCGCCGGCCGCCATCGTGCAGAGGAGGGAGAGCCCGCACGAATAAGCGACGATGAAGAGGAAGTCCCAATGGACGCCTGCGACCGCTCCCGCGATCGCGCCGTTCTCGCGCCAGCGCGCGAGGACGGCCTCTGCCCGGGCCCGCGTGCCCGCCAGTTCCAGGTCGACGATCGATCCCAGCTTCTTCTTGCGGATGCCGCCGTCCGCTTTCATCGCGGTGAAGAGGAAGAGCGCCAGCATGAGCGCGAGGAGGACCCATCGCGCACGCAACGGAAGAAGGAAGAAGGGATGGCGCATCGGTTCAAATCCTGGGTGTCGCGCGCAGGGTCACGGGAGGCCTGGGGTCGTCGCGCTCGAGCGGCCGCAGCGCGCCGCCGGCAGCCGTCTGCGCCAATGCGTCGAGGCAGGACTGCATGGCGGCGGTCCAGTTCTGTGGCCGCGGATAGGGCTTTCCGGCAGCCGGCCATCCTCCCTGCTTCTGCACGAGCAGCCGCTCGAGCTCCGCCGCCAGTGGCGGCATCAGCACCTGCAGGCGGACCCAGCGATGTTCCTCGAAATCGAACGTGTCCTTGAGCAGAGCGCCCGCCCTTCTGCCTTTGTCCGCGAGCTTCTCGATCCGGGTCGGCTCCATGTCGAGGTTCAACCCGCCCTCGTCGGGCGTCAGCCGGATCTCCACGATGCGCTCGCGAAAGCCCGGCAGTTCGCTCTGCATGGTGTCGCGATACTCCATCATCGTGTCGAAGATGCTGGAGAAGAAACCGGCGAGGCTGGCGAAGTCGTGCCAGGCCGCCGCTTCCGGCCGGTTCGCCTTGGGCAGATGGACGTCCTCCTCGGGCCTGCGCACCGCCACCGTGGTGCCCTCCTGCATGCCCTCGAGGGGCCTGGTGACGGTGGTGACCTGCTCCGCGGGGATCGTTCCCAGCGAGATCCCGAAGGTGGGTCGATTTGGCAGCCAGTGGTCGAAGAAATGAATGGGAAAATTGCTGCAGATCCCCCCGTCGCTGAACCAGTTCCTCTTCAGATCGCTGTCCTCGAGCGCCAGCGGCGCCGTTCCCGCCTTGCGGCTGAACGCCGCCGCCTTGATCGAGTACAGCGGCACGGCGCTGATCAAGACCGGGAAGCTGAGGCTCAACCGCGCCCCGAAAGCGATGGGAAGGTCCCGGGCGGGCGGAAGGAAGAAGAAGCCCGCAGGCGGCACCACGCTCGAGCTCTGGTAGCTCGTCTTCACCATGTGCTCGACGGCGTATGCGGGAAAGTAGTCCTCGAATTCGGAGCGCCGGAAGAGGAAACGATGCGTCTGCAGGGGAACGGTGTACGGGCGCAGCTCCGAAAGATTGGTGGTGATGAGCTCGAGCCGCAGATCCCTCTCGGAGAGATCGCCGAAGGTGAGCGGCCGCCCGGCAGAGAATCCGGCGATCTCGTCGAAACGCCTGAAGAGCCAATCGGTGAGAGGGAGTTTCGCCGCCGGGTCGGTGGTCTCTGGCACGTGCAACCGGCAGATGCCGAAGCCCTGCCGCGGCAAGGTGAGGAACAGGATCGAGAGGAGCTGGACGAGCGCTCCGAGGAGCGCTCCGGCGATCGCCGCCGCCGCGCAGAGAGACGGCGCGGAACGCCCCGAGCCGTCCACCGCGCAGGCCAGAACGCTGAGGATCAGGATACCCGCTGCAGCTCCGAGGAGCAGGGCGAGCGGCGTCTGCGCCACGAGCGCCCACGATACGTGCAGGGCGGCCCAGGCGGCCTTCTTCCACCCCTTGCCTTTGTGCGCGCCGCGCAGTCCCGCCAGGAACACCTCGAGCAGCGCCCGGGCGTTCCCGGTCGGCTGGAACAGCTCGAGAATCTTTCCCCGCTGGCCCAGTTCGCCGTTGAGCGCGGCGAGCCCCGCGAAACCGGAGCCCGGCCGCGCGGCCGGCCCCGCGGGCGTAGTGACGCCGGCGTACTGGGCTGCCGCCGTCGCTGCCGCCGCAATCGCGCCCGCCGACGCCCCTCCGATGCACTTGAAGTCGTACTTTTCGTGGAGTTTCAGCACCGCCTCCGGATAGACCACTCCGCTGGTGATGCCGCCCTTCATGATCAGATCGCACTCATGCCTGCGGTCGGGCGAAGTCTGGGGCACGAAGACCTCCGGGAGGTGGGCCGGCTCTGTCGATGTCCTTGTAGATGCGGCGCCGCCTGCGCCTCGGTGATCTGCCGGAGAACCTGGTCAAGGCCGAAGGGGACGCGCCGGCCCCGCCACGCCGCCTACTTCTTCAAGGTATGGATGTAGTTCACGAGGGCGTCCACCTGGTCGCTGGAGAGCGAGTCCTTGTAGGCCTGCATCTCGCCCTCGCCGGTCTTCGCTCCGTTGAGGATCGCGTCGCGAATCTTCGCGTCGGTGATGCTCTTGTGCCAGTCGGCGCTGGTCATGTCCTTGAGCTTCATCTTCTTGCCCTGGTCGGTGTCGCCCCTCCCATCGGCGCCATGGCACGAGGCGCATTTCGCCTTCCAGGTGCGCTCGGCCTTCTTGTCCACGGCCTGCACGGAAAGGCTGCAAAGACCGACGCCGATGACGACTCCAAGAACGATCCGCATGCATTCCTCCTCGAGCTGAGGGTGCCCGGAGCACCTCGCTATCCGCGCTGCCGCACCAAGCCACGGGATCGGCCGGCCGGCAACTGAACAGGCGGCGGGCGCGACGATTTGGCCGCCTGCTCAGGGCTCCACCGGCCCCGACCGGAGCGCGTACCAGTCGACGTCGCGCGTCAGCCACATCACCGCGCCGAGCACCGCGAAGAGCCCGATCGATCCGACCAGGAGCGCATAGTCCTGGATCTGGAGCAGCACGTACAGAAAGCCGTAGAGCCCGGAGAGGAAGCCGCCGACGGCCATCGCCGGCCGCGGCCTGCACAGCGCCTTGCGCACGTAGACGGTGATCAACCCGACGACCGCGACGGACGCGATGGCATAGGCGGGGGAGAACCCGATGTGCTCGGAGAGCGAGAGCAAGAGCAGATAGAAGACGCAAAGCGCGAGGCCGACGAGCAGGAACTGCACCGGATGGACGCGCAACGCCGCGAGCAACTCGATGAGCGTGAAGCAGACGAAGGTGAGCCCGAGGAAGAGGAGTTGATACTTCACCGCGCGCTCGTTGGTCCGGTACGTGTCGACGGGCGACAGGAAGCTCACGCCCAGGGCGCTGGGGGACAGCTGGCGCTGATCGATCTGCCGATCGATCCAGCGCGACGGGAAGTTGCGCGCGAGGTCGAGGACGCGCCAGGTTGCCTCGAAGCCTCCCGCGCCCAGGTGACGTTCGATCGGAAGCCACGCGCCGTCGAACCCTGGATCGGACCATGGCGAGCTGAGCGAGACGACGGTCTCGTCTCCCACCGGCACGACCGCGAGCCTTCCGCTCCCGGCGAGCGCGACGTCGAACGCGAAGATCGCCGGCCCCGCTTTCGTCGCGGGAAGCGCGGCGTGCAGCCCTGTGGCGAAGAGATCGGCGTCGCCCGGCCCTGGTTCCCAGGCAAGCCCCGCCACTGCGCGAATGGCCTTTGGATCGCTGATCCCGAACGCGAGCACGGCGCGGTTCCACGCCACCTCACCACCGAGAGGGGCGATCTCCGCCGCCTCGGGCACGGCGAAGGCGGCCTCCACATGGAGCTTCGCCGTGTAGAGCGGCACGTCGAAGATGCCGCGGCGGCGCACTTCGGTGTCCACGCGCCCACGGACGTTCAGCGCTCGGGGAAGGAAGCGGTGCAGCGCCGTCGTCGCGTGCGGCTGCTTCTGCTCGTCGACCCAGCGCTGCACGACCGGGATGGTGAGGATGGGCCCGGTGATCTCCTGCGCGGCTCCCCACGTCTTCGCGACCTCTCCAAGCGCGGAATCGCGCGTCGCCCGGCGCTCGTCGATCGTGCGCGCGATGAGGCCGATGGGGATCTGCAGGACGAGCACGAGCAGGCCGCTGCCCAGGAATCGAAGGAGCACGGAATCGCGCAAGCTGGAAAGCATGCGGCGGCAACTCGCAACGGCCATGCCGAGACCGGCTGTCTCGAACGTGCGGCGACTCGGGTGGCGTATTCTGTAGAACGTAGACTGACGGCGCCTGGTCTCTTCGGGGGATCCGCCGTCCGGTCAGCCCATCTGCGCGGCGGCTCTTCGAGTCAGCCGCCCTCTTTCCAGGGCAGCGTCCTCGCGACTCGAAAACCCATGATGTCATTGCGGTAGGCAGCAGGATTGCGTTCCCGGGTGGCCGGTCGCAGCAGCCACGCCGGAAACATCCATGAGCCGCCGCGATCGACCCGGAGGCAATTGCCTTGGACGTCCTTCGCCTTGGGGTCGCTCGAAGGGTCCTCGTTTGCGCGCCCATCCGTGGGAGCCGCGGTGTAGCTGTTGTCGTAACAGTCCTCGGTCCACTTCCAGACGTTCCCTGCCATGTCGTAAAGGCCGAATGCGTTCGGCGGCTTCTCGCCCGCCGGATGTGCCTGGCCGTGGTCGCAGAAAAGACCGTCGATGTTCTGGCAGCCCGAATTGGCATTGAACCAGGCCTGAGTGAGAGCGGCAGCGTCGTCGTCGCCCCAGTAGAACCTGGTTGTCGTCCCGGCGCGTGCGGCATATTCCCATTCCCCTTCGCTGGGCAGCCGATAAGGCCCGTCTGGCGAGGCAGCGCCGCCGCGACGCGCCTTGCGGTTCAACCACGCGATCTACGCGCGCGCATCCTGCCAGCTCACGCACACGACTGGATCGCGGCCAGTCTGCGCGTGGCCGGGATCTTCCCAGGTCAACTTCGGATCCTTCTCCCATTTGAAGATCGCGCGGCCGCGGCCGCAACCATCACCGGCCGGGTATCCCGTCTCCCGGGCAAATGCCGCGTACTCGCCACGAGTGACGTCGTATTTGCACAGGGCGAATGACGGCAATGAGACTCGATGTTGCGGAGCCTCGTCGGCAACGGCACCCATGCTGCCACCGTGGCGGGCAGCCCAGGATTTCTCCTCGGCTGATGAGCCCATGGTGAAGCTGCCGGCGGGGAGGACGACCATCTCCGGGCAGGCGCGGCAATCGCGAAAGACGGTGGCTGCGGCGAGTGGCGCTCTTTTCGCCTGCGCCACTGCTTGCGCCGGCGCAGATGCCCGCTGAGCTTGCTCCACCGCTGGTACCCCTGCGGCCGCGATGGTGAGGATCGCGATCGCGAGCTGCCTCCGCTTCTCCGTTTCCTGCACCGGGTTTCGGCCTCCCGCGTCCCCGCCAGGAGCTCCGGGCTGTTCCTGTGTTTCTCGGGTCGACATCTGACCCGAGACTGAAGCACCTCTCGGGTCGCTGCTCAACCCGGGTGCACCGATCTGTCTTCCAGGGAACTGTGGAGAAAGCTGGCGGGGTGGTCGGGTGCTCCTGCACGCGCGTGAGCGCGTCACAATCGCGGCAGGATGGCCCACCGCGCCCGTCCCATCATCGCCGCCCTAGAGTGCCTTGCCGTCGATGACGTCGATTGCCAGCGAGAGCACGTCGAGGTCATGAACGCATCCGAGGTTGATCCGATAGTCCCCCGGCCTCGCGGGGCCTTGATAGTCAGCGGGCAGGGAAGCCACCGTGCTGAACGGAAATATTCCGCAGGTGCGACAGAAAAAGTGATTCAGGTCCTTGTCCCCGAACTGGTACAGCTCCAGATGGTCGGTTCCTTCGACCCTGACGTCCGATGGGCGGAAGTAGCGCGAGGACATGACGGCCCCTCTGCGGATGCAGATGGAGCAGTTGCATCTCCGGCCGGTGGTGATCTCCGGGCACGCGAAGCTGAAACGCACCGAGCCGCAGTGGCAACTGGCGCTGTAGGTTCTCGGCGTCTTCATGGCCGTCGATTCACACCCCTTCACCAGGGCGAGAACGGGACCCGAGACTAGCTCGTGAATGGAGCCTCGGCTACCGCCGTTGCGTTCCCTGCGCTGCGGCCGGGCTGGGCGCGATGGGTGGGGGCGAAGTGAGGCCCTTCACTGGACGGTGACGGAGAAGTCCGTGCTGAACTGCGGGGTTCCCGCGTACGGGCAGGGGGAGTCATCGATGCAGAACGGGACCATGCTGAGGACAACCGTCAGCACCGCAGGACATCCGCCGCCCGAACAGTCGAGGCCGGTTCCAGAAAACGAAGGCGCCGTGAAGCGGACATGATCGCCCGTCAACGAAACGTTCGTGACTCCCACCCCGCCGTCTCCTTCCAACGTGAAGTGCAGGTCAATCACGGCATCCGCGATACCGGTAGGCGAAACGGCGCCACCACCTTGCCATTCTCGTACCGGATGTACCCGCTGATTCCCGGTCTTTGAGAGAGATCCACCAGCTCAACCCGTCGATCGCCGCCGCAGGCCAGGAATCCGAGCAGCGCGATCCACCGACGAATCCGCCATCTCGATGCCGCTCCGCCACCCATTGTGAAGGCCGACATGCTGCGCCCCCGCGTTCTTCAGGATCGCCCCTGAGGTCCGAGGTCGACTCCGAGCTCAGAACTTCGAGCGTGCCTCGATTTCCTTCGCCCTGATCACGCCCCTGATCATCGCGCGGGCCTCTTCCGTCGTCATGGACTCGCCGCGATCCCAATCGCCCGCCAGAGAGTGGTAGACTGCGGCCGCCTCGCCATGGCCGTGGGCGGCGAGATAGTCGCCGAAGAGCGCTCTCGTCTTGGCGATGCCGTCCCAGGACGTCCCCGAGAGGTCCCCGCCGGCGTTCTGATCGATGTCGGCGACGACGTTCCGCGACAGGTCCTTCTGGATCGCCAGGATCTCTTCGACCGACTTCTTGCGCAGCTGCGCGCCGCTCGTCTGCTCGATGAACACCATCCAGTACGGGCCGTAGGGGCCGTACTTCTCGGTGCCCCAGGGGCCGATGTACTTCGCCTGGTCCCATGCGACCATGAACTCGGCCACCGGGACCTTGATGTCCTTGAAGCGCGGATCGTCGCGGCTGGTCGGGTGTCCCCAGCCGTCGGGCCAGGGAGCATCGTTGAGGTAGATGGATGAAGGATCGTACCCGGTGACGATCAGCGCATGGCTGAACCCCGCCACCATCCTGTCGCAATCCGCCGGATGCTCGTTGAGCGCGCGGCACCAGGTGGGCAGGTAGCTCACGTCGAGATGGACCTGGACCGGCCGCCCGGAGCTCACCGCGGCCTTCAGCGAGACGAGGGCGTCGTCGGAGGACCGGAAGCTGATCCTGCCCATCGCCGCGCGGAGGACCCCGCGCCGGCATCCTTCCAGAAGCCGCTGCCGAATCCGCCGCCGGTCCCGATGACGTGCCGTGCCCCGTGATTGGCGAGGAGCGTCTCCACCGCGAGGAACGTGCCCGGCGGCGCCGGCACGAATCCGCGGGGAGCCGACCCATACGGCGCTGCGTAGGAGATGGGGGCGCCGAATCCCGTATACGTGAACACCTCCGCCTCGGTGCTCGAGGGATCGAGGTACGCGAGCGACATCGACATCGACTGGATGTAGCAGAACGCGCCGTATCCCCAGCGCAGCGGAACGTCGAGCAGCTTGGAGGCCGGGAGGTTCACCGTCGAGAGGCCGGTGTAGTCGGGGGGAACCGCGGGCCCATCCCCGGCGCTGCCGCCGCCGCCGCCACCGCCACCGCCGCATGCGATCAAGACCGTGGAGGCGAGGAGCGCTGCGCGAACAGCCGACGAGACGCGCATGGCATCCACTCCTTTCCCGCCGGGCAACTGCGATCATTCCGGGTGGTGCAAAGCACGGCATGGACGCGATGCCGCAGGGCGCGCCGCGCAAGGAAGGCCGCGGGACGTGCGCGCAGGAGCAGCGCAGCGCCTTCACCGCCCACTCACGCCAGACGCAAAGGCAGGGAGCGCAGCCGCTGCCTGGTGAGCGCGTAGACGGCATTGGCCACGGCGGCGGAAATCGGTGCGGCAGCGGGCTCGCCGATGCCGCCCATCTTCGCGTCCGATTCCAGGATGGTCACCGACACCTCGGGCATGTCCGGCAGGCGGAGCACCTGGTAATCGTGGAAGTTGCCCTGCTCGACGCGGCCGCCCTTCAGCGTCAGCTCGCTGCGCAGCACGGCCGACAGCCCGTACGCCATCGCGCCCTGCACCTGCGCCTCCACGCCCAGCGGGTTGATCGCCATCCCGCAGTCCACCGTGCAGGTGACCCTGTGGACGCGGATCTCCCGCGCCTCGTCGACGGACACCTCCGCCACCTGCGCGACGATGCTGCCGAACGACTCGTGAACGGCGAGACCACGAGCGCGGCCGGCGGGCGGCGGCGTCCCCCAGCCGGCTTTCTCCGCCGCCGATCTCAGCACGCGCAGGTGGCGCGGCTTGCCGGCCAGCAGCTCGCAGCGGAGCTCGAGCGGGTCGCGCCCCGCCCCCCAGGCCAACTCGTCGATCATGCTCTCCATGGCGAAGGCGGTATGCGTGTTGCCCACCGAGCGCCACCAGAGCACCGTCACCGGGAAGCGCGGCGAGTGGAGGGTCACCCGCCGGTCGGGCACCGCCTCCAGGTAGGGCGAGTCGACCACGCCCTCGATCGAGGTCCCGTCGATGCCGTTCTTGACCAGGACCTTCTCGAACGGCGTGCCGGCGAGGATGGACTGGCCGACGATGCTGTGCCTCCAGGCGACCGGATGGCCCTTGCCGTCGACCCCGGCCTCGATGCGGTGCAGGAAGAGCGGCCGGTAGTAGCCGCCGTGCATGTCGTCCTCGCGCGTCCAGACGACCTTGACCGGCACGCCGGCCGCCTTGGCGACATGCACCGCCTCGCTGACGAAGTCGGACGCCGGAACCGCGCGGCGGCCGAATCCGCCGCCGAGAAACTGCGTGTGGATCGACACCTTCTCGCGCGGGACACCGACGATCTTCGCCGCCGACACCTGGTCCACCGTCTGGAACTGCGTCCCGGTCCAGATCTCGCAAGCCCCGCCTTCGATCTTCACCGCGCAGTTCATCGGCTCCATGGTGGCGTGCGCGAGGTAGGGCACGTCGTATTCGGCGACCATCCGCCTCGCCGCGCTGGTGAAGGCGGAGTCGGCGTCACCCTTTTCCACCGCAACCGGTCCCGGGCTGCGCGCCAGCGCCCGGTAGCCGTCGAGGATCTGCTTGCTGTCCAGGGTCGCGCCGGGCCCGAGGTCCCAGTCGATTCGAAGCGCCTCGCGGCCGAGCTTCGCGCTCCAGAAGTTGCCCGCGACCACCGCCACGCCAGAGGGGACCTGCACCACCTTCTCGACGCCCTGGATCGCCATCGCCTTGCCCGCGTCGAACGACTTCACCGTTCCGCCGAAGACGGGCGATCTGGCGACCAGGGCGGTGCGCAGGCCGGGGAAATGCACGTCGATGCCGAACCGCGCCTTGCCGGTGACCTTCTCCAGCGAGTCGAGCCGGCGCGTCGGCCTGCCGAGGATCTTCCAGTCCTTGCGATCCTTGAGCTCGACCGACTTCGGCGGCTGGAGCGCCTGCGCCGCGACCGCGAGCTGGCCGTAGGAGATCTTCTGCCTGCCGCGCACCACGAACCCGTTCTCGGTCCGCAGCTTCTTCGCGTCGGTCTTCCAGCGCGACGCGGCGGCGCGCACCAGCATCTCTCGCGCCATCGCCCCTGCGGTGCGATACCGCTCCATCTCCGACCAGCTGCTGCTCGACCCGCCGGTCATCTGCATGCCGAACGCCGGGTGCGCGTAGACTGGAGCCGCCGGCGCGTGCTCGACGCGGATCTTCGACCAGTCGCAGTCCAGCTCCTCGGCGATCATCATCGCCAACCCGGTCCAGATCCCCTGCCCCATCTCGGAATGGGCGAGCAGGACGGTGACCGACCCGTCGGGCGCCACCCGAACGAAGGCGTTCGGAGCGGGCAGCGTCCTGACGGCTGGCTGCGGCACCGCGCCTGCCTTGCGTGGGACGTGGAAAGCGACGAACAGTCCGGCTCCGGAGAGGAGGGACCTGCGCAGCAACTCGCGTCGCGTCAGGGGAGTCATTTCTCCGCCCTCTTCTTCGCTGCCGCCTCGCGCACCGCCTCGCGGATGCGCTGGTACGCTCCGCAGCGGCAGATGTTGCCGGCCATCGCCAGATCGATCTCCGCGTCGGTCGGGTCCAGTTTCTGCGCGAGCAGCGCCGCCGCCGACATGATCTGTCCGGGCTGGCAATAGCCGCACTGCACCACGTCCCGGTCCACCCAGGCCTTCTGCACCGGATGCGATCCGTCCGGCGACAGCCCTTCGATCGTCGTGACCTTCCGGTTGCCCACGGCGGAGATGGGCAGGACACAGGACCGCACCGCTTGCCCGTCGAGGTGCACGGTGCAGGCGCCACATTGGGCCATCCCGCACCCGTACTTCGTCCCTGTGAGTCCGAGCAGATCGCGCAGGACCCAGAGGAGGGGCATGTCGTCCGGCGCATCGACCTGCCGTTCCGAGCCGTTCACGTTCAGCCGCATGGGGACCTCGCCTGGGCGCCTCGAGGGGAGACCGCTCGCGGGACGACGACGCCGCGGCGGGAAGGATGCGCCAATCCGCAGCGGGGTTCAATTCGTTCCGCCGGGCTCACCCCGCGGGCTCCATCGCCCAGATGGCCGCCTGCGTCTCACGCAAGAAGGCCGCCGCGGCGGGAGGTGAGACTGGCTACTCCGCGCGCAGCGGGCCCATGGGGTCGACGTGCGTGACCCGCCTGGCCGGGACCCAGCTGGCAAACGCGGCGACCGCCAGCACCAGCGCGGCGACCAGCGTGAAGGTGAGCGGGTCGGTGGCGCTCACCTGCCAGAGCGAGGCGCCGATCGCCTTGGTCAGGGCCAGCGAACCGGCCAGGCCGAGCAAGACGCCGATCAGCGCCAGGCGCAGCCCACCGCCCACCACCATCCGCATGACAGCGGAGGCCTGCGCGCCCAGCGCCATGCGGATGGCGAACTCGCGCGCCCTCTGCTCCACCGAGTACGCGATCACGCCGTAGATGCCGAGCGCGGCCAGCGTCACCGCCACCACGCCGAAGATCGTGAGCACGAGCATCTGGAAGCGGCGCTGCCCCACCGACTGGCTCACCACCCATTCCAGCGTGCGCGGATGGGCGAAGGGCTGGTCGCGATCGACCGCGGCGATCTCGGTGCGCACGAGACCGGCCAGGTCCATCGGGCGGCCCGACGACGCGCGCACGGCCAAGCGCATGAAGGGCACACCGGACTGCGCATTGGGCACGACGATCTGCGGCTCCGGCGCCTTGTCGAGCCCGCTGGTATGGACCTGGCCGATGACGCCGACGATCTCCCACGCGTCCTCGTCCTTGCCCTGGAAGTGGTCGAGGCGTTTGCCGATGGCGTCGCCGCCGGGAAGATACTTGCGGACGAAAGCCTCGTTGACCAGGACCACGCGCGGCGATTTCGCCGTGTCGGTGGAAGCGAGTTCGCGGCCGCTCAGAAGGGGAATGCCCAGCGTCTTGAGATAGCCGGGCGTGGCCCAGACCGTCTCCGCTTCCGGACCCTGACCGGGCGGCGGCCGCGGCTGATCGGCGATCTGGAAACCGAGGATCGCAAAATAGCGCCCATCGAGCGGAATGTTGCTGGCGAGGGCCGCCGAGAATACGCCCGGCAGCGCCTGCACGCGGCGGAGCACTTCGGTCTGGAAGGCATTGACCTGGTCGTCCCTGGGATACTTCTGAGGCGGCAGGTCGACGTCGGCCACCAGCACGCGGGCCGGGTCTGCCAGCCCGACCGGAACGTCGAGAAGGCGCTGCAGCGTGCGGATCATCAGTCCGGCGCCCACCACCAGGACGAGGGCGAGAGCGACCTCGACGACCACCAGCACCGACCGCGCCCGACCGCGCGAGGTTGCGCCGCCAGAGCCCTCCTTGAGCGCCTCGGCGAGATCGGGCCGGCTCGACTGCAACGAAGGCCACAGGCCCGCCAGGAGGCCCGCGCCGATGGAAACCGCCAGCGCGAACGCCAGCACGGCGCCGTTCAGCCTCACTTCGTCGATGCGCGGAATGTCCCTGGGCGCGAGCGCCACCAGCGCGTCCACTCCCCAGGTCGCAAGCGCCACCCCGAGCGCGCCGCCCAGGAGCGAGAGCAGGAGCGATTCCGTGAGCAGCTGGCGGACCAGCCGCCGCCGGTTGCCGCCCAACGCCGCGCGGATGGCCATCTCCCGCTGCCGCGCCGCACCTCGCGCCAGGAGCATGCTGGCCACGTTGGCGCAGGCGATCAGCAACACGAACATCACCGCGCCGAGCAGCGCCTGGAGCAGCGGCTTCACCGGCCCCACCAGGTCGTCGAGCAGCGGCCTGGCCGTCATCGATCTCCCGACGTGCTCGGGCAGCCGCGAGGCGATGCGCTTGCCCACCGTCGCCAGCTCCGCGCGCGCCTGCTGGACCGAGACGCCGGGCTTGAGCCGGGCGAAGCCGTTGAACATGTGCATGCCGCGGTTGGCGAGGTCCTCCTGGCTCCACGCCATCGGCACCAGCGCCTCGGCGCCCTTGAGCATGGGAAAGCGGAAGCCGGGCGGCATCACGCCGACCACCGTGCAGAGCTGGCCGTCGAGCGTGACCGCCTGGCCGAGAATCCGCGGGTCGGCGGAGAACTCGCGCCGCCAGAGAACGTCGGTGAGGACGACTTCGTGCGGGCCGCCTGACTTGTCGAGCTCGGGCGAAAAACCTCGCCCGCGCGCGGGATTGATGCCCAGTGCCGGAAAGAAGCCGGAGGTGATGCGGGCGGCGGTGATCTGCACCGGACCCGCCGAAGTGGTCATGGTCAGGCTCGCCGGGCGGATGCCGGCGACCGCCTGCAGCGAGCCGTTCTCTGCCGCCAGGTCGAGGAAATCCGCGGGCGAGAAGCTGTCCGGCTCTCCCGACGGGAACGTTTCGTAGACCCGCACCAGCTCGGCCGCATGAGGCGCTTTCAGCGGCTGCAGCACCACGCCGTCGAGGACGCTGAAGATGGCGCTGCTCCCACCGATGCCAAGGGAGAGCGCGGCGACGGCGGCGGCGGTGAAGGCGGGTGCGCGCAACATGCCGCGGACCGCGAGGCGCAGATCGCTGAGAAGGTCTTCCATCTTTCCGGCAGGTAGCGAACCGCATGCCAGCCTTTGCCGGGGTGGCGCGCCGGGAAACTGCCCGGATCCGGGACGGGCCGTCCCGGAAGCGGTCGTCGAAGGCAGGACGCCGGGTCGCGGGCGGTTTGACGCCATTGGTCGGTATCGCGTATGCAATCCCGAGAATCCGGGGTCTGTCGATGCGCGCAACCATCGGAGCCCTCACGATCGTCGCCTCGGTTGGATGCGCCGGCGACGAGGGATTGATCGTCCGGACGGTCTCGGAGTACGGCGGCACGTCGATCGCCGGCGTCGAGGTCCAGGTGGGCGATCAGCGCTGGGTCACGACGGGTAGCAGCGGCGAGGCGCGATTTGCCGCCACCGCAGCGCCGTACACCGTGCTCATCCACCAGCCGATGAGGTTCACGGACAGCCATGGCGTGGCCCACCAGAACGACAAGATCTGGCGCCTGATCGGGCAGACCGCGAACCCGCTCGTCGCCGAGGTCGACGGGTCGCTCGCCCAGATCTACAAGTCCAGCGTCTCCGGGACCGTGACGGGGCGCTCGGGAGAACCGGACACGGTTGTGCGGATCGGGGGCGTCCTTGCGGCTGCGGACGGGACCTTCAGCGATTCCCAGGGGATCTGGTGGGAGGGAGGGCCAACCTACCCGTTCGATCTGCGCGCGCTGGAGACGGATGCCGCCAGCCCGCCCGGACGTTACCTCCGCTTCGCGTCGCGCCGGGTGACGGCCACCGACACGACCGGCTTTCTCGGCTCCGGGGGAAGCTTGACCGGAGTGACCCTCCAGCTCGCCCCTGTCTCCGAGGCGCGGGTCAGCGGGCAGGTGTTCGCGGCGGACGCGTTCGCGCAGGCGGAGCTGCACTCCTCCGTGGCGTTGCGGTTCGGTCGCTATGACTTGTATGGCGTCGGGGCCGGAACCGTCTCCGGGCGGCCCGCGCAATTCGACTACCCGGTGCCGCGGGTGGACGGCAGCCAGCCCTGGATCACGTTCTCGGCAACCGCCGTGGCTGGCGGAACCCGTCATCCGGCATTCGCCGGTCACGCGCGCGGTGTCGCCGCTCCGGCGAGCGGGCTGAGCTTCGATCTCCCTGGGGCCCCGTCGCTGCTCGAGCCTTTGGAGGGCGCGGCGATCGGTCCATCCACCGTCTTTCGCTGGACCCCGGTCCTGCCGGGCGGGAAGTACTTGCTCGACATGGAGTGCGATGAATGGAAGGACGGCGCGGTCACCCGCGGCATTCACTATCGCGGCGTGGAGAGCGCCGGGACCGAGGCGTCCCTGCCGGCGATCCCGGGGGTGTCCATTCCACCGGGGACGGCGTGCCGGTGGTCGACCATCTGGGTGGCCGCGGGAGATCCCGCGGTCGAGAACCGCTACTCGTCGAGCGCCGATCGGAGCGCCGTCATCCAGTAGCTCCGGCTCCTTCTTTGGGCGGTGCGCGGCGGCGTCACCTCCCTCACCCGTTCTGGACGGCTGGATCTGCGGGCGGGCTCAGCCGTCTTCCGCGATCATCAGCGGCGGCTGGTGCAGGTAGCGGGTGGTGCGCCGCTTGTTGTCGATGTCCTTGTAGATGCGCGCCGCCTGCGCCTCGGTGATCTGCAGCGCCGGCGCCGCGTCCACCGGCAGCACGCCGTGGTCGTGGGCCCAGAGGCAGAGGTCCATGCGGTTCCAGGGAAGCGCGAAGTAGAACTCCTCCTGCGTCTGCTCCATCGAGTAGGTGTCGGTGGTGGGCGGGCGGCTGCGGATCTCCTCGGGAACGCCCAGGTACTCCGCCAGCTGGTACACCTGCGTCTTGTAGAGGTGGGCGATGGGCTTCACGTCGGCGGCGCCGTCGCCCTGCTTGACGAAGAAGCCCTGGTCGTACTCGAGCAGGTTGGGCGTGCCCGCCACCGCGTACTGCAGGCGGTCGGCGTGGGTGTACTCGATGGTCTTGCGCACGCGCTGCTTGAGATTGGTGGCGGCCACCAGCGCGAGATAGGCCGCCGCCGGCATGCGCGAGGTGTGCTGCTCGCCGGTGGGGCTCTGCACGGTGAGCTGGAAGACGTTGAGCCGCTCGGAATCGAGGATCGGCGGCAGCGTGAGCTTGCAGCGCCAGCCCTCTCCGTACGCCGGAAAGACCTCGCGGATGGCGGCGACCTGGCGCGCATAGCAGCCGATGCCCTGCAGCGCCGGGGCGATGTCCTCCACCAGCGAAGGGATGCCGAGGCGCTCGGTGAGCATGCGGCCCAGGCGCAGCGAGTCGGCGGAGGAGTCGCGCTCGGGCATGAACAGCGCCAGCACGCGCTCCTTGCCCAGGGCGCGGGCGCAGAGCGCCGCCACCACCGCGCTGTCCACCCCGCCCGAGACGCCAACCACCGCCCCGCGGCGGTGCAGATCTCCCATCACCTGGCGCCGGAGGATGGCGGCGATGGATTCCACCGAGGCTGCAGGATCGAGGCGCAGGACGTCCGGACTGATCATGGAATTCCAAATACCACAGGACCGCTGCGCCTCCGGTTTCAGGGCTGGCGCGAGGCCTGGGGCGGAGCCACACCGGCACCCACCGGCGCCGACGCGAGCACGGCGAGGAACCTTCGCGCGACCCGGAGCCGGCCATCGCCGGCCAGGTGCGCTCCATCGACGGTGTAGGCAGGCACCAGCGCGGGCACCGCCGCGCCGTGCCACTCGGCCGTCTCGCGGGTACCGTCGGGGCGCGTGGACTCCGCCTCCGCGAGATCGAAGAAGGGCTCGCGCCCGCGGTACGCCGCGCGCAGGAGCGCGTTGTATTCCTCGCGGCGCTCGTTCTCGAGCAATCCCGCGGGCGCCCTGCCGAGAAGGCGCTTCAGCGCGCCCTTCATCCCGCCCTGCACGGTGGTGAGCGGCGTGGTGACGTGGACGAAGGCGATGCCGGGATGGCGCGCTTTCAGCCCCGCGAGCGTCTCCTGATAGCTGGCGAAGAGCGCCCGCGCGTCGGTGTCCGGGCGGAAGTCGACGAAGCAGAATTTCATCAGGGCGAGCGCGGGCTCGGCAGCGGCGCCGTCGAGCGCCTGGGCGAAGCTGCGCAGCTTGTGCATCGGGTCGCCGTTCTCGGCGATGTACGAATGCGCGAAGGTGCCGGCGGTAACGTCGAGGCGGCCCTTTGCCTCCACCACCCGCAGCGGCACGCCCTGCTCCGCCGACAGCTCGCGCAGGCCCTCGATCAGGTTCATGCCCACCGACTGGTGCCCGAAGAAGACGCTCCGGCCCGCCACGACCTGCAACTGCGCGCGCACGTCATGCTCCGATGCCCGCGCAGGCAGCGCGAATGCCGCCGCCAGCGCCACCGCCATTGCTCCCCGCAAGCCCATGCGCGGATGATATCGCGCACTCCCCTTCCGGACGAACTAGAAGATCGCCACCCCGAAGTCCTGCAGCACCGCCGCTGCGGGGTCGAGCTGGAGGACGACGTAGCGCTCGCTCCCGTCGGATCGGTAGAAGACGAACCGGCCGCTCCACTTGAAGGACCCGGTCCCCACGGCCTCCAACGGGAACGGCACCGACTCCCGAAGCACGAGGCCGTTCGAGTCCCAGCGCCGAAGGGTCTGGTCGTCCGTCGTATTGAAGAACTGCGAGTCCGCGGTGGCGATGGCGGAGATCTCCCCGGCCGCGGTCGAGTCGGAGAGGTGGCGCAGGAACAACTGGCTGCTCGCCGCGTGCGCGAGCGTCCCCGCATTGGTGAGATCTTCGATCGCCGCGCTGGAAGCGTGCAAGACCGCACCGCAGCGAGTGAAGAGTCGCGTGCCGGCCTGGGACAACCAGAGGTTGGCGCACGAGCTGGTGAAGACGCTGTTCGCCGGCGTCACGAGCGCGGGCGTCCCGCCGGAAAGCGCGTACTTCTCGATGCCGCCGAAGAACTGCGAGTCGCTGGCCAGATACAACGCGCCGGCACCGTTGCGGACGCGCGCGTGTGCCGGGCCCGTGAGCGACGAGATGACGGTGGTGATCGCGCCACCCGCCACCGGCTGCGCCAGCAGACGGACGTGATCGCCGGCCGGGCCGCGCTGGGCGGTATAGACGAACGCGTTGTCGCCCAGGAGGGCGAACGCCTGGTCTCCGACGAAGGGGAGCGTCCTCACCACCGCCGCCCCCGCCAGATCCACATAGGAGACGGCGCCGTCGTGCGCCACGGCGGCGAAGAGCCCGTCGCCGCTCAGACTCACGCTCTCGGGCGTGAGCGGCAGGGCGACGGCCGTGTCGGTCGCGGTGCGCGGATCGTAGAGATGAAGCGCGTTCGGATCCGCCGCCACGGCGACGAGCCGGTCCAGGGCGGTGGAATAGTCGGCATCGATCACCCGGTAGGTCAGACGCGCCACACCCGGCCAAACCGCCACGGAGACCCTGGCCTGGGCATTGAGGCCGCCGGCGCTGACGGTGAGCTGCGCGAGATACGTGCCCGTCACGTCGGGAACGAAGGTGGGCTTCGAAGTCGTCGAGCCGACCAGTGCGGCCGCGCTTCCCGGCGGACCCTGGAGCGTCCAGGAAAAGCCGAGCAGGCGCCGGCTGGGGTCCAGGCTGGCAGACCCATCGAGCGTCACCGTGACGCCGAGCGTACCGGCCTGATCAGGCCCGACCGCCGCGACCGGAGGCAAATTCGCCGCAGGAAAGGTGATGACCGCCGGCGCGCTCGAGGAGACCGGATCGCTGACAACCAGTGAGAGCGTATACGAGCCTGCGACGTCGGGCGTGAAGCCCGGATCGATGCGCGTGGCGTCCGTGAACGAAGCGGCGCTGCCGGGCGGAGCGTTGACCACCTGCCAGCGGAAGGTGAGCGGATCGTTGTCGGCGTCGTTCACGAAGGTCTGGAAAGTGACCGGCACCAGAATCGGAATCGTCGAGCTGGAGATGAAGACGCCAGCGGTGGGCGGACTGTTCAGGCGCGTCACCTTGACGGTGGCCGGAGCGCTGTCGACGCACCCGTCGTTCACCACCAGCGTGAGGACGTAGACGCCCACCCGGTCGATGAAGAAGAACGGTTGCGCGCTGGCCGGATTGTTGAGCGACGCCGTGCTCCCGGTTGGCGCGGAGGTCAGGCTCCATCTGTAGGTCAAAGGGCTGGCGCGGCCGCTGGTGCTCCGCGTCCCGTCCAGTTGCACGACCGACGAGAAGGAGACGGTCTGGTCGGATCCGGGCGAGGCCAACGGTGCGGCGGCGGGAGCACAATTGCCGGCGGGGCCGGTGACGCCGACCTGCACCACCACGGCCACCGGCGTGCTGCTCGCCGAGCCGTCGCTCACGGTCAGCAATGCGACGTAGGTGCCGAACCGGTCGGGCACGAAAACGGGCGCCGCAGCCGAGGCGCTGGAGAGCGCCGCGCTGCTCCCCGGCGGACTGGAGACGAGCGCCCAGTTGAAGGAGAGGGCGTCCTGGTCGGGGTCGCTGCTGCCGCCCCCGTCGAGAGTGACCACGTCTCCCGGCATGGCGTGAAGATCCGGCCCTCCCGAGGCCACCGGCGCGCGGTTCGCCGCCGTGATCACCGCCGATGCCGCCGCGCTGCCGCAGCCATCCCTGACCACCAGCGATGCGACGTAGACGCCGGGCTGATCGGCGGTGAAGGTGGGCCGGGCGATGCTGGTCGAGGAGAGCGATGCCGCGCTGCCCGCCGGCACTGCATCGAGCCGCCAGAGGTACGAGACGTCGCCGCGCGCGCCATTGGCGCTGCCTTCGAGCTGCACGGTGGCGTGCTTTGCGACCGCCTGGGCAGGGCCGACCCCGGCGGAAAGCGAGGCGGCGCCGCAGGCGCCGGGGCTCACTCCGGCCGAGCCTCCGCAAGCGCAGGCGAGGCCAATCACAGCCGCAGGAAGGGCGCGCGAGAAGAAGGGCATGGATTCTCCGGGAGAAGGAATCGGGGCGGACGTGACGCAGCATCAATCATTGTCACGGTCCTCGTCAATCGCCCCGTATTCCCCTTCCCGCTCGCTGCGGCGCAATGCCAGGGAATCTGCGTTATTGCGCCGCAGCCCTTGCGGTGCCGACGATGGCCGCGATCGGCACCACCGCGCGCTCCGCCTGCTTGAGCTGCCGGTAGCGCCAGATGGTGTAGAGCACCGGCAGCACCTCCAGCGTCAAAAAGGCGCTGGTGAGGAGCCCTCCCAGCATGGGCGCCGCCACCCGCCGCATGATTCCCGCGCCTGCCCCTTCGGTCCAGAGCAGCGGCAAGAGGCTCGCCGCCATGGTGGTGATGGTCATGATCTTCGGCCGCAGCCGCTGCACCGTTCCTTCGGCATGGGCGGCGACGATGTCCTCGCGCGTTCGCAGCCGTCCTTCCCGCACCCGCCGGTAGAACGCCTCGTCGATGTAGACCACCATGACCACGCCGGTCTGCATGGCGAGGCCGACCACCGAGAGCAGCCCCACCCAGACCGGCGCGGAGAGCGGGAAGTCGAGCAGGTAGAGCGTCCAGAAGCTTCCCACCAGCGCGAACGGCACCGACGCCAGCACAAGCAGCGCCTCGATCAGGCTGCGGAACTGGAGCAGGAGGAGCCCGAGCATGGAGAGCACCACGATGGGAACGATCCACGCGAGCCGCTTCTCGCCCGCCATCAGGAGCGGGTACTGGCCGGTCCACTCGATGCGCTCGCCCGGCTGCAGCCGGACCTCGCCGGAGGCGACCAGCGCATCGACCTCGCGCCGGGCCCGCTCCACGTAATCGCGCAGTCCCACCCCGTCGGCGAGATCGACGTAGACGTAGGCGATGAGCTCGCCCTTTTCGGTGCGCAGTTGCGCCGGCTCGCGGACCCAGGTTGGGTGGCCGACCAGCGCCAGCGGCACCGGCCGGCCCGCGCGCACGGTGATCTCTCGGAGCTGGTCCGCGGGACCGCGCGGCTGCACGTCGGGCGCCTCGGGCGCGACCCGCACGCGCAAGAGCCGCCCATCCTGCTCCAACTCGCCCACCTGCCCGCCGTTCACGATGAGATCGACGGTGGACTTGACCGTGGCGGCGTCGACCCCGTGGCGGGCCAGCGCCGCGGGATCGGCGTCGAAGGCCAGCCGCGTCTCGCCTCCCAGCGACTCGAAGACGGCGCTGCGCGTCCCGGGAATCCGCGCCGCCGCCGAGCGCAACGCCGTGCCCAGCGCATCGAGCCGCTTCGGATCGGGGGAGACGATGCGGATGCCCACCGGCGTGCGGATGCCGGTGGCCATCATGTCCATGCGCGCGCGGGCCGGCGTGGTCCAGGAGCTGATCCATCCCGGCAGGCGGACCGCCTTGTCCAGCTCCTCCACCAGCTCCGCCGTGGTCCGCGGCGTCCGGTCCGGCCAGAAGGCGGCGAGCATCCGGTGGAGGGGCGCCGGCGCCCAGCCCGAGTACCACCGCGTCCGCGGCACCTTCGGCCACTCCTCGCGGGGGCGCAGGCGGATGGTCGTCTCCGCCATCGAGTACGGCGCCGGATCGGTGCCGGTCTCCGCCCGCCCTACCTTGCCGAAGACGCTGGCCACCTCGGGGAACCGGCTCATGGCGTGGTCCTGCCAGAAGAGCTGCACCGAGGCCTGATCCGGAGGCACCCCCGGAAGCGTGGTGGGCATGTAGAGCAGGTCGCCCTCCTCCACGCGGGGCAGGAACTCGCCGCCCAGGCGGGAGAGGATGGGAATGCAGGAGGCGAGCGCAAGCGCCGCCGTGGTCAGGGTCAGGGCCGGCCGGCTGAGGGCGAAATGGACGAACGGCCGGTAGATCCGCACCAGCCCGCGGGTCAGCGGATTGTCGAACTCCGGGATCACCTTGCCCCGCAGCAGGCGATCGCGGATCGCCGGCGCCAGCGTCACCGTCACCAGCGCGGCGGAGGCCACGACCAGCGTCTTGGTGAGCGCGAGCGGGCGAAGCAGCCGGCCGGTCTCGCCGGTGAAGGCGAAGACGGGCAGGAAGGAGATCGCGGTGATCAGCAGCGAGGTGAGGATGGCAGGAGCGAAGGACTGGGCCGCGGCGACGATCTGCCTGCGCCGCCCGGCGGGCGACGCCTTTGCGTCCACCGTCTCCAGCCGCCGGTGCGAGGCCTCGAGCGCCACGATGTCGGCGTCCACCGCCATGCCCAGCGCGATACCGATGCCGCCCAGGCTCATGATCGTGGCCGGGACACCCAGGATCCACATCGCGCCGAAGGTGAGCAGCAGCACCACCGGCAGGGTGGCCATGGGCACGAGCGCGCTGCGCGCGTCGAGCAGGAAGGCGAGGATGACCAGCACCACCACGCCCACCTCCTCTCCCAGCGCATGCAGGAGCGTGTGGCGCACGCGGGCCGCGAGGTCGGTGCGGTCGTAGGTGGTGTTGACGTGGACTTCGGCCGCGGCCCCGGAGTCCATGCGCTCCCGGTCGGCGGCGCGGCGGGGCAACTTCCGGCACTCGCGCGCGAGCGTCTCCTTCACCTGCGCGACCAGCTTGCCGAGGTCGGCGTCGCGGCGGGCGATGACGATGCCTCCCACCGCCTTCACCCCGGCGAGGTCGGCCATGCCGGTGGGCATGTCCTCGCCGAGCCGCACCAGCGCCACCTCTCCGAGCCGCGCACCCTCGGTTCCCTGCTGCGGCCCGACCTTCACCTCCCGCAGGTCGGAGAGCGAGGCCTTCGAGACGCCCCCGCCCTTCGCGAAGACGGGTTGCAGCGCGGAGATCACGTCGGTGAACGCGAGCCCGCGCTCGCGCAACTCGCGCGGCTTCACGTCCACCCGCACCTCGCGGACGTCGCCGCCGATCGAAGCCACCTCTGCCACGCCGGGAATCGCGAGGAGCGCGGGGCGGAGCACGTCGTCCTGGAAGCGGCGCAGGTCGAGGAGCGAGGAGACCAGCGAAGGGTCGGTGAGCGCGTATTCGAAGACCCAGCCGGTGCTCGAGGCGGCCGGGCCGATCTGCAATCGTAGATTCCGCGGGAGCCTCGCGCGGACGCCGTCCACCCGGTCGCGCACGGCGCGCTGGGCGGCCTCGATGCCGGAGACCGACTCGAAGATGACGTCGACGTAGGCCATCCCGGTCATGGTCGAGCCGCGGACCGCCTTGGCTCCGGGCAGATCCTGAAGGGCGCTGGTGAGCACCGAGGTCACCCTGGAGGCGACCTCCGGCGCGGAGTGGCCCATCCAGTCGGCCACGACGCCGATCTGCGGATCGGACAGGTCCGGGATCACGTCCCCGGAAAGGCTGCGCCGGGCGAGCTCGCCGCCCAGCGAGACCAGGAGGGCCGCGCCGATCACGATCCAGTGATGGCGGGCGCACCACGAGACCAGGCGCGCGATCATCGCTCGCTCCTCCCTTCCTCGTCGCCGGGCAGGTCGAGCCTGCGGTCCGCATCGAGGAAGAAGGTGGCCTTCGCCACCACCCGATCCTGGGCGCGCAGCCCCGAACGCACCACGGCGAATCCCTGCTTCATGAAGGTCTCTCCAATCTCGATGGGCCGCTTCTCGAAGCCCGCGCCCGCGGCCGCCAGCACGTAGGGGCCCTCGGGGCTGTTCACGATTGCGGAAACGGGAACCGCCACCACTTCCCGCGGCTTGCGCGGGAGTTCCAGCCACCCGACCAGGCCCGGGGCGAGCGGGGCCCCGCGGCCTTCGGGGCGGAAGCGGATCCGCGAGGTGGAGTCGTCCCAGCGCACCGCCTCCTCGTCGATCCGCCGCAGGCCGATGGCCGTGCCGGGAGCGTCGGTGGGAGTGAACGAGCCGCGCTCGCCGGGGGGAATGACGGCGATCTGGTCGTCGTAGAACAGCGCGGTTACCGTGCCGTCGCTCTCCACCCAGGCCGGCCCGCGCAGCTCGCGCACCTCGAACAGCAGCGCGCGCTTTCTCACGAAGTCCATGATCCGGTGCTTGCGCACGTTCTCGACGGCGCTGGTGTCGGCGGCGGCGGCGCGGCCCGCGGTCGCGGCCACGTCGCGGCCCACCGGCTCCAGCGCCATCCGGCAGATCGGGCACTGCCCGGCCGCGCCGGAGCGCACCTCCGGGTGCATCGGGCAGACGTAGCGCACGCCCGAGACCGCGGCGGCAGGATCGCGCACCGCGATCAGCGCGGCGGCAGTCGCGGCGCCGGCGGCAGCGAGGAGCAGCAGCAGGCGGGAAGCGAAGATGAAGCGGCGCGACACCGGAGGCAGCTCCGGCGCGTTCCGCGGCGTTTCCGATTCATTGTGCATGGGATTGATCTCGGCGAGATGGCACCGCCACCCCGGGCCCGCATGTCCGGGCCCGGGGTGGCACGCGCGCGTTGCCTACCGGGCGATCAGCAACGGGCGCATGAACTCGTTGTCTTCGTGATCGAGGATGTGGCAGTGCTCCACATACCCCGGCCCCAGGGTCGGATCGAACGGGAAGGCGTCCTGCCCCGCCACCACCGCGTTGGCGTCCAGGTGCTGCGGCGCCCAGCGCACGGCGAGCCGGGTGATCTCGCCGGGGAACATCTTGATGGTGTCCTTCCAGCCCGAATCCAGCGCGTCAGGCGCCCGCGACGGACAGGCGTTTCCGGCGCACGCCCCCGCCTTCGTGTACCTGGCGGCGTCGAAGTCGGGATTGCCGCCGAGAGCGCCGGCCGAGTTGGGCACGTTGTACGGCAGCGGTGGCCCGAATCCGGGGATGTAGACGCCGGGCGCGAAGTTGAACCCGTTGAACGTCCCTCCCGGGAACGCGGCGATCCAGTCGGCCAGGTAGCGATCGAGGTCGAACGGCTGCCGCGAGATCACCTGGAACTGGATCAGGTGGATGTGGATGGGATGCGCGTCGCCGGTGAGGTTGGCCACCTCCCACAGCTCGGTGGACCCCTGGCGCGGAGTCTCGGTGGCCGAGATGCCGCGGCCGTTCGAGGTGGAGCCCGGCACCTGGGTGGTGGTTCCCTCGATGTTGCCGTTCCACTTGGTGTTGTTGATCAGGCTCTGCACCGGATCCCCGTCCGCGTTGGGCGCGCCGGGCCCGTCCGGGTTGGCGGTGTTGCCCTCCTCCTCGACGAGGATGAGCTGGCGCTTCAGGTCAGGCTGGATGGAGGCCAGGTCGACCATCGGCGCGGGGCGGAGGGCGGGATGGCCCGGCGAGGCGGGATTGAAGCTCGTGTCGGTTCCCTTCATCGGCAGCGACACCTTGAACTGCATCACCAGCCCGTCCGAGGTGGCGTCGGGCGCGCCGAAGCCCACCGGCCCGCCGCTGGGGAAGGGAATGACGGCGAAGTTCTTCAGCGTGAAGGTCTTGCCCGCCATCCCGGCGAAGTCGATGATCAGGTCGGCCCGCTCTGCCGGCGCCAGGAAGAGGCACTTCTGGCCCGCGCGGATGTCGGAGTTGCTGCCCATCGGCGTGCCGGAGCAGGCGTCGGGCCCGTTCGCCGGATCGGTCAGCTTGACCGGAGCGTCGAAGAGTCCGCCGTCGGAGCCGATCTGCCAGATGGCCGGGCCGGGAGCGCCGTTGACGTGCATGTCGACGCCGGTCTGGTCGAACAGCTCCATGATGAAGAAGCGCGCGTTGCTGCCGTTGAGCATGCGGAAGCGATAGCGGCGCGGCTGGACCTGCATCACCGGCCAGCTCTTCCCGTTGACGGTGATCACGTCGCCGAAGAACTCGGGGATCCAGAACGGGTGCTTGTCCGGGTTGCCGGGCGGGCCGTTCAGGTTGGCCGGGTTGTCGGAGTTGGGGAAGTAGAGCTGCCCGTTGGTGTCGAACTGCCGGTCCTGGAGCAGGAGCTCGACCTCCTGGGGCCCGGAGGGCAGCGTGATCGGGTTGCTGGCCAGGCCGGTGTCGCGGTTGTCGCGGATGAAATAGAAGCCCGCGAGGCCGGCATAGACGTTGGTGCGCACCGCGCCGAGCGAGTGATCGTGGTACCAGAGCGTGGTCGCTTCCTGGGTGTTGCCGTAGTTGTAGGTGCTGCTCACGAATCCGCGGCCCTTCAGGGTCTCGTCGGGCGTGAACCACGCGTCCGGATGGCCGTCGTACTGCGAGAGCACCTCGGCGCCGTGCAGGTGCACCACCGCCGGGATGGGGCCGGCGTAAGGCTCGGTGCAGGGCTCGGCGAGCGGCGGGCCGTTGACGCAGTTGTTGGCGGCGGTGGTGCCGAGCGGGTCGGCCCAGTGCAGCGACTGGTCCACCGTGAGCAGGTTCTGCAGCCGCGTGTTCACCAGGCTGTTGGTGTAGCTCACCGTGGTGGTCACGCCCTGGCGCGCCTCGATGGTGCGGGCGGGCCAGCTCGCGCCGGTGCCGTTGATGTTGTAGCCCCAGAGATAGGTTCCCTTGTTGAAGGGCGAACCCAGGCCGGCATAGACGGACGCGGGCAGGACTTTCTGCTGGAACTCCTCCATGTCCACCTGGAGGGGCCTGGTGCCGTCCACCCTGCTGCCGGAAAGGACCGGAAGCGGATCGACGAATTTCGGCAGGCTGTTGCCGTTGAGGGGCGTCTGCAGTTGCACCAGCGACGACGCCAGGTTGGTGGTCTTCTTCTCGGCAGGTGCTGCGGCTTGTCTTCCGCAGCCGGCCATGGCCATGCACATCGATGTCGCAAGAGACACCGACAGCAACGCAGTTCGGTACTTCGTCATTGTGTGTGTTCCTCTCGTTTCCTGTTTCTGCGGGCTCCCTTTCTCCCCCTGTGCACTGCAGCTCCGCAGTGATTGCCGGAGTCGTCGCCAACACACACGAGCGCAGCGCCGGCGTCAAGATGCCGCACCGCGCCCGCCGCGCGGACCGACGCCTAAATGCACGAACGCCCATACGTAAAATGGCCGCCCGGCCTGCCTTCGCGGCTGCGCGGCCGTACAATCTCGATACCGACCATCGTCGGATTGCCGCGTTTCCAAATTTTCGTTAACGGCGCGGCCGCTTTTCAGCCGATGCGCGAACGGATCAGCGCCGCCATCGCCAGGAGGCCCGCGCGCCTTCCGAACTGCAGCAGGTGCCCGCCCTCGAACCGGACCAGCGGCGCGTGGAAATGCGCCGCCAGCCGCTCGGCGTGGTTGTCGGTGGCGGTGATCCGATCCGCCTCGGCGGCGATCACCAGCATGCGGTCCCCGGGCACGAGCGGGGCGCGCCCGAGCGGGCGCACCAGCTGCAGCGCGCGCTTTCCCGGCTCGCGCAGGATCTCGGGGACCGGCTCGCCGCGCAGCGCCGCGTGCTCGAACGCCACCTCGGTCAGGTCGGCCAGGGGAATGAAGAGCACGGCGAAGTCCAGCCTCGGCTCCACGGTGGCGAGCAGCGCGGCGGTGTAGCCGCCCATGCTCATGCCCGCGACGCCCAGCCTCGGCGCGCCCCTCGCCCGCAGCCAGCGCATCAGCGCGCGCGTGTCCCAGACGGCCTGGCCGAAGCCCTCCACGGTGCGGCCGGTGCGCATCGACGGGAACACCGGCGCCAGCCGGCCGCGCGGCGCGCGCAGCGCGTGGAAGGGAAGCGTGAGCAGCGCCACGTCGAGCCCCAGCCGCCGGTGCAGCCAGCGCGCGTTCCAGGCCAGCTCCTCGAAGCGGTGCACGCCGGCGCGGTACCCGTGCAGGCAGACGATGGCCGGCGCCGGCCGCGGATGGCAGAGCAGCCGCGCCTGCGCGACCCGGTTCTCCTGGAAGCGGAGGTACTGCTCCCGGCCGGTGACGTCGTGGGGCACCCAGCCGCTCTGCCAGCTCAGGTCCACCACCTCGCCGCCGCCGCGGAGCGAGCGGACCCGGGTCGCCTCCATGCGGGGCTCCGGCGGCTCGGCGAAGAACGCCGCGGGGTCGACCGACTGGTAGATGCGCGCGGTCTCCTCCAGCCGGCGCAGGCGCTCGTCGTGGGGCGGGCCGTCGCCTGCCGCACGCCTTGCGAGGCCCTGCGCAAACCTCACCACCGCGATGTCGAACCGCGCGGCGGTGGCCTTCAGGAAGCCCATCGAGAGGGGCAAACTGCACCAATCGTGCCCTGACCGCCACCAGCGGCGGGGGCGGCTCGCGCGCAAGCCGTGCGCGGCCGGCCGGAAATGCGAAGGGCGGACCCCGAAGGGCCCGCCCTCCACGTTGCCGGACCTGGTTGCGACTACTTCATGTGCATGTCACGGATCGACGCGATCTTGCCTTCGCCGTGGCAGAGCAGGCACTGCTCCTTCTGCGGCTTGCTGAAGGCGGTGGCGCGCGGCTCGTAGAACGACCCGCCGTTGGCCTGCATGTGGTCGATGGCCATCGGGCTGTCGTGGCAGCCGGTGCAGGCCGCGACGATGGGCGAGTTGACCAGCGTGGTGGGCTGGGCGTCGCACGGCGCCGCAGCCGAGCAGGTGGCCACCACTCCGGTGCAGGTCTGCGCCGTGGTGCAGGTGCAGGGCGTCGTCGCGTTGCAGGTGGTGACGACGGTGCCGATCTTCTGCGTGAACGTCACCGCCACGTTGTTCACGGTGTAGGGCGCGCTCACGTCGACGCTGCATGGATTGGCCGCGCTGCAGACGCAGGGCGTGGACGGCGTGCAAGCCACGGTGTTGCCGCCGATGGTCTGGGTGCCGCTCAGGCCGTTGGGCAGCGTCGCGCTGACGTTCGAGGTCGAGAACCCGTACCCGTAGTCGGTCTGGTTGTCGGAGGCGACGAAGGGCGAGATGCTGAAATAGCCGGTGGGGTTGGTGGTGGGGTTGCTGTTGTACCGGCCCTGGCCGACCGTGCTGTAGAGCATGTTCGGGTAGGCGGACAGCTGCGCGGCGGTGCTGAAGTCGTAGCCGCCGGGCACATGGCACGTCTCGCAGTTGTTCAGCACGCCGGGGAAGGTCACCTCTGCGAAGGTCTTGCCCGGCGTAGAGGCGTGCCAGTTGAACGCGTTCACGCGCTTCGAGCCCCCGTGGATGGCGTGGATGTAGCTGCTCGACGCGGCCGACCATCCGCTGCTGGTCTGGTTGGGCCTGTGGCAGAACGAGCAGGTGGGGGCGTCGTTGCGCTGGCCGGCGTGGAAGGTCGGCGCGGCGCCCAGCGCCTCATGGCACGCGTTGCATTTCGAGGTCGCGACGATCGCCGGCTGCGTCTCCGGAGGCGTCTTTCCCGGTGTCGAGCGCCGGCCGGTGTAGCCGGTCGCAACCATCCAGACGTCGGCCGTCGGGACGATGAGGCCGCCGGTGCCGTTCGCTGCCACCGGGTAGGCGGCGAGGTTCGTCTGGGTGAGCGGCTGGTTGGTGCTGCCCACGGTGGCCGCCGCGGTGCCGTTGCCCAGGCTGTACGCGTAACCGACGCCGCCCGTCAGCATGGTGGCGGTATCGGTGACGGTCACGCCGGTGAGGGTGAGCGTGTAGAAGCCGGTCGCGTCAGGCCCGCTCAGCGTGCCCGCGCCGCTGCCGGTGGCGGTGCCGTTCCAGATGCGCTTCAGGTAGCCGCTCGCGCTCATGTTGAAGTCGGCGGGCGCCACGATGCCGTCCTGGGGAATGGCCCAGGCGAAGTAGAGCGTGGGAGACCCGACGAAGTTGTCGATCAGCTCGGTCTTGGCGCCAAAGCTGTTGAAGACCACGTCGGTCCCGTCCTTCTGCAGCTTGAAGACGATCACCGGGTGCTTGCTGGAGTCGCGCGAGACGCTCTTCACCACCGAGACGAACCTGCTTGCGCCCTTGGGCAGCGCGTTGGCCGCGGCCAGGTACGCCGCGTTGGTGTTGGAGTTCGTGCCCCCGGCCCAGGTGCTGTTCGGGTCGGGCGGGGCCACCGCGACGTGCCAGTTGGCCACCTCGTTGGTGCCGTCGATCATGCTGGCGCCGTGGCAGACGGTGCACTTGTCGTCGCCCCAGGCGCCGCCGGTGTGGGTGACGCGGCCCGCGGGGATGGTGCGCTCGAAGCTGACGTTGTCGTGGCAGGCGTTGCAGGCGCGGCGGCTGGGTTTGTTCATCCAGTTGTCGGCCTTGGCGGCGGGGGCGCGGTGGCACTTGGTGCAGTTGCGCGCGTCCTGGGGATAGGTGATCTCGGGGAACTGGACCGCCATGTAGCTTCCGCCCGTCAGCTTGAGGTCCTCGCCCATGTGGATCTTGTGGATGAAGACCGGCAGGTTCATGACCGCCTCGCCGTTGAGCACCGCCATGGTGCCCGTCCAGGTGCCGTCGGCGGCAATGCTGTCGTCGTTCGCCATCGGCGTCGTGCCGGTGCCCGGCACCGGGGTGAAGCGGCGCTGGTCGTTGTGGCAGGCGACGCAGACCTGCACGTTGTAGCGCGTCCCGCCGTGGAACGCGCCCGTGCCCCCGGCGGGGGCGCGGAACCTGCCGTGGCACTGCAGGCAGGCGGCCGGGTCGACCTTGTCGTTCTGGCCGCTCACGTCGGCGCCGGTGGAGGGGATGAAATCCTTGGCGACGTTGATGGGCTGGAAGGGGTTGCCGGAGGCGGTCAGGAGCACGACCAGGCGGTGGACCTTGTCCGCCTCGAAGGTGGTGCCGGCGGCAGCGGCGTTGGTGATCACCTTGCCGAACCGGTAGGTGTACGTGCCGTCGTTGTTGTCGGTGAGCGTGCCGCTGGTTGCGCTGGTGCCCGGGCTCTCGGTGCTGGCGGTCGAGGTGGCGTTGTTGGCGATGTAGCTCACCCAGGTGTCGAGGGAGCTGCCGTTGACGCCGAGCGCCGTCTCCGATCCCGGCACCAGCTTGAGCAGCGAGAAGCGCCAGCTCACCGGCGAGGCGGCGGGGATTCCCTTGATGCCGTTGCCCTTGCGGTCGCTGACCTTGAGCGTCACCACCGGGCGTCCGTCGGCGGGGAAGGTCACCCCGGTGACCACCGCGCTGGGATTCGCGTCGGCCTGCTCCGCCGCCGACAGGAGGGAGAAGTTCACCACCGCGTCGCTCACCGTGATGCCGCTCGTTCCACAGGTAATGGTGCGGGTGCCGTTGCCGTTGTCGGTGACGGTGCAGCTTGCGCCCGGAGTGCCCGGCGCGCCGTCGCTCACCGTTCCGGAGGTTCCGTCGGTGCAGGTGATGGTGGTGGTGCCGTCGTTGTTGCTCTGTGCCGAGCAGGAGGTGCCGTTCGCGCCAGGCGCGCCCGGAGCGCCGGTGGCGCCTTTCGGTCCTTCCGCGCCCTTGCCGCAGGCGGCGAGGGCGACGATACAGAGCAGGTGCAGGGAGTGCGTCGAGAGCCGGTTTCGCCGGGGATGCTGCGGCATTTTGGTGTCCTCGGAAGAGGGTCTGAACGCGCCCGCTGCAACCAGCGCACCACGCGGCCGATCGCGCCGTTCGCGCGAATCTTGCGCCGGTTCCGGGGGCATGGCCGGCAGCCGGGAACCCGCCTCCCAGAGTGATGGCGGCACCTTCCGCAGCTCCGATCGCGCACCCGCGGAAGGCGGTGCCGCGAGATTTGCGCCCCCGCACACTTTTCCACCCACATGAATGCAGGCGCGTTCATTGCGCGGTGGCGCAACGGCATCGGTTTTTTTTGCGCGCGGCGCCCTCCATCCCGCATCAAATGCCGGCAGGACCCAGCGGCCGCGCGCGCAGCAGCTCGAGCACCAGGTCGCGGAAGGCGGTCACCTTCGCCGGCACGTGGCGCACCGACGGGGAGACGACGTACAGGTGCCCCGCCAGGCGGTGGTAGCGGGGCAGCACGTGGACCAGTGTGCCGGCGGCAAGGTCGGCCTCGGCCACGAACGCGGGCAAGAGCCCCACTCCCGCGCCGGAGCGCAGCACGTCGCGGGCGAAGAGGAGGTCGTCGCAGACGATGCGGGCGCGACCCTCCCCCGATGCTCCGGCCTCGCGACCTCCGCCCGTCGCGGGCGAAGCCCGCTCCTCCATCTCCGGGGCGCGGCCGCGCGGCGTTCCCTGGCCGCGAAAGGCGACCCAGTCGTGCGCGGCGAGATCGCGCTCGTCGCGCGGCGTGCCCCGCCGCGCCAGGTAGAGCGGCGAGGCGAAGAGGCCGACCCACATCGGCGCCGCCTTCCGCGCCACCAGCGTGGAGTCGGCCAGCCGGGGAGCCACGCGCAGCGCCACGTCGAACCCCTCCGCTACCAGGTCGACGGGCCGCCCGGTGAGGTTCATGAAGACGGAGACCGCGGGATACCGCGCGGTGAAGCGCGTCACCACCTCAGCGAGGAAGAGCACGCCGAGGTCCACCGGCGCCGTCACGCGCAATTCTCCGGCCGGCTGCTCCGCGCGCTCGGGCAGCTCGCCCAGCGCCGTCTTCACCGAGCCGAGCAGCGGAGCCACCCGATCGTAGAGCTCCTTCCCGGCGGCGCTCACCGTCACCCGCCGGGTGGTGCGGAAGAAGAGCTGGACGCCAAGCTCCGCCTCCAGCCGCGCGATGCCCCGGCTCACCGACGACTTGGGCATGCGCAACTCGCGCGCGGCCGAGGAAAAGCTGGCCGTGCGGGCCACCGCCTCGAAGAGGGGAAGGAGGTTCAGATCCATCGTTCCACCTCAGGAACAGTGAATTGCCGCAACCATCATTGCACGGATATGGGAACAGCAGCAAAAGAACACCCGACGCGCGGCCCCTCGCCGCCCCACAAGGAAGGAAGCACACATGAAGAAGCTCATCGCCCTGGTCGCCGCCGCGCTGGCCGCGCCGGCCTTCGCCGCCACCACCTGGGACATCGACGCCAGCCACAGCGCCACCTCGTTCGCGGTGAAGCACCTGGTCATCTCCACCGTGCGCGGGCAGTTCGACAAGACCAGCGGCACCATCCAGTACGACGAGGCCAACCCGGCCCGCTCCACCGTCGAGGCCACAGTCGACGCGGCCAGCATCGACACCCGCGACCCCAAGCGCGACGAGCACCTCAAGTCGGCCGACTTCTTCGACGTCGCGAAGTACCCGACCCTCTCGTTCAAGTCGACGGGCGTCGCCAGCGCGGGCAAGGACAAGCTCGAGGTCAAGGGCGACCTGACGCTTCACGGGGTCACCCGGCCGGTCAAGCTCGAGGTCACCACCACGCCTCCGGTGAAGGGCATGTACGGCGAGACGCGCCGGGGCTTCTCCGCCAGCACCATCATTCATCGCAAGGATTTCGGACTCACCTGGAACAAGGCGGTGGAGGCGGGCCCGGTGGTGGGCGACGACGTCGCCATCACCCTCGACATCGAAGGGGTCGAGCGGAAGCCGCAGACGGCAGCGCGGTAGCTGCGCGTTCACCATTCCACGTTGCGCAAATGCGGCGCTGCCCGGGAGGGCGGCGCCGCTTTCTTGCGTCTGCCCTTTCGAGGCGTAGAGACACGCGCGGCATGGTGTCCATGCCCGATCATGGAGGTGCACCCCCGGCAGCGGCGTGCTATCGAGCGCCTGCCCGAGGGGAGGGCCAATCATGAAGACGTCAAGGCTCAGCTGCGCGCTGGCGCTCGCCGTCGCATGCGCCGGCAACCAGGATCTCGGCAGCGTCGTCGTCATTGCCCAGGCGGCCACGGCGGCGCCGCAGATCACGCACGTGCGGGTGACCATCACGCCCGCGGCGGTCACCCGGGACCTCACGGTGGATCCAGCCGATCCCACCCGATTCGCCGGCACCTTCTCCGTGCCGGTGGGAACGCAGATCGTCTCCGTCGAGGCGTTCGCCGCGGGCGAGACCTCGGTCGGCAGGGGGACCGCGACGGTCGCGGTGCAGAAGAACGCCACCGTCCAGGCGCAGATCCGCATCCTCGATTCCACCGGTCCGGCGCCCGGACCGGACCACTCGCCGGTCGTCACCTCGCTGGTGACTCCGGCCGCCGCGCAGGTGGGCGATCAGGTGCCCGTGAACGCGACCGCCATGGACGCGGACCAGACCCCCATGACCTTCGCCTGGACGGCCTCGCCGGCGGGCTGCGGCACCTTCGCCGCGCCCACCGCCTCGTCGACGACCTTCATCGCCGGCAGCCTGCTGGGCACGTGCACGGTGACCTTCACGGTGACGGCGAACGCAAAGTCGGACAGCAAGAGTGCCCCCATCCAGATCGCCGCGGCCACCGGTTCAATCGACGTGGTGGTGACCTTCGTTCCGCAGCCGGTGATCTCGTCGATCGCCTTTTCCTCCGGCACGACCACGCTCGCGACCGTGGCGCGGAATGCCGCAGACGCCACGATTCGCGTTCCCTTCCACAAGGGCACGGCGTATACCGTCACCCTGTCATTCGACCCCTGGTCGACCGGCACCGCTGCGCTGACCGACTCGTGCGGGGGAACCATCGTGCAGCCGGTATTCACCGCCAATGCGACCTCAGCGAAGGCCACCTGGACGCCGACCGTGGACACCGGCGCCTGCGTCGTCGTCGCAACCGTCACCCGCGAGACGCTCAGCGACAGCCTCTTCGTGGTGGTGCTGCCGGCGCCCTGAGCCGATGCGCTGGGCCTGGCTCGCTCTCTGCCTCTGCGCCTGCGGGTCCCGACCGGCGGCGGAACGATCGCTCCTGACCGTTTCCGTCGCCGCCCAGGTCACGGCCGCCCAGATCACCCGCGTCTCGGTGCAGGTGGCGCCGGCCGGCGTCTCGGCGGACCTGGCCCGCGACCCCGCCGGGACCTTCTCCGGCACGCTCGCCGTCCCGGTGGGCCCGCAGACGGTCACCGCAACCGCGTGGGCGGGCCCCACCGCCGCGGGCAGCGCGAGCGCGGCGGTGACGGTGGTGAAGGGACAGACGGCGCACCTCTCCATCACCGTCCTCGACGCGACCGGCGCGCCGCCGCAGCCCGATCACTCGCCGGTGATCACCTCGCTCGCGGCCTCGGCCAGCGCCGCCGCGGTGGGCGACCCGATCTCGCTCTCGGCGATCGCCATCGACTCCGACGGCGATGCCATCTCCTATTCATGGACGGCGGCGCCGGCATCGTGCGGCTCCTTCTCGCCATCCGCCTCCGCGTCGACCACCTTCACCGCCGCCGCGGCAGGCAATTGCGTCGTCACCGTGACCGCGCGCGCGAGGGGCCTCAGCGATTCCCGGAGCACGACCATCGTCATCAGCGGCGGCGGAGGCGCGCCGGCGGTCCCCTCGCTGGTGCAGCACCTGTCCTCGAACAGCAACGAGGTGAACTCGGGGACCCGGGACGGCAGCTCTTCCACCGGCAGGAACCATTTCCGGTTCACGCTGCCCAACCCGACGCTCCCCGGGAATACGCTGATCCTGGGAGTCACCCTGCAGCCCGATCCGGGAGCGGCAATCTCGGTGACCGGCATCACCGACAGCTCCGGGGACGCCTGGAGCACGACTCCGAGGGTCACCGCAGGGAACGGAACCAGCACGCCGGTGCAGGCGGTCTTCGTGCTGGCGAACGCCACCGCCGCCACCCACACCGTCACGGTGCACACCTCGGTGAGCCCGGCGGTCTTCCAGTACACCGTCTCTGAATTCGCCGGCACCGATGGGACGTCGGCGGGCACGAGCTCCAACGTCAGGAACGGCGGCGGCAGCATCAACGCCGGCACCTTCACGCCGGCCAACAACGACGCCGGCGGCGGGAACCTGATCTGGGCCCTCTTCAGCCAGACCGGCGATGCATTCCAGGTCCCGCCGGATGACTGGGTTCCAGGCGGCGGCTTCACGCTGCTCGATGCGGACATCGCCAGCAGCCGCACGACGAGCATGGACGCGCACGCCTCGATGTACCTGGTGCAGACCGCATCGGCATCGGTGACGCCGGCAATGACGCTGACCGCCGGAGGGCCGCAGAACTACATGGGCGTGGCGGTCGCTCTTCGAGCAGCCGCGACTGGAACCACGCCCCCTGTGGCAGGGATTCATGTCAATCGCATCTTGCACACGACCAACGCCACGCCGCCTGCGACCTGGAAGTTCAAGGTGCCAGGCAGCGGCAACCTGATCGTGATGGCTCCGAACGAGCCGAACGTGGTGACGATCTCCAGCATCACCGACAACAAGGGGAACCTCTGGTCCAGCTACGCGCCTGCCGGCGACACGCCGCAGTTCTGGTACGCCGCGAACGCGATCACCGGCCCTGACCTGATGGTGACGGTGAACCGCGCCGGATCGCAGGTGAACACGACCGTGCTCTGGTACGACATCTCCGGCGCGGCGGCGGCCGCTCCGGTCGACGGCCGGCAGTTCGTCTCCGGCCAGGGCGTGGACTGCACCGTTCCCGCGAACACCTGCCCGACCACGACCATCTCGGACTTCCCGGCGCTCACGCCGGTCTCACCCGGGCTGACCATCGCCAGCTGTTCGTTCGGAACCGGGCCCAGCGACGGATTCGCGGCCGGGGCTCCCGCCGGCGCCGTCTGGGACTACGTCTGGTACACCGGAATCACCGACGCCAGCCGCATGGACAACGCCGACTGCCGGGCCCATTATTACAACAATGACCTTTCAATCCAGCACTGGAACTACCACGTGGATTGGGAATACTATGCCTCGCCGAATACCTCTTCCACGGCGGCGGCGGCAGCCATCCACATCCGCGCAGAGTGACGGGCGCCCCGCGCTTCGAGGTGCCGGTAACTTTCCGCATTTAATGTATCGACCTGCGCGCTTGCACGCGCACACGATGTGCGCCCCGTGAGCACAATGACTCACTCGCATTTTCCCGCTCCAGCGAAATAGCGGGCAAGCGATCGCCGGATGGGTCATGGTTCGGGGAGTCGGGCGATCCCCCAGGCCCCCCGGAGAGATCATGAATCAGCGTTTCCTCGTTCGAAGCAGACTCGTCGTGCCCGCGCTGCTCGCCGTTGCCTGCAGCGGCGGATACACGACCGCCACGGCGAACCCGCCCGCGGCGAACCCGCCGCCGAACCCGCCGGCTGCCGTTGCCGTGGCGGTCGAGCCCGCCACCGCCGCGGTCGCCGCAGGCGCGAAGCAGGCCTTCACCGCGACCGTCACCGCCGCCAGCAACACGTCGGTCACCTGGTCGGTGACCGAGGCGGGCGGCGGCACCGTCAGCGCCACCGGCGTCTACAGCGCGCCGGCAGCCGCCGGCACGTTCCACGTGGTGGCGACCAGCGTCGCCGATCCGACGCGCACCGGGTCGGCCAGCGTCACCGTGCAGTTGCCGCCGCCGCCGCCGCCCACCACGGTCACCATCCTGCCGGCCACCGCGTCGGTGAGCGGCTGCACCTCCAAGACCTTCACCGCCACCGTGGCGAACGCGGCGAACTCCACCGTCACCTGGTCGGTGCAGGAGGGAGCCGCGGGCGGCACCGTGGACACCACGGGCAAGTACACCGCGCCGACCACGCCCGGCACCTACCACGTGGTGGCCACGAGCCAGGCCACCCCGACGGCCAACGCCGTCGCCACGGTCACGGTGGCGACCCAGGTGCTGGGAGTGGCGGTAGGCCCGGCCACCGCGTCCACGCCCACCAACGGCACGGTCACCTTCACCGCGACCGTCACCACCACCTGCGGCCAGTTCACCGCGGCGCAGCAGTTCGCGCAGACGCCCTGACGGCCCGGCGGACTATTTCCGCGACTCGAGCGTCCTGCGCAGCTCGTTCTCCCTCCGGCGGATCTCGCCGCTCGGGTCGCTGTCCGCGAACTCCGCCGTCTCGAACACCTGGCGGATCTCCACCTCGGTGCCTCCGTCGAAGGGCGCGCGCTTGAGCCACTCGATGGCCTCTTCCTTCGACCTGCACTGCCAGAGCCAGAAGCCCGCGATCAGCTCCTTGGTCTCGGCGAAGGGTCCGTCGATGACGGTGCGCTTCTTGCCTTCGAAGCGCACCCGCGCGCCTTGCTTGCTGGAGTGGAGCCCCTCGCCGGCGAGCATCACGCCCGCCTTGACGAGCTGCTCGTTGAACCTGCCCATCTCGGTGAGGATCTTCTCGTCCGGCAGCACGCCCGCCTCGGACTCCTTGCTCGCCTTCACGATCACCATGAATCGCATCGTCGTCTCCTCGGGGTCGGGAGGGGCTTTCCCTCCCTCTACCGTGGCGACGAACGAGCGTCCACGAGATCGACACGCGCCGCGGCCGCGACGTTCACCGGCTGCGGCGGCCGCGCCAGGTCGCGCAGCTCCTCGAAGGCTTCCTCGACGCAGCGCGCGAACACGTCCACGTCGGGCACCACGTCCCAGTCGGCGTTGAACCCCCAGCTCAGCTTGCCCTCGTAGCTGAAGAGCACGATGCCGAGCCCGTTGTAGTCGGCCAGGGGCACGAGGCCGTAGTCGGTGATCATCTTCGCGCCGAGCAGGTACACCGGCCGCTGCGGGCCGGGCACGTTGGTCACCACCATGTTGAAGGGCAGGTCGCGGAAGGGCAGCGCCGCGGTCAGCGAGAGCAAGGTGGCGGGCGTCCAGCCCACCATCTCGGTGAGCAGCCCGGAGCCGAGCGCGTTCCTCTCCTCCTTCAGCTTCGCCGTGGTCCGCTGCACGATGGCGAGGCGCTCGCGCGGGTCGCGCTCGCCGATGGGCAGCGGGACCATCCACGCCGCCACCTGGTTCCCGAGGGTGCCGCGGGCCTCCGGCGGGCGCATGCTCACCGGCGCCATCACCCGGAACTCGATTCCCTGCGGGCTCGTGCCGCGATGCTCGAGGAACCGGCGCACGGCTCCCGCCACGATGGCGAGCACCACGTCGTTGAGCGAGCCGCCGAACGCCCGCCGCACCGCCTTGACGTCAGCCAGATCCACGCTCAGCCAGTCGAATCGACGATGCGGCCCGATGCGCTTGTTGAGCGGAGTCTCGGAAGGCCTTCGCAGCGTCTTGAAGGTCAGGTCGAGGAAGCCGCGCACCGCGGCGCGGGCCTCGCTGTCGGCGCGAAACGCGCCGGTCACCAGGGCCGAGACGCGGCGCGCGAGATCCACGGCCGCGCCCGCGATCGCCTCCACGTCCTTGCGCGCGAGCAACGCCGCCGACGGGCGCGGGCGCGGCACCCAGGGCCTGGCAGGCTCGAACCCGGTGGTGGGCTCGTGGGTGAGCAGCGCCTCGAGCAGGTCCACCGCGCTGATGCCGTCCGCCATGGCGTGGTGGATCTTGCTGACGAAGGCGAACTGATCTCCGGAGCCCCCCTCGACGATCCACACCTCCCAGAGCGGCTTCGAGCGATCGAGCACCTGGGAGAAGATGCGGCCGCACAGCGCCTTGAGCTGGGCATCGTCCCCGGGCCGCGGCAGCGCGGTATGCCGCACATGGTACTCGAGATTGAAGTTGGGATCGTCCACCCAGATGGGCGTGCCGAACGGGGTCCTGGCGATGATCTGCCTGTAGCGGGGAATCCGCGGCAGCCGCGACTCGATGAAGGCCCGGATGCGGGCGATGTCCAGGCCGCCGTCCGGCCTGCGCAACGGACCCGCCTCGATGATCTGCGCGCCGCCCACGTGCATGGGCGCCGCCGGACGCTCGTAGATGAGGAAGTAGCGGTCGAGGGGACTGAGACGATCGAACGCAGTGGGCATACGACCTCGCGCGTTAGATTTCGTTGGCGGGCTATCCTGCGGCCTGCAAGGATGGCGCCATGGAGCACCGCACGATCGATCTCGACGGGCCGGTCCACTATGCCGACTTCGGTGGCTCGGGCAGGCCGATCGTCCTCGTCCACGGGCTGGGCGGCTCGCACGCGAACTGGCTCGCCGTCGCGCCGCGCCTCGCTGCGTACGGCCACGTAGTCGCGCTCGATCTCGCAGGGCACGGCCGCACGCCTTCGCTCGGCCGCACCGCCCGCGTCGGCAAGAATCGTGTGCTGCTCGGCCGCTTCCTCGAGGCGGTGGCGCGGGCGCCGGCGCTGCTGATGGGCAACTCGATGGGCGGATATCTCTCGCTCGCGGAGGCGGCCGCGGAGCCGGACAAGGTCTCCTCGCTGGTGCTGGTCAATGCCGCGGTGCCCATCGCTCGCGGGGCCCGGCTGGATCCGCGCGTCGCCGCCGTCTTCTTCGGCATGGCGCTGCCGCTGATCGGCGGAGCGCTCATGCTCCGCCGCGCGCGGCGCGGCCCCGAGCAGGGCGTCCGCGACATCCTCGCCCTCTGCTGTGTCGATCCGTCGCGCGTGGCGCCCGAAGTCGTCGCCGCTCACGTCGAGCTGGCGCGGGAGCGCGCGAAGAGGGGCCGGATCGGCAGCCGCGACTTCCTTCTTGCGCAGCGCTCGCTGATGGCGCGCTTGATGCGCCGGCGCCGCTTCTACGAGATGGTCAAGACCATCCGCGCGCCCGCGCTGATCGTGCAGGGCCGCCAGGATCGGCTGGTGAACGTCGAGTCGGCCCGCGCGCTGGCCGCCGCCCGCCCCGACTGGCGGCTCGAGGTCCTCGACGACGTGGGCCACGTTCCCCAGCTCGAGGCGCCCGACCGGTTCCTCGCGGTGGTGGAACCGTGGCTGCGGTCGCGCGCGCTCGCAGCCTGAAAAAGGATTCGCCCCGGCGTTGCGCGGGCTGCACATTCTGCGGGCCTCGCCCCCCCCGCTGCAGGCTGCCTGCCAGTATCGCGGGCCCGATCCGGCGCGGACCGAAAGATGCATCGCGAAATCCGGATACGGCGCAGGAATCCGCCGGGAGCGACCTTCGCAGCGAGGAGAATTCCCCATGACCGGGCGTGGAATCATTGCAGGACTGTTCGTACTTTCAATGACGGCCGCCACTCCAGCGGCCGCCGCGGTCCCTGGAGTCACCGACACGGAGGTGACCATCGGCATCACCGGCCCGCTCTCGGGCCCGGCAGCCGCCTGGGGCTCCATCGCGCTCGCCTCCGAGGCCTACGCGAAGTACGTGAACGATCAGGGCGGCGTCCACGGGCGCAAGCTCAAGCTGGTGCTCAAGGACGACGGCTACAACCCCGGCAAGGCCGTCGCCAACATGAACGAGATGAAGGACAGCGTCTTCGCGGTGGTGGGCACCGTCGGCACCGCGGTGCTCAATGCCACCAAGGAGATCGTCGCCGAGTCCCACCTTCCCTTCATCGTGCCGCTCGCCAACGTGCAGGTCTGGGCCAGGCAGCCCAAGGAGAAGCGCGCCTCGGTGTTCCAGGTCTATCCGGACTACGCCGACGAGGGCGAGTTCCTGGTCATGCAGGCGAACAAGGTGGAGGGCGTGAAGAAGGTGGCCGTCTTCGGGCAGAACGACGACTACGGCAAGGAGGGCCTGCTCGGGGTCAAGCGCGGCATCGCCAGGCTCAAGGACGTCTCGCTGGTGGGCGAGGTCTTCTACGAGGTGACCGACCGCGAGCTGGGGACGCACGCGCTGAAGATGAAGGAATCGGGCGCCGAGGCGGTGCTCCTCTACTCCACCGCCACGCACGCCGCCGCGCTGGTCAAGGAGATGGCCAAGGTCGGGTACCGCCCGAAGATCTTCGCCTCCTTCACCCTCTACGACCGCGACACCATGTTCCGGCTGCTCGGCGACCTCTGGGAAGGCGCCTACTTCAACACCGTCATCGCCGTCCGCGGCGAGCCCGCCGCCGATGCCGCCATCGACATCGTGACCAAGATCGAACCCAAGCTGAAGGGCCGCGAGGGCTTCTGCGTCACCGGCGTGAGCGACATCCGCATGATCGTCGAGGGCCTGCAGCGCGCCGGCCGCGACCTGACCCGCGAGAAGTTCATCCAGGCGATGGAGTCGGTCAAGGGCTACACCGGCGGCGGCCTGCTCGCTCCGGTGGACTTCGGGCCCGACCGGCACCACGGCCAGAACACGGTGCGGCTGATGCGCGCCGGCAAGGCCAGGGATTCCTCGATGCAGCAGATCACGGGCTACCAGGACTTCCCCTCGCACTTCTAGCGGCTCGCCCATGGCCGCCGCACCGCTCCTCCAGGTCCGCGACCTGGCGCTCCGCTTCGGCGGGATCACCGCGCTCGGCGGCCTCTCCCTCTCCGTCTCGGAGGGGGAGACCGTCGCGGTGATCGGGCCCAACGGCTCGGGAAAGACGTCGCTGTTCAACTGCATCACCGGGCTGTACCGGCCCACCTCGGGAGCCATCGCCCTGCGGGGAGACAGCCTGCTCGGCCTCTCCCCGGACCGGGTCACGGCGCGCGGCGTGGCGCGCACCTTCCAGAACCTGCGCCTCTTCCTGCACATGACGGTGCTGGAAAACCTCCT